>JAUPKJ010000133.1 GCA_030837505.1 Actinomycetota bacterium
GTCGGACGGGCGGTCGGACGGGTGCCGGGGTCCTCGGTGGGGGCGATGGTGGGGGTGTCCGTCGGATCGCCGGTCGGGGTTGCCGTGGGGCCGGCGGTCGGGGAACAGGACGGGCCGGGCCGACCCGGTCGTGAGGGTCGCCGGTGTTCGTGCGACCGGCCAGGGCGGTTGCCGGTGACGGTGGGGATCGGGTCGTCGGCGCCCGGGGTGCCGGTCGGTTCGGGGCGGTTGCCGGGCAGGCTGCGGTGGGGGGTGTTGCCGTCCGCGAGGTCACCGGCGGACCGGGGGCGGGTCGGAGTGGTCGTGGCGCAGGGGTCGGTGAGGGTCGGGCCGCGGCCGTGGTGGGTGTGGGTGTGGGCCGAGGCCAGGGTCGTGACGACCCCGGTGGCCGCGACGGCTCCGGCCGCGAGGAGGCCGGAGAGGGTCAGGAGGGTGCGGGGGGAACGTGCTCCGGTGCCGGGCGTGGTCCGTTTCATGTGTTCAGCTTTCGGACAACTCGCTCAAGACGCCGTCAGAAGTCCTTCAAGGAGACCTCATGATCACAGCAAGTGAGCAGTCGCACCACGTTCTCAGAGCGACCGCCAGGAGGCTCGCCCCTCCGGGTCGCGCAGACCTGTCAGCATGACTCTCAGACCCATGAGCAGCCGTTCTTTTCCCGGGCCTGTTTCGCTGCCGCAGGAGCCGTCCCCGTGCCCCTCTGCGAGTTCCGTGCAGACCATCCCGTGCAGGCAGGCCCACAGGAGGTCGGCGGGATCGGGGGCCCTGACCGGGCTTCCTCCGACGGCTGGGGTCTGTTCGGTGGTGTGGGCCTGTCCGGCCGGGGCGTGGGCCTGTCCGGCCGGGCCGTCGCGGCGGGGGGTCCCCGGGCCCGTCAAAGCCTCGGTTATCAGCCCGTGGCACAGCTCCCTGGTCTTGGGGTATCCCCCCGGCTCGGTGTCGGTCTGCGAGGAGGACAACAGCGTGTGCAGATGGGGATGCCTCAGGGCGAAGTCCCGGTAGGCCAGGGCGAGGGCTAGGACCCTTTCGGAGGGGTCCCGTTCCCCGGGCCGCGGCCGGGGGTCCTCCTGCCCGACCGGAGCAGTCGGCCGGGCCCGGGGCCCGCGCGCACCCGACAGATGGGGGTACCGGAGCGCCACCAGCAGATGATCGCGCAGCTGGGACAGGCCGTTCTCGCAAACCGCCCGGACCAGGCCGGGTCGGCCCTCGAAGCGGGTGTAGACACCCATGGTCGAGGTGCCTGCCCTTTCGGCCACCCGGCGCAGGGTGAAGCCGTCTGGTCCTTTCTCCTGCAAGACCTGCAGCGCGGCCTCGACGTATCGATCGCGGAGCTGTTCGACGTCCCAGTTCTTTCTGGCTCCCCGTGCCATGGCGACCACGGTAGTAGTTCCGTGCCGTCCGGACGGTGTTGTTCGTTCCATCCCGGTCGGTCCCCTCGGCGGAAGAGGGCTGCAGGGACGGGGCCAGGACCGGCCCCGCGCCGACGGACGGTGCGGGGCCGAACGGAAAACGGGTGTTCAGGGCACCGGAGGCGCTCGTGCGGGCTACGGTGGAGATCAGCAGGAGCCTCCGACGTGAAGGGCCCGAACGGCGCGAGGTGAGGTGCGTATCCATGTCCACCGACCACTGGCAGACGCGCGGACAGGACCGGGGTCGGCCGACGGGCCAGCTGCCGGGACAGCTGTTCCGGGCGCTGGTACGCGATGCCGTCGGGCGTGTCGGGGCGTGCCTGCGCCTGGGGCATACCTCGCACAAGGTTCTTCTGGGCCTGTTGGAGACGGCCCGCCAGGAGGTTCCGGGAACCGGGGGGCTGCCGTCCTGTGAGCTGGTCGCGCTGGTGACGGCCCTGAGCGACGCGGAACGGACCAGGATCGTCTCGGACGTCCTCGGGGAGCCGGGGCCCGCCAGGGTCCTGTCCGCGATGGACCCGGCGGAACGACACCTCCTGCGTTCCCGGTTGGTGGAGCTGCCGGGCAGATTGGCCCGGGCCTCGAGGAGTGTCCCCGGGCAGACGGCCCCCGGAGGGCCGCGCCCGCCGGGAGCTGCGGCTGATCCCCGGGAAGCGCCCTCGCTGGAGACGACGGGTCGGGCTCCGTCCGGGCAGCATCTGGGCCGGCCGGGTTTCCCGCCGGCGGTCCTGGCCGCTTTGATCCTCTTCTGGGCGGTGGAGGGCTGCTGCGCGGGGTGGCTGACGGGCACGGCCTGGGGCGCGCCGCAGGGGATCCTCGCGGGGCTGGTGGTGTTCGGACTGTTCACCGCGTGGACACTGGGCTGGTCGTACCCGGTGGGAGGTGGCAGGACGCTGTCCGTCCTCGTTCTCGCGGCCGTCGTCGTCGTGTTCGTGGTCAATGCCGGCGTGAGTGCGCTGGAGAACTCCGTCGGGGTCGACGCCATTCCCTAGAGGATCCGCCGATGGCCCGGGTTGACGCTGTTTGCCCCGGTAGATCCATGTGCGAATAATCACAGGCGTCCGGGGAGTCGGGGGCGTCTTCTACAGTGCCCCTGTCCGGCCGGGTCTGTCAGGGATCCGGCCCTCGGGGAGGAGCCCAACCATGCATCGACGGGTCGAGGTCGCCGTGTTCGCGGCGGGTGCCCTACTGTTCGCGGGCCTGGCCTGTGCGTTCACCGGACCGGGCGGGGACGGCTTCCCCATGCGGAATCGGACGACGGCCGAGGACGGGGACGGTTCGGCCATCCCGCGGGAGTGGTCCCACAGCGGAACCCACTCCGGACCGGTTCTGCACTGCGCGCCCAGGGAGTGGTCCGAACCGCCCTACTGATCCCTCACCGGGCGGGCGGGGACGGCGCCCCCGCCCGCCCGGCTTTCCCCCGGTCCCGGTTCCCCGGACTACGCGCTGTAAATTTCTTTCGTCCGCAGGGGCCCGAATAGCACACGTCCGATCCGAGTTGGGGCAGGGGCCGGCCTCACCGGAGACCTACGGTCGTTCTGAACTGTCCCGTGGGATTCAGGTCCCCTCACAGGACGGGAAAAACCCGTACCACTGAGAGGATGACCGCCGCCGTTCCGGGACCGATGCACCGTGGGGGGTGCACATGCTCGAAGGAATTTTGTCGTCCGAGGCGTCCGGCCTGTATCTACAGCTGCTGCGCGAGGGCTGCGTGGGGCTGGACTGCCCCGAGGCCAGGTCGCCTGCCATGAGGGAGCTCCTGACCGGTGGCTTCGCCAGGGAACGCTACGTCGGCGCCCCCCAGCTGGTCCCGATCGAGCCCGCCAGGGCCCTGGAGAACGCAGCCCTGTTGACCCAGCAACGGATGGTCGCCCAGCAACGATCGCTCATGGTGGCCCGCGAGAAGCTCGACGAGCTGGAGAAGGTCCATCGGTCGGGGTGCGCCTGCGAGGGCGACCCCCGCCGCGAGATCGAGGTGCTCACCGACCCCGCGACGATCGGAGCACTGTCGGTCGAGCTGGCCCTGGGAGCCCGGAACGAGGTCAGGGTCTTCGAGACCGAGCACTTCCGCACGGCCCCGGACCCGCGGCAGGTCCAGGTGCCACCGCCGAGCCTGGTGGAACGGGGAGTGCGTTTCCGCAGTCTTTACACCAGGGCGGTCCTCGATCACAAGGACGCCGGCGCGCTGATCGAACGGGCTGTGGAAGTCGGTTGGGAACTGCGCGTCGTCGACCGTCTGCCGTGCAAGGCAGTGATCGTGGACACCTCCCTGGCCCTGCTCCCCCTGGACAGCACCGGCATGCAGGGGGCGGCCCTGGTCCGGGCCCCGGTCCTGGTGGATCTCGCGGTGACACTCTTCGATCGTCTGTGGGCCAGAGGGGTCGCACTGAGCCCCGGCCGGAATCAGAACCTGCGGGAGGCGGCAGACGAAGTGGATGCCGCCCGCCCGGACGAGGGCGGTCCCGGCCGGAGCGGGGCGCCCCCGGGAATGACCCGCACACAGTTCCACGTGCTGCGGCTGCTGTGCGCTGGGCTGACCGACAGTGCCATCGCCCGCCATCTGGGAATCAGCGAACGCACGGTGCGCCGTCACATCACCGCGTTGTTCGATCTTCTGGGCGCCGACAACCGCGTGGCCGCAGCGGTGACGGCTGCCAGGGAGGGCTTGGTCTAGGGTCTGTTTCGGAACTCTTGCCCGGTGCTGTGCCCGGCCCGGTTGGCGCTCTGGGGCGTTCTCGTCGGGGCCGATAGGAACCA
>JAUPKJ010000134.1 GCA_030837505.1 Actinomycetota bacterium
GACGACCGCGACGATCGGATTGCCCCGTCCCCTCGCAGCCGCCCTCGCCCTGCCCGCGGCGGCCTGTACGACCTGCGCCCCGGTCCTACTCCTGTTCGACCTGCCGACGAGCCTCGTGAGTGTCCCCGCCAACCTCCTGGCAGCGCCCGCCGTCGTTCCCGCCACGGTTCTCGGCGCCCTCGCCGCCTGTACCTGCGTGCCCTGCCCGTCCCTCGCCGTCCTTCTCGCCCACCTGGGGTCCTGGGCCACGGGGTGGATCGCCGACGTGGCGCATCGGGCCGCCGCCGTCCCAGTGCCGTCGGCCCCCTGGCCCACCGGACCGGCGGGGGCCGCGCCCCTCGCAGCCCTGGCCCTCCTCGCAGTCCTCACCGCCGAACCCCGTGCCGATCCCGCTCGCGTCGATCCCGCTCGCGTCGATCCCGCTCAGGCTGATCCCGCTCAGGCTGATCCTGTTCGTGCCGATCCCGCTCGTGCCCGCTGCTGCCGTGCCCGTCCGGTCCGCGCCCCCACCGTGGTCATGGCCCTTGCAGCCCTCTGCGCGGGCTACCTGTGCCCCCTGCCGTTGCCCCTGCCCGGAGCCCGGAGCCGATGGCCGGGCAGCGCGTGGGCTGCGGTCCTGTGCGACGTCGGGCAAGGGGACGCCCTCGCCGTCCGGACAGGGACGGACCGGGCGATGCTGATCGACGCCGGCCCCGACCCCGGAGCCATCGACTCCTGCCTGCGGCGCCTGGGCATCCGGCACCTCGACCTCGTGATCATCACCCACCTGCACGCAGACCACGTGGCGGGACTGCCCGGGGCCCTGCGGGACCGGGACGTCCTGCACGTGCTGACCGGCTCCGACGGGCGGCCCGCGGCGGCAGCTCGGAACCTGACCCGCTGGGCCCACGACTCCGGGGCAGATCTCTCGGTCGCGACCCCCGGCAGCTCCGGGACGATCAGCGACTCCGGGGCGTCCGGCGACTCCGGGACGTCCGGACGGCCCAACGCTCTCCCCCGGGACAGCCCCCCGGAGAAGAACGAGCCGACCCGGAAGAACCGGCCCGGAGAACAGGAGGGTCCTCCCGGAGGCGCAGACCTGCCCGAGGAGGGCTGGACCGTGCGTTGGTGGATCCTGGGGCCACCGGACTCAGCAGCTCTGCCGGACTCAGCAGCTCTGCCGGGCTCGGCAGCTCTGCCGGAATCGGCGGGGCCACCGGACTCGGCGGGGCCACCGGACGACAGCTCCCTCAACGACGCGTCCTTGCCGGTCCTGCTGCACCTGACCGGGCCGACGGGGACCATGACCCTCCTGGACCTGGCCGATCTGGAACTCGCCGGGCAGCGGGCGCTCCGATCCCGCTGCTCAGTGGCCTGCGGCCCCTTCCGGGGCGGGCTCGGCGAGGTCGACGTCGTCAAAGTGGCCCATCACGGTTCTTCCCGTCAGGTCCCCGCCCTGTACAGGTTGCTCCGGGCACGCTTCGCCCTGGTGAGCGTCGGGAAGAACAACCCCCACGGGCACCCCAGCAGCGCTGCCCTGACCATGCTCGAACGGGAGGGGGCCACTGTCCTGACGACCAGCCACTCCCGCGACCTCGCCGTCAGGCCCGGACACCGATCCCGGATCGAGGTCCTTCCCCGAGGACCCTGACCCGGTCCGGGTCAGGTGGAGCTGCCCGAGTACATGTGGTTCTGGAACATCCAGCCCTGGAGATCCGCTGCGGGCATGGGGCGGGCGAACAAATAGCCCTGCCCCATGTCGCAGCCCATCCGGCGCAGCTCCCACACGTGGTCCGAGGTCTCCACGCCCTCGGCCACCACCGTGAGCCCGAGGGTGTGGCCCAGATCGATGGAAGCCTGTACGAGGGCACTGTTGCCCTCCTCGACCCCCATCCCGAGCACGAAAGACTTGTCGATCTTCAACTCGTCGAAGGTCAAGGTCTGCAGAGTGGACAGCGAGGAATACCCCGTCCCGAAATCGTCGATGGCCAGCCGGACCCCGATCTCCCTCAACCGCTGGAGGATCTCCATGGCGCGCACAGAGTCCAGGATCTCGATGCTCTCCGTGACCTCCAGCCGCAGCATCTCGGCCGGAACCTCGTACTTCAACAGCGCCTGCGTCACCCGCTCCGGCAGCTTCTTGTCGGCCAGGGACCTGGTCGAGATGTTGACGGCCACAGGAAGATGCAGTCCCTGGTCGAGCCAATCCCTGACCTGGGCCAGGGCCAGGTCCAACAGCAGCGTCGTCAGGGTGAGGATCAGACCGGAGCCCTCGGCCGCCGGGATGAACTCCGAGGGCGGCATCATCCCCCGGGTCGGATGATGCCAGCGAGCGAGGGCCTCGACCCCGCGGATCTCGCCGCTCAGCAGATCGATCTTGGGCTGGTAGTACAGGACGATCTCGTTGCCGTTGTCCACGGCCCGACGCAATTCGGTCAGGAGCATCAGACGCGACTGCCCGCGCACGTGGCGAACGGGGTCGAAGACCACCGCCCCCACCTTGGTGGTCTTGGCCTCGTCCAGAGCCATGTCGGCCTGACGCAACAAATCGTCGACCTCGTGCTGGCCACCGATCGCGACCGCGGCCCCGGCGCTCACCCACACGCTCACCGCGGCCTCACCGAGCTGATAGGGCCGTTGCAGTTCCTCCGTGACCCTGTTCGCAGCCTCGATCACCGACAGGGGACCTCTGACGACGGGCAGCAGGACAGCGAACTCGTTGCCTCCCAACCGGGCCGTCATGGCCCGACCCTGCCCGGCCCGTTCCTCCCTGCGCCCTCCCACCAGGTTGGTCAGACGCAACGCTGCCTGCCGCAGGACCTCGTCCCCCGCAGCGGTCCCGAGCACTTCGTTGATCTCGCGGAAGCGGTCGAGGTCCACCAGCAGGACCATGAGCGCGCGGGTGCTCCCCCGGGCGGACTGCAGAGTGTTTCCCAGACTTTCGGTGAACGTGCTGCGATTGGGCAGACCCGTGAGCGAGTCGTAGCGGGACAGTTGTTCTATCCTGTGGGCTTCGTCCAGCACCCTGCGGTTATGGCGAATGACCTGGAGCCCCAGGAAGATGATGAGCAGGAAGGCCGTCAGGTCCGCGATCACCGCTCCCACGAGGGCCCAGGTCGACAAGGTTCTCGAACGGTCGAGAGCCTGCCTGGTCGATTCGGCCTCCCGGAGGTCAGCCTCCCGCACCATGCCTTTGATCAATGAAAGGTAGGTATTGACCTGGGCCGCGAGGGTGGCCACCTCCTGGGGCTGCTTCCCCCGGTCCACGGCGTCGAACATTTTTTCCACCGCGGCCTGGTACTGCGTGAACTCCGCCTGGACCTTCGTGGCCAGATTGCTGTTGTCCCGGTCGCCGAGTTCCGCACCCCGACGGACGGCAGTGAGTATTTCCTGCCCCGCCCGGGTCAGTTCCTTCCTGAGCCGCTGGGCGGGCTGGACCTGGTAGGACTTGATCGTCGTCTCGGATTCGTACAGGTCCAGGGAAGCTTCCCGGTAGACGTCGGACAGCGCCAGGGAACGCGAGGCCCGGTTGGCCGCATCCCTGGCCACGGCCACCGAGAACAGGGAGAACACCATGAGCAGGCCCAGGAAGACCAGGAGAGAGCGGGTGATCCCACCCTCGACGGGGGCCGCCCGTACGGTGTCGATCGCAGGCTTCCGGCGGCCGTTTCTGGGGGCGGGCACCAAGCCGACGACGGAGCTCCTTGCACCGCGCGTCATCGCACCGCGGTACGGAGCTCCGGCCGCTGCGGCACCGGACCTGCGCCGTGTTTTGGGGGGCCCGGATCCCAAGCGTCCGGACACGTCTGCCGGCTCCCCTTTCTCCTGCCCGCCCCGAACGGGACTCCTACCACCCTGATTCGGAATGACGGAACACGACCTTGAGTGAACGGTCGTTGGCCACTCTCCCCCAGTCGGCCCGATCGTGACCGCAGCAGCGGGACAATCCGGACGGGATTCCCTCGAATGCCGCTCCGCGCCACCCGAACGACCTACCCGCCCACGCCGCCCCCGACCACCACCACGCCGCCCCCCGGCGGCGTCGTCCTCACCCGGAACCATGGTGCATCGTTCACCGCGAACGCCCCGGCCGACGGAGCACTAGAGTTGTCGATGTGGCAGCTCCGTCCGGGACGCGCAAGAAGAGCACCTCCTCCACCGGCAGGTCGGGTGGTTCCGCCAGAACGGTGCCGCTCGGGGAAGTGGCCCCGGCCCCCCTGGTTCTCCTCGTCGGGCCCGAGGACGTCCTGGCCCAGAGGGCCATGGACGACGTCACCGCGGCCGCGCGGGCCGCCGACCCCGAACTGTCGGTGGAGCGGATCGCAGCCTCCGGCTACGAGCGGGGCACCTTGGCCCTGATGTCCAGTCCGTCGCTCTTCGGAGGGGGGATCCTGATCCGGATCGAGGGGCTGGAAGCGGCACCGGAGGCCCTCGTGCAGGACCTCACGGCCTACGCGGCCGATCCGGTCGACGAGATCTGCGTGATCCTGAGGCACGCGGGGGGGGCACGCGGCCGGGGCCTGCTGGACACGCTCCGCTCGGCGGGGGCCCGGGAAACCCTCTGCCAGTCCCTGGCGAAGGACGACGACAAGCTCGGCTTCGCGGCCGGGGAGTTCCGGCGTTCCGGCGCTCAGGCCTCACCCCAGGCCCTGCGCTCCCTCGTGGACGCCCTGGGCAGCAACCTGGCGGAACTGGCGGCGGCCTGCCGCCAACTGGCCGAGGGTCTCGAACTGTCCGAGAGCACCTCTGCCCGGGTGGAGGTCGAACAGGTGGAGGAATGGTTCGGCGGTCGGGTCGAGGTGACCGGTTTCAAGGTTGCCGATGCCACTGTCGCCGGCCGGGCGGACCAGGCGCTGTCCCTGCTGCGGCATGCCCTGGCCACGGGCTCGGACCCGGTGCCCGTCGTCGCAGCCCTCGCGGCCAAGGTCAGGGCTCTGGCGAAGGTCAGCGTCGCGGGCCGGGGTCGTTCCGCCGAGCTGGCGCCGTCCCTGGGGATGGCGCCCTGGCAGTTCGACAGGGCCCGCCGGGAGCTGTCGGGATGGACCGAGGAAGGTCTTGCGGCGGCAGTGCTGGCCGTGGCCCGAGCCGATGCCGAGGTCAAGGGGGCCGGCCGGGACCCTGTCTTCGCCGTGGAACGGGCCGTGCTCACCGTCGCCAGAGCCCGCCGCCCCTGACCCGCCGGACCCGGACCCTAACCCTGACCCTGACCCATCAGACCCTGACCCGCCGGACCGGTCAGGTCAGGTGGTGCCGAAGTCCTGGGTCCAGTAGATCCCGTACGGGGAGCCCGACTGCTTCCACATTCCCACGCCCAGTTCCTTCAGGCCACAGTTGAGAATGTTCTCGCGGTGCCCGGGGCTGTTCATCCACGACTCCATGACGGCGGACGCCGTCTGCTGGCCCGCAGCGATGTTCTCCGCCGCCGTCGAGAAGGAGTACCCGGCTGCCCGCATCCTGTCGAAGGGCGAACGCCCGTCCTGGCTGTTGTGATCGAAGAACTTGTTGACTGCCATGTCCTTGCTGTGGGCCCGAGCCACCTGCGCCAGGAGGCCATCGGCGGTCACGGGCCCGCACCCCGAGCCGGCCCGTTCGACATTGACCAGGCGCAGGACCTCGCTCTCCTGCGCGTTGTGAACGGCCGAGGAGGCCGGCGTGCCCGGCGCGGAGGCCGGCGTCCGCCGGGTCGCTGTGGGTTTGGGCGAGGGCGAAGGAGCGCTCGGCGCCGTGGGCCGCGGGGTCGACGACGGCGTCGTGCGGGTCCTGTCGGCCCTCTCCGTGCGGCGGGGAGTGGGGGTGGGAGAGGTCTCGGGGCGTTCGGTCGCCCGGCTCCGCGAGGGGGACGGCGAAGCGGAGGGCGTCTGCGAGGGTCCGGGGGAGGACGAGGCGGTCAGATCGTTCCGGTCGGGGGAGGCGAGCTGATCGTCGCTCTCCGGGTCCGAGAGGGTCGGTCCGTCCCCGGGCAGGTAGGCGCTGGTTCCGGCGTCGTTGTCCGTGCCGAAGC
This sequence comes from Actinomycetota bacterium, assembly GCA_030837505.1. GTDB lineage: Bacteria > Actinomycetota > Actinomycetes > Actinomycetales > Kineosporiaceae > JAUPKJ01. Next base: position 5,981 of record JAUPKJ010000134.1, read on the forward strand.
CCAGGACCACTGCCAGCACGGCGCCGCCGGTCGCCAGCGCGAGGTGTCCGGGACCGAACAGGCGCCGGCGACGGGTCATCGTGGGAACGCTCCTGATTCTGGGCGGCTGTCACGTCGAGCGCACACCGAGCGGATCTCGGGACGGATCGGGAGGCCAAGCGGTCCCGCCGCAACGGGGTGCAGTGGATGACACTCCTGTGTTCTCGTGAGTTCTGTCAAGAGAATGGGGCGTACAGTGACGAAACCACGTCGGAGGGTCACGTCCTGCGGAGGGTGAAGACCTCCCGTCGAAAACCGGGCCCGGACAAAACGGCAAGGGGCGCCCCGGTCAACGACCGGAAGCACCCCTTACCAGTTGCTGCTACTCCGGCGCCGGAGCGCCGTCGAGCGGGAACTCTGTGCCGCGGGGCGGACTCAGAGCGAGGTGAGGCGAAGAGCCATGGCGGACTTGCGGTTCGCCGCCTGGTTCTTGTGGATCACGCCCTTGCTCGTCGCTTTGTCGAGTTTCTTCGACGCGAGGCGCATGGCGGTCTGAGCAGCCTCCTTGTTGCCCTCCGCTGCAGCCTCGCGGAAGGACCTCACGAGCGTCTTCAGCTCGGACTTGACCGCCTTGTTGCGCAGGCGGCGCTTCTCGTTCGTGAGGTTCCGCTTGATCTGGGACTTGATGTTGGCCACGGCGTTGTCTTCTCTCCAGTACTGGGCAGGTCGGTTGAGGGCGTCGATTCCGTTTGGGACCGTCGGTGGTGAGGACACCGGGTGGCGACGGAACCGAGGCGTGCACGACCTGGGCACGCACCGAGGAGAAAGGGTATCAGCCCTCTTCCCCTTCGTCGGCGGGCTCCTCCTGGACGGGCGGCCGGGGTGGGCGCCCTCGCCGGGCCGCGGGCCCGGCGTCCTGCGGCATCCGGCCCTCCTCGACGAGGGCTCTGCGCAGGAGCCATTCGATGTGGGCATTGACGCTGCGCAGCTCGGCCGCCGCCCACGAGGCGACCGCCCCGTGGACGGCCGAGTCGAGCCGCAGCGCCATGGTCTTGCGTCCCCGTCGGGGGGACTGGCCGTCGGACACGGGCAGACCTTCCTGGAAGGCGGTCCCTCCTACTGGTAGAGGGTCCCGGTGTTCACCACGGGGGTCGTCCTGGCCTCACCGCAGAGTACGACCAGCAGATTGCTGATCATGGCTGCTTTGCGCTCCTCGTCCAGTTCGACCACTCCCCGGGACTGCAACCGGTCCAGGGCCATCTCGACCATCCCGACGGCGCCGTCCACGATCTTGCTGCGGGCCGCGATGATGGCGCCCGCCTGCTGACGCTGCAGCATGGCCTGGGCGATCTCCGGAGCGTAGGCCAGGTGGCTGATACGGACCTCGAGGATCTTGATGCCCGCCACGACCGTGCGGGCGGACACTTCCTGCGCCAGCTCCTGCGACACCACGTCGGTGGACCCCCGCAGGGAGGTCCTCCCCTCCTCGTTGGTGTCGTCGGTGTCGTAGGGGTGATCGACGGCCACGCGGCGCAGCGCGGACTCCGCCTGGGTCTCGATGAAGTCCCGGTAGTCCTCGACGGCGAAGACGGCATGGGCGGTGTCGGCCACCTGCCAGACGACGATGGCCGCGAACTCGACCGGGTTGCCGTCGGCGTCGTTGACCTTCAGCTTGCCGGTCTCGAAGTTCTGCACCCGTACGGACACCTTGCGCCGGGTGCTGAAGGGCATGACGAACAGCAGTCCCGTCCGACGGACGGTGCCGATGTAACGACCGAAGAACTGCACGACGACCGTGTGCATGGGCGAGATCACGTGCAACCCGGTCACGAAGGAGAACTGGATCAGACCGACCAGGGTGATGATCACAGCCCCGAGAGTGATCTGTGCACTGCTGTCCCAGGTACCTGTCGACAGGGCGACCGCCGCCCCCACCTGGGGAATCGTGGCGATCAGGACCCACAGGAGGGCGACCCAGCCGCTGATCGCCCACGCGGGGCGTTCGACGGGGGGTTGCGCAGCGGTCCTGGGCAGACCGGGCAGGCCGGCGCCGGGGTCGGTGGTGGAAGCGGTCATCGCACACTCCGTCGGCTGGGGATCGGATCCCGAACATCCGATCACTGTGATGGCAAAGTGATATCACATTTTTGTTCGAGGATACAGACGTACGGCCCCGAGGTCACCTCGTGGGAGCATGGGGCCGTCACGTTCAGTCCAGTGCAGAGGTAGCGAGGTAGCACCGCGTGTCCCCGATGGCCAGCACGGTTCACACACCGTCCGCCACACCGCCCGAGGCGATCCGGAACTTCTGCATCATCGCCCACATCGATCACGGGAAGTCGACGTTGGCGGACCGGATGCTGCAGATCACCGGGGTCGTCGACGCCCGCAAGATGCGCGCCCAATACCTGGACCGCATGGACATCGAGCGCGAACGCGGGATCACCATCAAGTCCCAGGCCGTCCGCATGCCCTGGGAACTCGACGGCGAGATCTTCACCCTCAACATGATCGACACTCCGGGGCACGTGGACTTCACCTACGAGGTCTCCCGTTCCCTGGCGGCCTGCGAGGGCGCCGTCCTGCTCGTCGACGCGGCTCAGGGGATCGAGGCCCAGACACTGGCCAACCTCTACCTGGCCATGGAGAACGACCTCACGATCATCCCGGTCCTCAATAAGATCGACCTGCCGGCGGCCATGCCTGACAAACAGGCTGCGGAACTGGCGGGTCTGATCGGGTGCGACCCGGCCGACTGCCTGCGCGTGTCGGGCAAGACGGGCGACGGGGTGAAGGAACTGCTCGACGTGATCGTCCGGCAGCTCCCGGCCCCCACGGGACGGGCCGAGGGCCCGGCCCGCGCCATGATTTTCGACTCGGTGTACGACACCTATCGGGGCGTCGTGACGTATGTGCGGGTGGTGGACGGCTCGCTGAGTGCGCGCGAGCGGATCACCATGATGTCCACCAGGGCCACCCACGAGCTGCTGGAGATCGGCGTGATCTCCCCCGAGCCCGTGCCCTCGCAGGGGCTCGGGGTCGGGGAGGTCGGCTACCTCATCACGGGCGTCAAGGACGTGCGCCAGTCCAAGGTCGGCGACACCGTCACCAGTTCGGTCAAGCCGGCTGCGACGGCGTTGGGCGAGTACCGGGATCCCCGGCCGATGGTGTTCTCGGGCCTGTACCCGATCGACGGTTCGGACTACCCGGCCCTGCGCGAGGCCCTCGACAAGCTCAAGCTCAATGACGCGGCGCTGGTTTTCGAACCGGAGACCTCCGCGGCCCTCGGGTTCGGGTTCCGCTGCGGGTTCCTGGGGCTGCTGCACCTGGAGATCGTGCGCGAGCGGCTGGAACGGGAGTTCGGCCTGGACCTCATCTCCACGGCCCCCAACGTGATCTACGGGGTGACCATGGAGGACAACAGCGAACTGGTCGTGACCAACCCCTCGGAGTTCCCCGCCGGCAAGATCGCCGAGGTGCGCGAGCCCGTGGTCCGGGCCACGGTGCTGGCCCCCACGGAGTACATCGGCACCATCATGGAACTGTGTCAGCACCGTCGCGGGTCCCTGCGCGGCATGGACTACTTGTCGGCCGAGCGGGTCGAACTGCGGTACACGCTGCCGCTGGCCGAGATCGTGTTCGACTTCTTCGATCAGCTCAAGTCCCGCACACGGGGTTACGGCTCCCTGGACTACGAGCCCGACGGCGAGCAGGCCGCCGACCTGGTCAAGGTGGACATCCTGCTCCACGGTGACGCGGTCGACGCCTTCAGCGCGATCGTGCACAGGGAGAAGGCGTACGCCTACGGGGTCGCCATGGCGTCCAAGCTCAAGACCCTCATCCCGCGACAGCAGTTCGAGGTCCCGATCCAGGCGGCGATCGGCTCCCGCGTGATCGCCCGGGAGAACATTCGTGCGATCCGCAAGGACGTGCTGGCCAAATGTTACGGCGGTGACATCTCCCGCAAGCGCAAACTGCTGGAGAAGCAGAAGGAGGGCAAGAAGCGCATGAAGATGGTGGGCCGGGTCGAGGTTCCCCAGGAAGCCTTCATCGCCGCGCTGTCCAGCGACGAGCCCTCCACCGACAAGGGCAGACGCTGACCTCCGGCGTCTGTCCGGACGACGGCCGACCCCCGCCCGGCGGGGATTTGCCCGCGTCGGTGGCCGACGGCAGTGCGGAACGGGCGTTCGGGGTTTACGTGCATGTCCCGTTCTGTTCGCGACGGTGCGGTTACTGCGATTTCGTCACGTACACCACGGCCGATCTCGGCGGTGACCGGGAGCGGGCCGGGTACGTGACGGTGGTCGAGGCCGAACTCGACCTGGCCGTGCGGGTGCTGGAGGGGGCAGGGGTCGCCCGGCGGGCGGCGTCCACGGTGTTCTTCGGGGGCGGGACGCCCACGGTTCTGCCGGCGCAGGACCTGGCCCGCGTGCTCGGGGCGGTGCGGGACCGTTTCGGTCTGGTGGCCGGGGCCGAGGTGACCGTGGAGGCGAACCCGGATTCGGTGACGCGGGGTTCCCTGGCGGAGTTGGCCGCGGCCGGGTTCACACGGGTGTCCTTCGGGATGCAATCGGCTGTTCCGCACGTGTTGGCGGCCCTGGATCGAACGCACGACCCGGACAATGTCCCGGCCGCTGTCGGCTGGGCCCGCGAGGCCGGGCTGGCCGTGAGCCTGGACGTGATCTACGGGACCCCGCAGGAGTCCGAGGACGACTGGCGGGCCACTCTCGCCGCGGTCCTGGAGTGCGCCCCGGACCACGTGTCGGCCTACCCCCTCGTGGTCGAACCGGGTACCCGCCTGGGTTCCCTGGTGGCCGCCGGCCGGGCCGCCGCCCCCGACGACGACGATCTGGCCGCACGCTACGAACTCACCGACGCCGTGCTCGCGGGGGCCGGGTACGCCTGGTACGAGGTGAGCAATTGGGCCAGGACCCCCGCGGACGCCTGCCGGCACAACCTCGGCTACTGGCGCGGCGACGACTGGTGGGGGGTGGGCCCGGGCGCGCACTCGCACGTCGGGGGAGTGCGCTGGTGGAACGTTCGTTCGCCCCGCCGCCACGCCGACCTGGCGGGCTCGGGCCTGAGCCCCGCAGAGGGCCGGGAGACCCTCACCGCGCAGCAGTCGGCCCTCGAACAGGTCCTGTTGGGCACGCGCCTGTCCGACGGCCTGCCCCGCGAACAGGTCCCGGCGTCCGGTCGCCCCGCCGTGGCCGCCCTGATCGCCGACGGCCTGATCGAGGGCCCCGCCGCCCTCGCCGGCCGCGTGGTCCTGACCCTGCGCGGTCGCCTCCTGGCCGACACCGTCGTCCGTGCCCTGACCCCCTGACGCCCTGACCCTTTGACCCCCTGACGCCGTCAGCGTCGTTCCCGGGACGGGTCCGTGAGCGGTGGTGTCAGGAGAGGGCCAGGATCGTCAGGGAGTCGGAGATCTCTGCCGTGCTGGTGACCATCGGGGCGTCCTTGGCCCGCCAGGTGTCCGCCAGGGGGACGGCGCGCACCGTGGTGGCCAGGGTGCCGTTGCGTTGGAGCGTCGTCGGTCTGGCCAGCAGGATGTCCTGGGGGTTCTGCAGCCGTACGAAAGCCGGGGAATGCGTGTTCACGACGACTTGCCGGAACGGGTTGTCGAGTCCTGGAGGGGCAGCGGGGTCGAGGGCGAGGTCCCGCACGAGATCTGCCATGGCCTCGATCCGGCCCGGATGGATGCCGTTCTCCGGTTCCTCCAGGCAGATCAGCCCGGCGTAGGTGTCGTCGAGGGCGATGACGCACAGGGCCAGGAACCGCAGGGTCCCGTCCGGCAGGGCCCGGGCGGGCAGCAGCGGATCGGAGCCGATACGGGCCTGCAAGGTGAGCAGGTCCCGACGGGGGTCGACGTCGACGGCTATCTGGCGGACGTCGGTCAGGGCTGCGGCTTCCGCCGCGACCGCCGCGAGCACGTCAGGAGACTGTTCCCGCACCATTCTGGTCAGAGCGGCAGCCAGGTGGGCCCCGTTCGTTGCGATCGTGGATGGGCTCGTCATGCTGTCCGGGGCTCGCATGGCCGATGGTTCCAGGGCCAGGAGCCGCCATTGCTGCATTTCCCGTCGGGCTGCCAGGATCGTCGGGTCGTCGATCGTGGTGGTCGTGCTGATCACTGTTCGTGGTGCTCTCCGGGCCGGGGAGACACGGGGTTTTCCGCGGCTCCCACCATCCTGATGGACTGCCACGACTCGGGCCCCGGCGCCGTCGGTCTCCGTGGAGATGAACGGCGCCCTGTTTTTGGTCTTGAGGACGGCGTCCAGGAAGGGTTTGCCGCGCAGGGGCGCGGGAAGGCGACGGATCGTTTCCTTGCGGGAGAAGCACCGAAGATCCTCGCTGACGAGCCGGAGAGGCCCCGGTACATGGGCGCCGGGGGCCGAGGGCCCGCCGTCGGGAGATGACACGTGTTCCAGTTCGACTTCGTAGCTCAGGAACCTGGCGGTGGGCTCGCCCCGGCGGCCGAAATCGTCCTCCACCTCCGGTGCGACCAGCATCTCGGTCGCGAGACGCAACCTGGTCGCGGATTCGCTGCCGGACTGCCAGAACAGAGCTTCCGGGTCTCCGCTGGGGAGGCCCGCGGCACGCAGACCGTGAGCGGCCTCGGCGAACGGGTGGTCCGCGAGCAGGCTCAGGAATTCGATCGCATCGAAAATGTTGGATTTTCCGGCAGCGTTGGGGCCCGCAAGGCATGTGTAGGGCCCGAACTCCATGTCGAAGTCCAGGAGGTTCTTGAACCCGTCGACCCTCAGCCTGGTGAGCACGCCACCACGCTACCGGTGCGCCGTGTACGGACCGGGACGGAATCGGGGCACCTGGTGGGTGGGGGTTGCCAGGGGAGGGTGACGATGGACTCGTACCCCGCCAGGACCTGCTCCGGACCCGAGCCCCCCGGCGGGGCCTGCCACCAACACACCGGAACCACCCGCAACACCACCTCCCCCGCCCCCGCGCCGGCCCCGCGTTTCCCCTGCGCGGTCTACCTGTTCCTCGCGGTCGGGACCGGCCCCGAGTGGCCGGCCCCGACCGCACGCCCCGCGGCGGATGGGTCGGCGGCCTCCGGGGACGGGGTGACAAAGCCCTTGGTGAGAAGCCAGACCCCGATGAAGACCTCCCACAGCCCTCCCAGGACGGTGTGGATCGAATTGAGTTCGAGTCCGAGGATCTGCAGCAGGGAACCGGCCAGCAGGAGGGCGTTGCCGATCAGGCCCCAGGTCGCCAAGCCGCGGGGCAGCAGGTGCGATCGGTGCAGCACTGTGCACAGGACCACGCCGGAGACCCCGAGGGCGACCATGCCGAACTCGTAGGCGAAGAGCTCGGCCTCGTGGAGTACCCCGCTCAGGGCCTCGAGGGTGGTTGCCTCCGACGGCACGGCAGCTTCGTTGGCGATACTCAAGGGGATCTGGCAGACGATGAGCAGCGTCATCACGGCGACGAGGGTGGCCTCGATGACCCTTGCGCCGAAGTAGGCCATCGCCATGCGCTCGCCGTGGGGCCTCAGGACCGGGAACATCAAGATTCCGTGCGCGGCGTCACCGGCGACGGCGAACAGCCAGAGCACTGCTCCGAGAGCGAGGAGATCGCTGTTCTCGGCGACCGACGACAACTGATCGGACGCGCCGAGGATCGACAGGATGAGCAGGTTGCCCCCGATGCCGAGCACCATGCCGGCGAGGTAGATCGCCCCGACAACGCGTGCGGTGCCCCGGAAGGCGGCATGGGCAGGTGCGGTCAAACGGTCGTGCGTACTGGTATGAACCGGATCGGTCATGGCCTGTCCCCTTCGTGTCGTCGTTCAGGGAGATCTGTCGATCCCACCCGGCTATACGTTGTACAGGCACCCTACTGTACGTCGTATAGGCGTTGCTATGGTGAGCACGTGCCCACCCGACGGAGCCAGCCCGACGACGGCGAGAAGCGCGCGCCGATCACCCGTGACCAGGTCCTCCACGAGGCGCTCGCGCTCGCTGACGAGGGCGGGGTCGAGGCCCTGACCATCCGAGCCGTCGCCGAGAACCTCGGCGTCACGCCCATGGCGCTGTACCACCACATCCGTAACAAGGACGAGATCGTCAACGGCATGCTCGATCTCGTCATGGACGAGATCGAGCTACCGGCGTTCGGGGGCCGCTGGCAGACGGAGATGGCCCGCCGAGCGACTTCGGCCCGGCACGTGCTCAACGCGCACCCGTGGGCGATCCACCTGCTCCAGGCCGGAAGCGCCCCGGGGCCGGCGACCTTGCGCCACCACAACGCCGTCATCGGTGTCCTGCGTGAAGCGGGCTTCACCGTCATCGACACCGCGCACGCCTTCGCCCTGCTGGACAGCTACCTCTACGGCTTCGCGCTGTCCGAGACCACCCTGCCCATCCACGGCCCGCAAGCAGTCACCGACGTGGCCCAGTCAATGATGGCCAGGTCGACCGAGCAGGGACACCCGATGGCGGACTACCCCCACCTCTTCGAGTTCTCCACCGAGCACATCCTTGCGCCGGGCTACGAGTTCGGCGCAGAGTTCGAGTTCGGGCTCGACCTGATCCTCGACGCCCTCGAACGAGCCCTCGGCAGCAGATAGATCCTGGGCGCCGGTCCGGCTCCACCGCCGGAGTTCACACGCCCCAGCAGTCCGCGACCACACGCCGTCGCCGTGGGCGTCTCCCGAGGAGGTCGCCTTCGGCCAGGACCTCGATGGTGTCGAAGCCGAGTGGGCGTCGGCCCCCTGACCCCCACCACCGAACGCCACCACCGCGAACACGCGTTCCCTTTCGGTGCACCCGGTCGATCAAGGTTCGGCTGTCGCGACGCTGGGGTGGGTCACCAGTCCTCGGGGAGGTCGCCGGAGAAGGTGACGCCTGCCTGGGCAGCGTTCTCGCGCAGGGCGGCGAGGGCCTCGGCGAGGGTCTCCCGGAAACCGTTACGACGCCGCTTGGACCCCCGCGGGCCGTCGCAGGCCCGGATCAACAGCTGGAGGATCTCCTCCGCCAGCCACCCCGCATAGGGGAAACGGCGGTGAGATACGGCACCGTTCAGATGGACATTCAACATGGCCAGTCCAGCACGCTCGGAATTCTTCAGCCAGTCTCCACGCAGTTGTTCGGGAACATTGAGGGTGCGGAGATTGTCGACGATCCAGTCATCTTCCTCGAAAGCCCCCAACAGCTCAAGAAGATCAAAGACTACGGCGATGAATCGAGGTAGTCCTGGATAGCGCTTGAACCAGACCATGATTGTCTCAAGACTTAATTCCCCGGCGATGTACTCGACTCGGTTTTGAATCTCCTCCGGGACCGCAGAAGCATTGGGATAATACTCGGCGAAGGCTCGGGCGAGCCGCTCCTGTTCCTCGGGAGTGGCCTTGGAATCGAGGAATCTTTCGGTCAGATCGACATCGAAGATCATGTCCTTGGCGCTCACGGTCAGCCCTTCCCGTTTCGATCATCCAACTCCAGCAGGTTACGGATCAGCCGTTCCCGCCCCTCCCGAACATGCATCAAAACAGCTTGTTGACACATGTCCGGTAATGTCGAATCCTGCTTGCCCCGAGGGAATCCAGGGAGGTCCTGAATTCTCCCGCGGGCTTTCACCAGTTTGTCCCCGCTGATGTCGTGTTCTCTCGCTCGGCGTTCGAGGAGGGCCAGGGTGTCGGTGCGGGCGGCTTCACGGGCCTGACGGGGGTGGTCGCCGCGCCAGACCCGGACCCGCAGGTCCTTCATCTCCTCCAGGGAGCGGGAGAACCGCACCGTGCGGGGCGCGGTGGGGTCCCGGACCTCCCCGCGCCGCTTGAGCACGATCTTGTGGGCGGCCCATCCTGCCAACAGACCCGTGCCCCCTGCGACCACCCCGGTGCCCGTGGCCAGGACCGTGGCGGCGGCCTGGCCCCCGTCGGTGGCCACCACGCTCGCTGCGGTCCCCATCCCGGTCACGACCCCCGCCTTGACGCCCGCGGACGTGGCCTTGGGCAGCGCCTTCTCCTCGGCCAGGTCCTGCAGGGCCCGGCGGGTACTGGGCTCAACGTACTGTTCCTGGCCTCCCGCCCGGTCCCGGGTGGAGAACAATGGCTGCCCCTCCACCACTGTGCCCTGTTCGTCCACTGCACCGACCCAGAAGACATCGTTCACGGGATCGCTGTGCGGAACGTGCCCGGCAGCCGGGACCAACGCCAGTTCGCACCCGCCCGACGCCGTCTTCTTCCACGACCGCTCCGTGAACCCCCACCCCCGCAACGGCCCGTGCACAGCAGCGTGCTGGAACGGCACCTTGTCCTTCACCCGGTCCCACCGGCTCTCCGCCCGGACCGGCGCCTCCCCGGCCTCCGCCACCCCACCGGCAGCCCCAACAGC
>JAUPKJ010000135.1 GCA_030837505.1 Actinomycetota bacterium
GGCCACTGGACGTGGCCACTGTGGGGATCCCTGTTACGCACGGTGTGTTTTCGATCGCCGCACGGTGAACAGGTGGCGTGGGGCCAGTGACCGGACGGGACACTGTCCGTAGGGTGACGCCATGGAGATCCGCAGACGGCGGGCGGGACTGCCCGCGGAGAGCGTCCGTGCCCTGGGTCTTACGCGCAAGGACAAGATCCTGGCCTGGTCCCACCTCGCGGGGGAGGGGACGGCGGCCGCGACGACCACGCGCCTGCTGGTCCTGACCCCCTACGGCACCGTGAGTTCCGCGGCCTGGACAGACATTCGCCAGGCGATCTGGGACCGCAGCTCCCAGACCCTGGGGGTCTGGTTGGTCGGCGTGCGCAACCCTCTCGGGCTGGAGATGGTCGGCGGCTCGCGCCTGCCCGATGTGGTCCAGGAACAAGTGCAGTCCTCGGTGGTCCTCTCGCGGCGGGTGGCCCTGCCCGGCGGGTCCGCCGCCGTCGTGGCGGTGCGGCGTCGGGCCGACGGCGCTCTCGTGGCGCAGACCCTGTGGCCCGACAGCCTCTCCGACCCCGCTTCCCGGGATCGTTCGGCCCTCCGTGCGGTCCGGATCGTGATCGACGACCTGAGGGAAGAAACGGGCATGACGGGTGAGCCCGAGGTCGAACGTCCCCGGGAACACTCCCGATTCGGGGTCGCCGCCTCGCTTTGATAGAGTTCACCCTGCCGATCCCGCGTAGCTCAATTGGCAGAGCGTCCGGCTGTTAACCGGCAGGTTGTAGGTTCAAGTCCTACCGCGGGAGCTTCATCCCCAGCTCGTCCTTCGAACCCCCTCCTCGGAGGGGGTTTTCTCTCGCCCCGAAGTCCGCGTGCCCCGATGCCCGCGTATCCCGACGTCCGCGTGGCAGCGGCCCCAACGCTCCCAGGCCCGTCCGACCCTGTCGCGGTGGTCGCCGGGCCCACAGGGTTGTCCCGTGGGCCCGGCTCCGATCGCGCCGCATCCCATCCCTGCGCGTCGCGGAAGTTGGCGGCCGACTTCTCGGTCGAGCAGGGGTCTCCCTGGACCTCACCTCGCCGGCCTTGAACCATCATTCCCCGCGGACGCGGTGACCCCAACCGCGAAACGGGGGTCCATCGTTCGGACCAGCTGCGGACCCCGAGTGACCCCGGTCGGTGCCGACGTCCGAATCACGCCGACGTCCGAATCACGCTGCCCCGCCCCGCGCTGCCCCACCCCTCACTGCCCTACCTCACACTGCCTCGCAGGGTTCTCGGAGGGGCAGGGTTCTCGGAGGGGCCGACAGGTACCGCGCGGGAGGTGTTCAGAACGGCAGGGCGTAGTAGTCCTCGGTGGTCACTCGGGTGAAGCCCAGCGAGGTGTACAGGCCGAGCGCCGTGTCGTTCTCCACGGCGACCTCCAGCTGCACCCGGCTCGCCCCCTCGGCGCGGGCCCGCAGACAAGCCCGGCGCAGGGCCTCCCGGCCGAGGCCACGACCCCGGTGATCGGGACGGACGACGAGCCCGTACACCCCGGCGCCCTCACCGTCGTGGATCAGCCGCATCGCACCGACGACCGCTCCCCCGACGTGGATGACCAGGGTGTTCTCCCGGCTGAGCCGGAGACGTTCCGCCCCGGCCTCGTCCTGCGGGGCCGGCAGGGACTGTCCGAACCCCATTGCGAACAGCACGTCCACTGCGGGGATGTCGTCGGGCACCAGGGGACGCAGGTCGAGTTCCGGAGGGGTCGGGGACCCCGCCGGCTCACCGAGCAGTTCCAGGGCGTGTTCGGAACGGGCCAGCGCTGCGCCCAGGGAACTCGCCAGCGCGTGTGCCGCAGCGCCCTCCCGCGGAACCACCAGAAGCGCCGTGTCGAACCCCCGTTCCCGACACAGGGGGAGGGCCGCCGCGAGCAGAGCCGTGGCGATCCCGCGCCGCCGGACCGAGGGATCGACCATCCCCGTCAGCTCGACGGTGGGGACGCCGTAGTCGTAGAGCCCGAGGAATCCGAGCAACCGGTCGCCCTCCCACCACAGCAGGTCCTCGACGAGGTCCCCCCTCCGTCCGCGCAGATCCGGCCATTCCAGTTTCAAACGTCCTCCGTCGACGGCGACCACCCGTCGCTCCAACTCGGCCAAGGACTGCAGGACAGGGGTACGCAAACCGCGAGCATGTTCGATCACTGGCACATCATGGGCTCCGAACGACCGGTCCTCCACCGAATTGCCCGAGCCCGGCCGCGTCGACTCGTCGGCTCCCGGTTCCCGAATGGTCGTGAAAGTGTCGATGTCCGGACACATGGATCCTCCATGATAAGGGAACTACCCGCGATCACCGGGAGGTCCCCCCATGCTCCGTGTCCCGACCCCGAGCCCACGGCCGCGCCTCGTCCTCGCAGTACTGTCCCTCGGTCTCCTCCTCACGGTCCCCATGGCAGCACCGGCCTCGGCGACGCCACCGGGCATAGTGTCGGTGGGTCTGGCACAGACTCAGCTCAACGAACTGACCGTCGCGCCGGAAACCTCGTCGAGCGGGTACAGCCGGAGCCTCTTCCCCCACTGGATCACGATCTCCGGCGCCTGCAACACGCGTGAGACCGTGCTGCGCCGCGACGGCACGAACGTCGTGGTGAACAGCTCCTGCGCTGCGACCGGGGGCAGCTGGTTCAGCCCCTACGACGGGCGCACCTGGAACAGTGCCTCGGACGTCGACATCGACCACATCGTTCCCCTGGCGGAGGCCTGGCGTTCCGGGGCGGCTTCCTGGAGCACCGACACCCGTCGCGGATTCGCCAACGACCTGTCCCGGCCGCAGCTGATAGCGGTGACGGACGACGTCAACCAGGCCAAGGGGGACAAGGATCCCGCTTCCTGGAAACCGCCGCTCGCCTCCTACCACTGCACTTACTCCAGGATGTGGATCGCCACCAAGCACCACTGGAACCTGACGGTCCAGGCCTCGGAGAAAACAGCCCTGCAGAACATGCTCGGCACCTGTTCCTGAACCGAATCTCCCTGAGCCGACTGTTCCTGAGCCGACTGTTCCTGAGCGGACTTTCCCGGAGCCGCCCGTCCCGTTCCGGCGGCCGAGCGCCCCTTCCC
>JAUPKJ010000136.1 GCA_030837505.1 Actinomycetota bacterium
CCCGTGAACGACGTCTTCTGGGTCGAGGCCGTGGACGACCACGGGAACACGGTGGAGGGGCACCCGTTGTTCTCCACCCGGGACCGCCTGGGCGGCCAGGAGCAGTACACCGAGCCCAGCCGGCGCCAGGCCCTCCAGGAACTGATCGAGGACAAGGGCCTGCCTGGATTCCCGCGAAACGAGAAGAACGGATTCTCACCCCGGCGTTGCCAGGAGGCAGCGACGATGCACGTGCCGGAGGGTCTGGAGCAGCTTGTTCATAAACTGCTGAAACTGGATGATCAGAACGGGAAAGGCTGACAGTGAGCGCCAAGGACGCGATTTTCGATGTCGATCTGACCGAGAGGTTCCTCGACGCCAAAGCCACCCCCGAGGAACAGGAACGGCTCGGCCGGGCCTTCGCCGAGTACTACCCCGCCGAGAATTCCCTGCCACAGGAGATCGACGACAGAGTCAGATACATTGCCGACCAGCTGGACCCCCCAGCGATCAGGATGTGGTTCAGGCACTATCCCGGCCTGCCCCGATTCATCACTTCGCTCTACGAGCTCATCGACCTCATCGAAATGTTCGAGGAAGATGATTGGACCGTGGACAATATCCGCACCATCGATGTCCCCGAACAACTCCAATACGAGTGGAACAAGAACACCGAACTCGCTGGGCTGGCCATGATGAAGTCCTCCCTCGACGGTGCCCTGAACCACCGGCGGTTCCCCTACGCGGGGTGGCTGGCGGACGAGGTCCTTCAGCTGCTGCTCCGGGCCTGCGACGGGCCGCGGGGGTCCAAGCGTCGCCGCAACGGCTTCCGCAAGGACCTCACGGTGACTCTCACGGCCCTCCGCGAGAACGCCACCCTCGCGGGCATCAGTTTCTCCGCAGAGCTCCCCGAGGACTGGTGACCGCCCGAGGATCTCGGCTCTCCCCGAGCATCGTTCCGAACAAAAACTTTCATGGTATTGGGAACTGTCTCAAGGTCCTCTAAAACCCCAGCCCACGCCCTCGATATCACCGGGTACCCGCGGGCGGGGAGTAACGACAGAGGACATTGACATCACAAAGTGTTAATAATCACAAGGCGCATCGGGCCTTCCCCCCGGGACTCGACCACCCAATACTGGTCTTCGTCCTGAACCGATCTCGGAGGGCCCACCGTGTCGTTTTGTATTCGGATGAAGTCGGTCGTGGCGGCAACGGCCGCCACCGTCTGCGCAGGAATCATCGCCACCGGACTGGCACCCGGTGCCGCTGCCGTCACCATCGCCCAGAAGGAAGCCGTCCTCTCGTCCTGGACACAAACCAGCGTCACCAGTTTCAACGCCTGGAAGGCCGCCCGGGCGAACCCCTCGGCCTGGGCGGAGTACAACCTGGACTGGAGCACCGACTACTGCTCCGCCAGCCCCGACAACCCGCTCGGTTTCGAATTCGAGACCCCCTGTGCCCGACACGACTTCGGCTACAGGAACTACAAGATCATGGGAACCTTCCCGAGCAACAAGGCCCGGATCGACAGCGCCTTCCACGAGGACCTCCTACGGGTGTGCGGCACCTACTCCGCAGCGCTGAGAACCGCCTGCAACTCGCTGGCCTGGACCTACTACCAGGCGGTCAAGCTCTTCGGTTCCCTGACCGTCAGCAAGGCACAGGTCGAGCGCGCCCGGGCCCTCCTGCCGGAGGACCGGGCCGTCCTGAGAGAACTGGACCTGACGGCCTCCCAGCGAGCCGGCCTGTAGACAGGCTGTCTCCCGGGGTCCGTTCCCCTGCGTCGCCCGCTCCTCCCGGACAGTGTCACTCGTCCCGGAGGAGCGGGCGACGTGCTTTTCGGGGACGGTTCGGGACTGTTGACGAAACCGATTCCACAGGCCCTGTCAGGAAAAACTCTCGAAACGTCCTGAAACGTCCTGGCTACGGAGTTCCGACGTCCCGGAATCTACGATTTTCTGAGAGGTGCACCCGATCGGTAACAAATCTTCCGTCCTGAGAGCGAGGATCCACCCATGGCGAAGGACATGCTCCACGGAGACCTGGCATGAGCCCGTCACTGCCTCTGTGTGGTCACCCCGCCTGCGCCGGGACAGCCCGCTGTCTGCGGGCGGAGACCGGGGCCGGCGGTCGGCCCTGGGGCCGGCCCTCCCCCGACCCCCAGCGCAGCAGGCCGGACACGACCGGTCCGGCCGAGGCCAGGGCCATGTTGGCCGAGGCCGTCACAGGGATCGAGCTGGGCGAATACGACCGGCAGGTGCTGGCCCGCGTGTCCACCTCCGACGAGCCCGTCCTGGCAGCTCTCGCGTCCCTCATCGCGCGGGCGGGCACGCATCGGCTCGCGGAGCAGCACGAGAGCCACCTGGCAGAACTCTGCGGGATCCTCGAAGTCCTGGAGGACGAACGGGTGTTCGGTGGCGAGCAGAGCCCGACCATGAGAGCCCTCGTCGAAACCCTGCGACTCAGGCTCGGACGGCAGATCGTCGGTCGCTAACGGAGTGTCGCCCCCGGTCACGAAGCCGGTCCGCTCCCGAAGCACTGTCAGGCACCGAACCACCGTCCGACCCCGAGCCACCGTCAGGCACCGAACCACCGTCAGGCACCGAGGCTCGCCCGCACCAGGACAGGCAGCGACACCAAGACAAACAGCGACCAAGACATCCATGGTCAAAACAAACACGCGGAGATCAAGGCATACGGGCGGAACCGGCGTCCGTCAAATACCCGATCAGGCCCTGGCGCCGATCGGGTAGGACACCGATGAGACAGACACCGATGAGACAGACGCCCGTCAGAGCTGGATGAGGCCTCTCACACCGGCAGGGAACTGCCTGGCGGCGCCGTCGCTGAACTTCACGAAGATGAAGCCCTCGTCAACGGCGACGATCCGACCGAGACCGTAACGATCGTGGGTGATCCGCGCTCCCACGCGGTACCCGGCGGTCGTGGGTGTCGGAGTCTCGGTGCGCTGGAACGGGCTGGTGGGCAGAACACGGCGGGCAACGGTTCGAGACTGGGTCACGTCTCCACCTTTCAACCGGAGCGGGGGCAACCGATAGTCCCGCAGCGGAACCGTTATGCAATCGCCATCTGGTGCGATACCAGCAGTGACCAGCCATGAACAGCTGGGCACTTCGTCACCCGAACGACACCACTCTGTGTCACCGAGCCGACCCGCGGCAGGACGGTGCAGGTCCTGCGGCCCGCGGCCGGACCGGACCGGCGACGCCCCTTCCCGTGTGACCCGACGGGTGCGCCTCTGCCCGATTCGTAGGATGCAACTCCCCATGGTGCCGTCAGGTTCCAAGAACGCCACCCGAAGCCACCATGTTCGCCCCCAGCGAAATTATGCGACCCGCCCGAGTCCCCCACCGAAGCACCGGGCGCGTCGGGCTCGGGGGGTAGTCGGCGACGAAACAGCTTCGATCGGAGAACCACCGCCCGGTCGTCGCGAGCCCGAGCCCCCTGTCGGCGGACCCTCCGACTCTCAGGTCCCCACGACGGGGGAGGTGGTGCGGACCGTGTCGGGGGACAGGGGGCGGACCTTACCATTCGTCCGGCCCCTACCGGAGGCGAGCACCCCGGCGATCTTGTCGGCGATCCGCGGAGCGGTCAAGCCGATGCGTTCGAGCACCTGGGTCCGCTTGGCATGATCATGGAATTCCTGGGGGACGGCGAAGCCCCGCAGCCGAACGTCGATCCCCTCGTCGTCCAGTCGTTGCCGGACGGCGGTGCCCACTCCGCCGGCCCGGCCGTTGTCCTCCACGACCGCCACGAGGCGGTGCTCGGCGGCCATCGTGAGCAGCTCAGGGTTCACCGGCAGGACCCAGCGGGGGTCCACGAGCGTCGTACCGATCCCCTCGTCGGCCAGCAGCTCGACGATCTCCAGGCCCATCGGCACCATGCTGCCGAGCGCGATCAGCAACAGGTCCTGGCTCGCGCCCCGGTGCAGGACATCGACCCCACCGACACGTTCGAGGGCCGGGATGTCCGCGGGCGGGGCCCCCTTGGGGTAGCGCAGGGCCGTGGGGGCGTCGCCGACCGCCAGGGCCTCGCGCAGTTCCTCCCGCAGGGTCGCAGCGTCCCTCGGCGCGGCGACCCGCATCCCCGGCACCAGGTTCAGCAGGGACAGGTCCCACATCCCGTGGTGGCTCGCGCCGTCGTCGCCCGTGATCCCCGAACGGTCCAGGACGAAGGTGACCCCCGCCCGGTGGAGGGCGACGTCCATGAGCACCTGATCGAAGGCGCGGTTGAGGAAGGTCGCGTACACCGCGACCACCGGGTGCAGCCCACAGAAGGCCATGCCGGCCGCGCTCGTGACGGCGTGCTGCTCGGCGATCCCCACGTCGAAGACCCGCTCGGGGAAGTTCTGGGCGAACCGGTGCAGCCCCACCGGGATCAGCATCGCGGCCGTGATCCCCACGACGTCGCCGCGTTCCTGCCCCACGCGGAGCATCTCGTCGGCGAAGACGCCCGTCCAGGTGGGACCGGCCGTGGCGACGGGTCTGCCCGTGTCCGGGTCGATGATCCCCGTGGCGTGGAAGCGGTCGGCCTCGTCGTTCTCCGCGGGGGCGTAGCCGTTCCCCTTGCGGGTGATCGCATGGACGATGACCGGGCCGCCGTAGGCCTTGGCCCTGCTCAGGGCGTGCTGCAGGCCGACGATGTCGTGCCCGTCCACCGGGCCGATGTACTTCAGGCCGAGGTCCTCGAACATCCCCTGCGGGGCCACGATGTCCTTCAGGCCCTTCTTCACCCCGTGGAGGGTGCCGTAGGCGAGCCGTCCGGGAGGGCCTCCGCGCTGCAGCTGGGCGCGGCCCCAGTCCAGGAAACGTTCGTAGCCGTCGGTCGTGCGCAACGTGGACAGGTGGTGGGCCATCCCGCCGACGGTGGGCGCGTAGGAACGTTCGTTGTCGTTCACGACGATCACCAGTCGGCGGTCCGTGGCCTCGGCGATGGTGTTGAGCGCCTCCCAGGCCATGCCCCCGGTCAGGGCGCCGTCACCGATGATCGCCACCACGAACCGGTCGCCCTCGCCGCGCAGCTGATCGGCCTTGGCGATCCCGTCCGCCCAGGACAGCGAGGTGGAGGCGTGGGAATTACACACAATGTCGTGGATGGATTCCTCGCGGCTCGGGTAGCCGGAGAGTCCCCCGGCCTGGCGCAGCCCCGAGAAGTCCTGACGCCCGGTGAGGAGCTTGTGGACGTAGGACTGGTGTCCCGTGTCGAAGACGATCCTGTCCCGGGGACTGTCGAAGACCGTGTGCACGGCGATCGTCAGCTCGACGACCCCGAGGTTGGGTCCCAGGTGGCCCCCGGTCCGGGAGACCTTGTCCACCAGAAATGTCCGTACTTGTCCTGCCAGATCGGACAGTTCTTCCCCCGAGAGCCCTCGTAGGTCCTCGGGACCGTGGATCGCCTCGAGGGCAACCATCGCCGTTCCTCCTCGTGTCGGCGTACGAACCGACGCAGGGCAGTGTAGGCAGGCGGCCCCGCCCCGGACGAGGCGGGCGGGACCGCACTGCACGCGGACTCCTGACCGCGATCGGGCCGCGGTCGGGGTCCGATCAGGAGCCCGCCAGGCTCCGCAGGACGTACTGCAGGATCCCGCCGTGGCGGTAGTAGTCGGCCTCCCCGGGAGTGTCGATGCGCACGACGGCGTCGAACTCCACGGCCCTGCCGTCCGCCTGGGCGCTCACGCGCACCGTCTGCGGGACCGTTCCCTCGTTCAGGCGTTCGATCCCGCGGATCCGGTACGTCTCGGTCCCGTCCAGGCCCAGATCGGCCGCGCCGCACCCGGCGGGGAACTGCAGGGGCAGGACCCCCATACCGATGAGGTTCGAACGGTGGATGCGCTCGAAGCTCTCCGCGATGACCGCGCGCACGCCGAGCAGGGCGGTGCCCTTGGCGGCCCAGTCCCGACTCGATCCCGAGCCGTACTCCTTGCCCGCCAGGACGATCAGGGGGACCCCGGCCGCGGCGTAGGAGCGGGAGGCGTCGTGGATCGTGACGGTGCGGCCGCCGTCGAGGAAGTCGCGGGTCCAACCGCCCTGGACGCCGTCGAGGAGCAGGTTGCGCAGGCGGATGTTGGCGAACGTCCCCCGGATCATGACTTCGTGGTTCCCGCGGCGCGACCCGTAGGAGTTGAAGTCCGTTCGGGCCACACCGTGCTCGGCCAGGTACCGGCCGGCCGGGCTGTCCTCCTTGATCGCACCCGCCGGGCTGATGTGGTCGGTGGTCACCGAGTCCCCGAGCAGGGCCAGGACCCGCGCGCCCTCGACGTCACCGACCGGTTCGGGCCTGCGCGGCATCCCCTCGAAATAGGGCGGACGGCGCACGTAGGTCGATTCGGGGTCCCACGAGAAGGTGTCCCCCCGGGGCGTGGGCAGCGAGCGCCACCTCTCGTCGCCCGCGAACACGTCGGCGTAGTCGTGCACGAACAGGTCCTGGGTGATGGCCCCGCCGATGACGCGTTCGACCTCCTGCGGGTCGGGCCACAGGTCGCGCAGGAGGACGGGCCGGCCCTGCGGGTCGTGGCCCAGGGGGTCGTTGAGCAGATCGATGTCCATGGTCCCCGCGAGGGCGTAGGCGATCACCAGGGGCGGGGAGGCCAGGTAGTTCAGGGTGACGTCGGGGTTGATCCGGCCCTCGAAGTTGCGGTTGCCCGAGAGCACGGCCGCCGCGGCGAGTTCTCCCGAGCGCACGGCGTGCGCGACCCGGTCCGGCAGGGGACCGGAGTTGCCGATGCAGGTGGTGCAGCCGAAACCGACGACGTGGAAGCCCAGCTTCTCCAGGTCGGGCATGAGCCCGGCCCGGCGGTAGTAGTCGGCCACGACGGTGCTGCCCGGGGCGAGGGAGGTCTTGACCCAGGGGCGGACCGTCAGGCCCCGCCGGACGGCGTTGCGGGCCAGGAGGGCCGCGGCCACCATGACCGAGGGGTTGGAGGTGTTGGTGCACGAGGTGATCGAGGCGATGACGACGGCGCCGTGGCCGATCTCGTACCCTTCCTCGCCGTCGGCGGCGGGCACCGGCACGGTCCGGTCGGGGGCGTCGGTGAAGGAGGCCAGGTCCTTGCGGAAGGTGTCGCGGGCCCGGGTCAGCTCGATGCGGTCCTGCGGGCGGCGGGGGCCCGCGATGCTCGGCACGACCGTCGACAGGTCCAGTTCCAGGCAGGCGGAGTAGGCGATCTCGCGGTCCGGGTCGTGCCAGAGGCCCTGTTCCTCGGCGTACGCCTTGACGAGGGCGATCTGGTCCTCTGGGCGTCCGGTCAGGCGCAGGTAGTCGAGGGTGATCTGGTCGATGGGGAAGAACGCGCAGGTCGATCCGAACTCCGGGCTCATGTTGCCGATCGTGGCCCGGTTGGCCAGCGGGACGGCGCCCACGCCGTGGCCGTGGAACTCCACGAACTTGCCGACCACGCCGTGCTCGCGGAGCATCTGGGTGATCGTCAGCACGACGTCGGTCGCCGTGGCCCCCTCGGGGATCCGTCCCGTGAGGCGGAAGCCCACGACCTGGGGGATCAGCATCGACACCGGCTGGCCGAGCATGGCGGCCTCGGCCTCGATGCCCCCCACGCCCCAGCCCAGGACCCCCAGGCCGTTGACCATGGTGGTGTGGGAGTCGGTGCCCACGCAGGTGTCGGGGTGGGCGCGCACGGTGCCGTCCTCGCCCGGGGAGGTCATGACCACGCGGGCCAGGTGTTCCAGGTTGACCTGGTGGACGATGCCCGTGCCCGGGGGGACGACGCGCAGGCCGTCGAAGGCCGACTGTCCCCACCGCAGGAACTGGTAGCGCTCCCGGTTACGGCCGTACTCGATGTCCATGTTGCGGTCGAGGGCGTCGGGGCGGGCGAAGACCTCGGTGATCACGGAGTGGTCGATCACGAGTTCCGCGGGGGCGAGGGGGTTGATCCTCGACGGGTCGCCCCCGAGGTCCGCGACGGCCTCCCGCATGGTGGCCAGGTCCACGACGCAGGGGACCCCCGTGAAGTCCTGCATGATCACCCGGGCGGGCGTGAACTGGATCTCGGTGTCCGGGGCGGCCTGCGGGTCCCAGGCCGCCAGGGCCCGGATGTGCCCGGCAGCGACGTTCGCGCCGTCCTCGGTGCGCAGCAGGTTCTCCAGCAGGACCCGCAGGCTGTAGGGCAGGCGGTCGGCCCCCGGCACCGCTCCCGTGCGGAAGATCTCGTAGTCCGTGCCCCCGACGGTCAGGGTTCCCCGGGCTCCGAAGGTGTCCTTGCTGGCAGCGCTGGTCACAGCTCGCTCCTCGTGGTCTGGGCGGATCCGGCACGGCGAGGGTCCACGGATCAGTTCGTCTCGACAGCTCAGTTCGTCTCGACATCGAGATACATTGTCGCACCGTCCGACCTCCCGGTCAGCCGGGCAGTTCAACCGATCGTTCCTGGTCCTGCACCGGTTCCAGGACCGCGACGCACTCCACGTGGTGGGTCATGGGAAAAGCGTCGAAGGCCCTCAACCCGCTCACGCGGTACCCCGCCGAGCGCGCGTAGCCCAGGTCCCTGGCCAGGCTCGCCGGATCGCAGGACACGTAGGCCACGACCCGCGGGCGCAGGGTGGGCAGCAGCTCCACGACCGCGCGTCCCGCCCCGACCCGGGGAGGGTCCAGCACCATGACGTCGGCCCGCAGGCCCCCGTGCGCCACCAGGCGGGGCAGCACACGTTCCACCCGCCCGGTCTCCAGGCTCACCCACCCGGTTCCGTGCAGGTTCCGACGGGCGTCCGAGACGGCTCGACGATCGCTCTCCACGGCGGTCACCGCGCCGTCCGGTCCCACTGCGTCCGCCAGGCCCGTGGCGAACAGCCCAGCGCCGCTGTACAGGTCCAGGGCGCGCTCCCCCTTCCTCGGGGCCGTGACGCGCAGAACCTCCTCCAGGAGCAGCTGTGCGGCTCCCGGATGGACCTGCCAGAACCCGGCCCCCGTCACCCTCAGCGCCCTGGGGGCGCCGTCCAGGAGGACCCGCTCGGACACCCAGGTCCGGCCGCGGACCCTCCTCAGGCCCTCGGGGGTCAGGAGGGCCACCGAGGTCCCGTCCGGCAGCGGCGGGGTCGAGACCTTCCCCGAGGGGGCCCTCGGCTCGAGGACGACCAACCGTTCGGTGGGCACGGGGGTCTGCGAGGACGGCGCCCCCGCGCCGGCGACGACGGCCTCCACCACGCTCACGCCCGACCAGCGCCGCTGCCCGATCCGCAGCAAGGACAGGTCCGGGTGCGCGAGGGGACACTCCGGGACCGGGACGACCGCGTGGGAGCGGTGGGGATGCAGGCCCGCCCGGCCCGACGCGTCCACGCAGAAACGGATGCGGGTGCGCCACGCCAGCCCGGCGGCGTCCCCCGGCACCGGTTCCACGGTGAGATCGGGCAGGTCGAAACCTGCCGAACGGGTCAGGTGCTCCCGGATCACCCGTGCCTTCAGCCGGCGCTGGGCCGGCAGGGAGGCGTGCTGCCAGTCGCAGCCGCCGCACCCTCCCGGGCGGGCCAGCGGACACGGGGGCTCGACCCGGTCGTCGGACGGCTCCAGGATGCTGACGGCGTCCGCGCGCCAGTACCGGTCCGACGGCCCGGCCTGCACCGGACGGGCCAGGACCTCCTCGCCGGGCAGGGCGTGCCGGACGAAGACGACCCTGCCCTCGTGCCGGGCCACGCAGTGGCCCCCGTGGGCGACCTCGCCGACCGTGAGGCGCAGCAGCGCGTCCTCCTGCCCCTCCTGCCCTTCCTCCGGTCCCGTCACCGGTCCTCCTCGCGGGAGTCGCTCGCAGAATCGTCGGACGGCGGCGCGGAGGGAGTTCCCGGGGGCCGGAGGCTCTCCTCGCTCATCGGCACCAGACCGCGCCGGGCCTGGCCGGGCGCGACCCATTCGTCGCGCTCCTCCACCCGGGCCGAGGAGTTCAGCTGCCAGGGGACGCTCGCCACCATGACGCCGGGCGTGAAGTGCAACCGGCCCCGCAGGCGCAGGGCGCTCTGGTTGTGCAACAAGTGCTCCCACCAATGGCCGACGACGTACTCGGGAACGAACACCACCACCAGGTCCCGCGGGCTCTGCCGGCGGATCCCCTGCACGTGATCGATGATCGGACGGGTGATCTCCCGGTAGGGGGAGGCCAACGCCCGCAGGGGCACCGGGATACCCCTGCTGGACCAGGCGTCCTGCAAGCGCGCGGTCTCCTCCGGGTCGACGTCGACCGTCACGGCCTCCAACACCGACGGCCGGGAGGCCCTCGCGTAGGCCAGGGCGCGCAGCGTCGGTTTGTGGATCTTGGACACGAGCACGATGGCATGGACCCGAGAGGGCAGGACCCTGGCCTCACCGTCGGGCAGGAGCTCCAGCTCCTCCTTCACGGACCGGTAGTGGTTACGGATCGCCACCATCACGGCGAAGGTGACTCCCATTGCCAGCAGAGCGAGGTACGCGCCGTGCATGAACTTCGTGATCAGCACGATGACCAGCACGATGCCCGTGATCGTCATCCCGATGCAGTTGATGACCCGGGCCCGGCGCATCCGGTTGCGCACCTCGGTGCGCACCTCGGTGCGCAGCAGCCGGGTCCAGTGACGGACCATCCCCGTCTGGCTCGTCGTGAACGAGATGAACACCCCGACGATGTAGAGCTGGATCAGCCGCGTGACCTCGGCATCGAACGCGAGGATCAACAGACTGGCCGCCCCGGCCAAAGTGATGATCCCGTTGCTGAAGGCCAACCGGTCACCGCGCGTGTGCAGCTGTCGGGGCATGAGATCGTCCCGGGCCAGGATCGACCCGAGCACGGGGAACCCGTTGAAGGCCGTGTTGGCCGCGAGCACCAGGATCAGCCCCGTCGCCCCGGCCACCAGGTAGAAGGCCGGGGGGAAACCGTCGAACAGGGTCTGGGCGATCTGGCCGATGATCGGGTCCTGGACGTACTCCTCCCCCACGGGCACGCCGTTGCGCATGAGCTGCGTCGCGGGTTCCTCGGCGTACCGGATCCCCATGAAGCCGGCCAGCAAGATGATGCTCATGAGCATGGCCACGGCGATCCCCCCCAGCAGCGCGAGGGTCGTCGCGGCATTCCTGCTCTTGGGCTGCCGGAAGGCCGGCACGCCGTTGCTGATCGCCTCCACCCCCGTCAGAGCGGCGCAGCCAGAGGAGAAGGCCCTCAGCAACAGGAAACCCCAGGCCAGGGTCATCGTCCCCGAGGCGACGTCGTCGGTGGCCGTCAGGTCGAGCCGGGAGCTGGCGGCCAGGGGCAGATCGCCGGTCGCCCAACGGAAGAAACCGTAGGCACTCATCCCCAGGATCGAGGCCATGAAGACGTAGGTCGGGACGGCGAACAGGGTCCCGGACTCGCGCACCCCCCGCAGGTTCATGGTCATCAGCAGCAGGACGACGCTCACCCCGAGAACGGCCTCGTGCCCCCGCAGGGCCGGGACCGCGGCCGCGGCGTACTGGGTGCCCGACGAGACCGAGACGGCGACCGTGAGCACGTAGTCCACCAGCAGCGCGCTGGCCACGGTGATCCCCGCCCGGTGGCCGAGGTTGGTCGTCGCGACCTCGTAGTCCCCTCCGCCCGAGGGGTAGGCGTGCACGTTCTGCCGATAGGACATCACCACGACGAACATGACGAGCACGACGGCGAGGCCGATGACCGGCGTCATGGTGTAGGCGGCCACCCCCGCGACCGCCAGTGTGAGAAAGATCTCGTCAGGTGCGTAGGCCACCGAGGACAGGGCGTCGGAGGCGAACACGGGCAGAGCGATCCGTTTCGACAGCAGCGTCTCGTTGAGGCGCTCGCTGTGGACCGGTCTCCCCACAAGGACGCGTTTGAACGCGCCGGTGAAGGACAGCACGGTGGGAATCGTAGGCGCACGGACGATACGTGTAGCGTCAGGTCATCACTTCAAGCAGCATCGTGCCGGAATCATCCGCTGGTCGAAAGGCCGGGACACCAGTGCATTTCGTGATCATGGGTTGTGGACGAACCGGAGCCACCTTGGCGCAAATGATCGAGAACCGTGGACACACCGTGTCCATCATCGATCAGAACTCCGATTCCTTCCGTCGCTTGGGCTCCCACTTCGGGGGACGCCGAGTCACGGGCGTCGGCTTCGACCGGGACACCCTGGTCGAGGCGGGGATCAAGGACGCCTATGCCTTCGCTGCAGTCAGCAACGGTGACAATTCCAACATCCTCTCCGCGAGGGTCGCCCGGGAGACCTTCGGGGTCTCCAACGTCGTGGCCCGGATCTACGACCCGGGCCGGGCCGAGGTCTACCAGCGTCTGGGGATCCCCACGGTGGCGACCGTGCGCTGGACCGCCGACCAGATGGCCCGCCGGCTGCTGCCCGTGGGGGCTGCCCCCGAGTTCCGGGACGCCTCGGGGGCCCTCGTGCTCAGCGAGGTCCGGGTGCACCTGGGCTGGGTGGGACGGCGCATGGAGGCCATCGAGGACGCCGCCAGAGGGCGGATCGCGTACCTCACCCGGTTGGGCGAGGGCATCGTGCCGGGAGCGGACACCGTGTACCAGGAGGGGGACCTCGTGTACCTGATCCTGAAGGAGTCCGATCTGCCCGAGGCCGAGGCCGTGCTGGCGGCCCGCCCCGACCCGGAGGAGCACTGATGCGCGTCGTCATCGCCGGGGCGGGGAGCGTCGGCCGCTCCATCGCCAAGGAGCTGTTGTTCAACGGCCACCAGGTCCTGCTCGTCGACAAGGATCCCGGGTCGATCCGGGTCTCGGCGGTGCCGGACGCCCAGTGGTTGCTCGCCGACGCCTGCGAGATCGCTTCCCTGGCCGAGGCCGGGCTGGCCGACTGCGACGTCGTCGTGGCGGCCAGCGGCGACGACAAGGTCAATCTCGTGGTCTCGCTCCTGGCCAAGACCGAGTACGGCGTGCCGAGGACCGTGGCCCGGGTCAACAATCCCGGCAACGAGTGGCTGTTCGACGAGGCGTGGGGGGTCGACGTCGCGGTCTCCACGCCCAGACTCATGACCGCCCTCGTCGAGGAGGCCGTGAGCGTCGGCGACCTGGTCCGCATCTTCACCTTCCAGCAGGGGCACGCGAACATGGTCGAGCTGACCCTGCCCATGGACTCACCGCTGGCGGGGACCCTGGTCGGCACCATCGACTGGCCCGCAGACACCGTCCTGGTGGGGATCATCCGCTCCGAGAGGCCGATAGCCCCGAGCCCGGACGACGCCCTCGAAGCCAACGACGAACTGATGTTCGTCACGGTGCCCGAGAGCGAGGACGAGCTGCAGCATTTGCTCAGCCCCGACAG
>JAUPKJ010000137.1 GCA_030837505.1 Actinomycetota bacterium
CGCAGGGGCTGCGGACCCTGGGGGTGTCCCTGGCCGTCCTGGGCGCGACAGCCCTGGTCCAGGCCCTGGTCGTGTTCTGGACCGGGTCGGTGGCCCTGCTGGGCGACACGATCCACAACGTCACCGACGCCCTCACCGCCGTCCCCCTGGCCATCGCGTTCCTCCTGGGGCGGCGCGCCGCCACGCGCCGCTGCCCCTACGGGTACGGACGCGCCGAGGACCTCGCCGGCGTTCTGATCGTCCTCATCGTGGCGGCCTCGTGCGCCGCGAGCGCCTGGGCGGCCGTGTCCCGGTTGCACGATCCGCGCCCGGTCGATCACCCGGGGGTCGTGGCGCTCGCGGCGTTGGTGGGTTTCGCGGGCAACGAGGGGGTGGCGCGGTACCGGATCCGCACGGGTCGGCGGATCGGGTCGGCGGCTCTGGTCGCCGACGGCCTGCACGCCCGGTCGGATGCCTTCACCTCTCTGGCGGTCCTGTTCGGGGCCGGGGGGTCGGCGGCGGGGCTCGCCTGGGCCGATCCGGTCGTCGGTCTGTTGATCACGGTGGCGATCGCTGTGGTCATGGTCCAGGCGGCCCGGCAGGTCGCGGCGCGGCTCATGGATTTCGTGGAGCCGGCCCTGATGGACCGGGCCGAGGCCGAGGTGCGGGCGGTGCCGGGGGTCCTGGGCGTGGGGCAGTTGCGGATGCGGTGGGTCGGGCACGTGCTTCGGGCCGAGGTCGACGTCGTGGTCGACCCGTCCCTGAGCGTGGGGCGGGCCCACGACGTGGCGGTACGGGCCGAGCACGCCCTGTTGCACGCCGTGGATCGTCTGGGGTCGGTGACCGTCCACGTCGATCCCCTGGCCGGGGAACAGCGGGAGGGTGGGCGGGGCGATCCGCACGCGCTCCTGGCGCATCACCGCCCGGCCGCGCGGTGATCGCGGCCGTGCGGGGGCGCGGGGCCGGTCAGCCGGCCTGGATCAGGTCGCGGCGTCGCAGGGCCCGCAGGGCCAGGGCGGTCAGGGTCGCGCTCGCTGCGAGCAGGCCGAGCAGGGCCGGGGGAGCGAAGGGCTCGGCGGGAGCGCGGGGCAGATGGGCGAAGGGGGACAGGTCCTGGACGAGGGTCGGCAGTGCCAGGTCTGGTCCGAACAGGGGACCGATCAGGAGGAAGACCGACAGCAGGGCCCAGGACAGGGTCGGGGCGAGCCGGGGCCGGAGGGCGACGAGGGCCGTGACGGCGGCTCCCAGCAGCAGGCAGGAGGGCAACTGGGTCAGGCAGGCGCCCAGGAGGGTCAGGGTGTTTCCCGGCGGGACGGCGCGCACGCCCGCCTCGGCGGTGCCCAGGGCCAGGGCGAACAGGGACAGTTGGAGGGTGGCGCTCAGGGCGGCGACGAGCAGGTGGCCTCCGGCCCAGCGGGCCCGGCTCACGGCGGCGGTCAGGATGTTCTCCAGGTGTCCGGCGGCCTCCTCGCCGCGCAGCCTCAGCAGGATCTGGACGGTGTGAGCTGCCACGAGCATGCCGGCCATCTGTACCAGGGAGGACTGGAAGGCCGCGTGGAGGTCGTCGGTGCCGCCCAGGCGGACGTACCACTCCCGGGAGCTGCCGGTCAGGTCGTCGACCTGCTCGGAGGCGGCCCCCAGGACCAGACCGAAGAGCGTCGTGGCCACGGCCCAGGCCAGGATCGTGCCGCGGTGCACGCGCAGGGCCAGACCGGTCGGGCCGCGCAGGAACCGGGAGGCGCGGGCCGGGCCCGGCCGGGCCGGCAGGAGGCCGCGGCCGAGGTCCCGGCGGGTCGCCAGGAGGACCGCTGCCCCCGTGCAGACCAGGAAGAACACGGCGGCCAGGACCAGGGGGGCGAGGCGCTCGCCGTCGAAGGGACGCATTTGTTGGCCCCAGCCCAGGGGCGAGAGCCAGACGGGCCAGGCGCTGTCCACATGGGTGCCGTCCGCCGTGACCTGCCCGGCCATGTTGCCGATCCCGCAGGTCAGGACGGCGAGCGCGAGGGCGGCGGTGGCCAGGGCGTTGGCGGTGCGGGCGGTGGGGGCCGCCTGGGAGGTGAGGGCTGCGACGCCGGCGAAGGCCAGGCCGACGGCGCCCAGGGCCAGGGCCGCGGTGAGGCTGGGGGCGGCGGGCAGGCCGGCGGTGGTCAGGGCCAGGGCGGTCAGGGCGGTCAGGGCGAGGTCTGCCAGGAGAGCGACGAGCAGGGCTGCCGCCGTGGGGGCGTGTCGTCCGACGGGGCAGGAGGTCAGCAGTTCGTGGCGTCCGAGGTCCTCGCTGCGGCGGGTGTGTCGTACGACGGTGAGGATGGTCAGGAGGGCTGTGAGAACGGCCAGGGTCAGGTAGCCGCGGACCATGGTGTACGCGCCGGCGGTCGCTCCGTTGGCCAGGCCGGTCAGGCGCATGCCGGGGTTGTCCGCCATGAACCGGGTCTCGGTGAGCAGTTCGTGGGGGGGCATGGCGGTGCTCATGGCGGTGATGAGGGCTGTGAAGGCGCTCTGGCCCAGGATCCAGACGGTCAGGCGGGCCCGGTCCTGGCGCAGGGCCAGGCGGGTCAGGGGCAGGGTCGCCGTCAGGGGGTGGGGGGGCGGGGCGGTCATCGGGCACCTGCCGGGCAGGGGGCGGGGCTCGGGATCGGGCTGTTGCGGTCGTAGTGGTGCAGGAAGATTTCTTCCAGGGAGGGTGGGGCGCAGGTCAGGGCGCGCACGTCGAAGGCGACCAGGTGGGTCAGGGCGTGGTTGAGGTCGGGGCCCTCCACGGTGAAATCGGTGCGGGGACCTTCGGTCCGCACGTCGTGAACACCGGGCACGCCGGGCAGGCCGGTGACGGGCAGGGCGGTGTGGACGGTGACGGCTGTGCGGCTGAGTCGGCGCAGGCCGGTGATGGTCCCGGTGCGCACGGTCCGACCGCCACGGACGATCGTGACCTGGTCGCACAGGGTCTCGACCTCCGACAGGAGGTGGCTGGACAGCAGGACGGTGCGTCCCTCGTGGCGCAGCTCGGTGATGACCTGCTGGAAGACGGCTTCCATGAGGGGGTCCAGGCCGCAGGTGGGTTCGTCCAGCAGGTGCAGTTCCACGTCGCAGGACAGGGCTGCGATGAGGGCCACCTTCTGACGGTTGCCCTTGGAGTAGGAGCGGCAGCGGGTGGTGGGGTCCAGCTGGAACCTGTCGATCAATTCGTCGCGGCGGGTCCGGTCGGTGTGGCCGCGCAGGCCGGTGAGCAGGTCGAGGGCTTCCCCTCCGGTCAGGCCGGGCCAGAGATGGACGTCGCCGGGCACGTAGGTCAGACGGCGGTGCAGGCCCACGGTGTTCTTCCAGGGGTCGGTGCCCAGGACCCGGGCGTTTCCGCCGTCGGGGCGGACCAGGCCGAGCAGGATCCGCAGGGTGGTGGATTTTCCCGCGCCGTTGGGGCCCAGGAAGCCGTGGACCTGCCCGGCCGGGACGGTCAGGTCGAGCAGGTCCAGTGCTCTGGTCCGGCCGAAGGTCTTGGTCAGGCCGGTGACCGAGATCGCTGTGGTCATGGTCCTCACTTCATTCGGGGAGCGTAGGGAGTAAACTATGTGTATGCCGTACACCTCGCGTTGCGACGGAACTCGGTCGAGAGCGAGGTCTGATGTAGACGATACACAGAGTGTAGGTCACACACAAGGTGTATCGTGTAGACTCGTGGGGTTCCTCGATGAACGGTGGAGGTCGTGGTGGACGAGCTGCCCGAGGGGCTGCGGCGCCTGTGGTCCCCGGAGGGGTCCGCGCGACAGGGTCAGCCCCGGCCGGGGTTGACCCTGTCGCGCATCGTGGAGGCCGCCGTGGGGATGGCCGACGAACAGGGACTGGGCTCGGTGTCCATGAGCCGTCTGGCACGGAGCCTGGGCTACACCACCATGTCCCTGTACCGGTATGTGTCCACCAAGGACGAGCTGCTGCTGCTCATGCACGACAGCGCCTGGCGGGTGCCGACCGTCCTGGACGACTTCCCGGAGCAGTGGCGACCGGCTCTGGTGCTCTGGTGCCGTGAACAGCGCACGATCCTGCACCGCCACCCCTGGCTCGAACGCATCCGGATCACCGAACGGGTCGGAACCCCCAGCCAGCTGACCTGGATGGACCGCGGGCTGCGAGCGCTGGGAGGCGTTCCCCTGACGGAGTACGAGAAGGGGCAGGTCCTGTTGTTGCTCAACGGGTTCCTGTTCTGGCAGGCCCGGCTGGCGGCAGACCTGCAAGAGTCCCTGAGGGAGGAGGAGCGGCCGCCCGAGGAAGCGATCATGGGGGTCGCCGACATGATCAAAACGTTGGTCACCGCGGACCGTTTCCCGGCCCTGCTGCGCGCCGTCGAAGGCGGCCTGTTCGCCCTGCCCCAGGACTGGCAGGACCCGCAGGCAGGGGCCGACGCGGATTTCCTGTTCGGACTGGACCGGATCCTGGACGGGGTGCAGGACCTGATCGACCGACGCCTGGCACCTGCCGCCCTGCCCGACTGACCCGATCGACCCCTTCCGTCGCGATCAGGGGCGGGGTCACGGCGGTCCTGGGGTCCGCGCCGCAGGAACATCTCGTCCGGGCCCGGTCGTGCCGGCCGTGCCGCGATCCCCTGATCGTAGAGCACCGGGAGGAGAACGGGGCCGGTCAGCCGGCCTGGATCAGTTGGCTGACGCGCTGTTTGCTCAGTCCCAGGATCCGGGCGGTCTCCGAGCCGCTCAGGCCGGCTTCGCGCAGCGAGGCGACGGCGTGGCGAACGCTCGCGGAGGCCCGTTCCTGGGCTGTGCGGGCGGCCTCGGCCGATTCCCTGGCCTCGGCGACGTCGCAGGTGAGTTGCTCGGGAAGCCTCGGCACGATGTTCACCGCGAAGGACCCCGCGGGAACACCGGCCACGAACGCGATCGCCTCCCGTACGTGTTCCTCGGCCGCCGACAAGGTCCGCACCTGCGACAGCGCACCGGGCACCTCCGGGACGCTGAGGACCCACCATCCGTCCGCACGCTCCGCGCAGACTTCGTACGTCCTGGTCACCGCCACCATCCCTTTCCGAACGCCGACTCCATCGGTGCACGGCCCGACGCCGCACCAGTTCGGGGTGCTGGTGGGCCGTCCGCCCCGGAGCGGATCCTCGGCGCCCCTCAAAGCGGTTCGCTCAGGGGCCGAGATCGGCCGAGGCGAGCGCCCAAGAGCGCAGCCGGGTCGCGCAGTTGCAGCCCTGCGTGTGAGCCTGGCAGGAGGACGGCTCCGCTGTTAGGTGTTAGGGAAATACCGAACACCGAACAGCGGAGCCAATTGGC
>JAUPKJ010000138.1 GCA_030837505.1 Actinomycetota bacterium
GCAATAGCGCGGACGAGTCCGAAAGTGAAGAAATCCCGCAACAACGGCTCCGGTATCGCATTTCGATCAGCTTGGTGTCAGCTCTTTGACGCATCGGGCTTCACGGGACTGCGCAGAATTGTTACATGTCATCTGGAGGACGGCACTCAAATAAAAGGAGTACTCAACTCCTGGAACCCGTCTGTTGACGACTCACCCGATCGAGATTTAACACTATCACCCCCGATCCTCATCAAAAATGACGATACCCAACACCTGATCCAGTATGGAGCTGTCGCCATCCCAGCAAGGCGCATGAACTGGATCCACGTGGACTACATGCGTGATGACGAGTACGAGACTGAAATCCAGTCACAGATCAATCCGCTGACACCCCCATCACTCGCCAGCCCATAGACACAGGGCACCTCACTCAAGAATTACCACGTAAGGATAGGAATGACCGACAAAAAGACATCTTCCGATATTCCCCCACGCACCCCAAATCAAGTGAAATCCAGCCCACATCGAGTGAAATCCAGCCAGAAAACGAGAGAGGATTCCAAGAGTCCGGTGTCTCGGACCAGATCTTCCCAAAACGGCTCGTCGAACAATCAGGATTCTGGTAGCTAGCAGCGCTGCCTCGAAGATTAAGCCAACTTGCACCCAGTTGGCCTGATCTTCGGGGCCGTGTGCGCTCTAACGCAACGTGGGGCTCCTCCCCAAGCCCCGGCCCTCGCTCGGAGATCAGTAGGGAAGGTCGATCGGGTTCAGGGAAGGTGGTTGGTCACCCAGGTGATGATCTCCTCGTTTCTCTCGCCACGAGGGCTGCCACACCGGCCGCCCGGTCGGCACGGCAGATAGAAGATCGCCCGAAACGGGGCAATCACCACCTGTACCCCGTGTGTGCGGGGACGGCTCTCGTGCAACATGCGTGCAACAAGGGGCGGTACCGAGGGGGTCCCGACGGTCAGTCACGGGAAGTCGGCACAGCAGGTCGGGGGCCTGTTCTGGGGTACGGAACCAGCTTCCCAAGCTGACAGTGCGGGTTCGATTCCCGTCACCCGCTCCACCGTGAAGGCCCTGGTCAGGTGCAGTTCCTGAGCCAGGGCCTTCGTCGTTCCCCGCCGGTGGGGCGTCGGACCGCTCCCGCGCGGGCGGGGACGACCCTTACCGACCGGCAGCGAAACCAACGGGGCATGGCTGATTCAGCCACTCGCTTCCCGCTGGGTGGATGGGGCAGGTGCCCTCGTCTCCGTCGATGGATGCGGACCAAGACGGCTGTCGCCTACCATCGAGGATGGTCCGTCTACATCACAGGCGGTCCAAGGCCCCACTTCACAGACGGTCCAAGGCAAGCAGACGGTCCAAGGCAATGGGTCTCCGATACCAGTTTCCAGGACGGCTGTCCGAGGACGCCATGAGGAGAGATGACCGCGTGGATTTCTACCGAATCACCGTGGAGCCGGACAAACTTGACGGCAAACCTTGCATTCGAGGACTGCGCATCACCGTGGAGACGGTGGTCAGGCTGATTGCCGCAGGCCGCTCCTTCGACGAGATCCTCGCGGACTACCCCGACCTGGAGCGTGAAGACATCACGCAGTCCCTGGAGTATGCAGCCGCAGCCACGAACGTTCGCTTGTACCGTCTGCAAGAGCCAGCGTGAAGTTCCTGGTCGACGAGAACCTGTCACCTCGACTCGTCGAGCTCTTGCTGTCGTCCGGGTTCGATGCCGTGCACGTCCGTGGCTGTGGGATCGCCGGCGCACCAGACACCGTGGTGATGGCCCGGGCAATGGCCGAGGGCCGAGTCATCATCTCTGCGGACACCGACTTCGGCGCGTTACTTGCTCAGAGTCGAGCCATCGGTCCTTCAGTCATCCTGGTCCGGGAAATCATCGATCTGCGGCCACCGGAACTCGCCGCAATGATCATTAGTAACATCGACCTGATCGAGCAGGACTTGGGAACCGGAGCGATCACAGCCTTCACCGGACAGGACATCCGGGTTCGCCCGCTCCCCCTCCGATGAAACCGGCAGGCCGGAATCGACCGGTGCCCGACACCGTGAGCCGGGGGCCGTCCCGCAGGGGGACGGCCCCCGGCTCACGGTGTCGGAACGCAGAAGATCCGACCGTTGCGGCGAGCGCCGGCCCATGGGCCGGCCGGGCTACAGGGAGGCTTGGACGGACTGGGCCGCGCCCATGGCCTCGTCCGTGACCTCCTGGACGGCGCCGATCTGGCCGGCGAGCTTGTCGAGGGAGTCCTTGAGACTGGTGAAACCGTCCATGGCGACCTGGACCCCCAGTTCGGTCGCGCTGTTGAGGCCGTCGTCGGCCTTGGTCATCGCCTGTGCTGTGGCGTCCTGGGACTGCCTCAGGACGTCGGCGACCGACTCGATCGCCGCGATCACTTCCTCGATGGCGGACATGTTGGTGACCCCTTTCCCCGTTGACCGGCGACGTCTTCCCTGTCGGAGCCCGTCGCCCCCGTACGGACCGTCGCCCGGGCGCCGTCGTGCCCTGTGCTGCCCGGTCTTGCCCTTCGGTGTCGGCGTCCGGCCAGCGGTGCTGGGCCGGAAC
Organism: Actinomycetota bacterium; assembly: GCA_030837505.1. Classification (GTDB taxonomy): domain Bacteria; phylum Actinomycetota; class Actinomycetes; order Actinomycetales; family Kineosporiaceae; genus JAUPKJ01. Next base: position 2,564 of record JAUPKJ010000138.1, read on the forward strand.
GGCGACGTGCTCTGCGGAGCACCGGTGGGGACGCCTGCTCAGGGCGTCCACGAACTCAGGGACTGCGGTCCGGTCGACCGGCGGCGTGTCCGGGTGTGAACACACCGACCGGCGCAAACCATAGTCCACCGGTCATTGCGGACCGAACAGGTACCCGAGGGATGGGTCCTCTCCGGGCCGGCCTCACACGGTGGTCCGCGGCTGTGCCGGTTCCTTCCTGGCGAACCAGACTTCCTCGGTGGGCCAGCACCGGGCCCACGCCCCTGTCACGTACTGGTAGTTCGAGGTCGCCCCCGCCGGTGCCCGGACCTCGATCAGGTCCTCGACCACGAATCCCTGTGCTCGGAGCAGACGGAGCAGTTCGCCGTGCGGGAGATGGAACTCCACGCAGCGGCCCTCCGGCTCGTCCCAGGCCAGGCGTCCCAGGTCGAACTGCGAGCGCAGCAGGCTGTTGGTGGCTGTTCCCGTCTGCGGTTCGCACATCATGAGCAAGGTGGAGTTCCTCATGAAGATCAGGCGGCCGCCCGGGCGCAGCAGTCGGGCCGCTTCAGCGATCCACAGGTTCGGGTCGCACCAGATCGACGCGCCGTACTCGGTGATGGCCAGGTCGAAGGCGCTGTCGGGAAAGGGTGTTCTCTCGGCGTTCCCCAGGTGCAGTTCGAAGTGCAGGTCGTGTTCGCGTTGCAGGGTCCTGGCGGTGGCCAGCTGGGCGGGCGAATTGTCGATGCCCACGACGTGGGCGCCCCGGCGGGCCGCCCACGCGCTGACGTAGGCCGTTCCGCACCCCAGTTCGATGACGTCCTTTCCCTGCAGGTCGTCGGGGAGCACGCGTAGTTCGGACTGGGGGATCGCCCAGATTCCCCATCGGGGTTCCTCGCAGCCCCAGGACCGGCGGCCGGCCTCGGCGTAGGAGGACGCCTTGGTGTCCCAGAAGGCCCTGTTCAGGACCGTGTGGTCTTCCTGAGTGGCCGCATGGTCCTCCTGGGCGGCCGCGGGGTCCCCGTGGGGGCCCTTCGGTTCCGTGTCAGTCATGGGTGTCCCGTCCGATCGCTTCGTCCCGTCCGATCGCTTCGTCCCGTCCGATCGCTTCGGCCCCCGTCCCCCGTCCCCCGGCCCCCGTCCCCCGGCCGATCGGAACATGCTTCTGCCGTACTCGGCAAGGGCTTTTCGGGGTGAGTCACCTCAGCCGGGTCGTCAGTCAGGTCGTTCCGAACGCAGTTCCTTCAGGGCTGCGACCTCCTCGCGCAGCTGGTGGATCTCGCGCAGCAGCTCTCCCAGGGATTCCTCCGTGCGTTCCTCGGCAACGCGGACCTCGGAGATCCGGTCGACGAACCAGCTGGCGACCGTTGCGGTGACCACGCTGAGCAGGGCGATCCCCATGAGCATGAGGACGGCGGCGATCAGTCGTCCGGTGGTCGTGGTGGGGTACCGGTCTCCGTAGCCGACGGTCGTGACGGTCGTGAGGACCCACCACAGGGCGTCCTCGAAGGTCAGGATGCTGGCGTCCGGTTGTCCCCTTTCGGCCTCAAGGACGGCCAGGGCCGAGACCGCGCCGAAGGAGGCCACCGTGACCGAGACCATGGTGAGGACCTGGCCCCGCAGGTGTTTCTGGGTCCGTCGGCTGATCAGACGGAGCACGAGCAGCGCTCTCAGAGGACGCAGCGGGCGGAACATGGGCAGGGCGAGGATCATCAGGTCGATCCAGTTGCCCCGCAAAAAGTCGATCTTGCGCGGGGACAAGTGGAACCTGACGCCGTAGTCCAGGAGGAACAAGCCCCAGATGACCTGGTTCGTTCTCGTGCAGACGCTACGAGCCGGACCGGGCAGGTCCTGGTGGAGGATGGGCACGGCATACGCGAGGAGGAAGATGACGGAGATCACGATCAGTGGGATCTCGACGATCCGGTTCCACCGGACCAAGAGCGTCTCGCGGGTCCCGTCCGTCTTCGAATCCACGGGATCCTGGGCGGTCGCGGAGACGGTTTTCCCTTCCATGGGGGCGACTCTCGCAGACGGCGCCGCGTCGGCGCAGCAGGAGAAACCCCTCGGCGCTCGATACGTTCCGTAACGACACCAGTGCCCCTGGTGCCCGTCAAGCCCGCCTTGCGCAGCAGGCCAGACCGTTCGGCGGACCTTCTCAGCGCTCCTGGTCCGGGGTCCACACGTGGTGACAGTCCAGGCAGAGTTGTTGCCAGGACAGTCCGGCGGGGCCGGGGGTGTGCGAGAGCACGGCAGTCCCGTCCGTGACGTCCAATAGATCGAACAGTTCCCGGCCCGGCGGGTACACCAGGCGCACGCTCAGCCCTGTGCACAGGGGACAGCGGGGACGTCCCCGCAGGACCCGGTGGATCAGAGCCACCCGGTCCCTGTCGTCGCCGCCGCTCCATCGGTGTCCGTCGGCACAGGCCCAGATCGGCATCCGGGAGGGCAGCACGTTCCCTCCCAGGATCAGCGCACCGTCCTCGGCCGCCTCCCGGGCCGCCTGGGTGGGCAGACCGAAATGGACCGGCACCGCCGGAGCACCGCAGATCGGACAGTCCGGTCGAACACAGAGTCCCGGCCCCGGTTCCGGAGCGGACGGAACACAGGTACTGCGTGTCACGCTACTCACCGCCTTGCACTCTCCTTCCTCAGACACATCAGGGAGTCCTGTCGGGGGCGGGATGATGCGACCGCACAGCGCCGGGCCGCCGCACCGCCATTCCCACCGGAATCACGAGGGCCAGGAAGGCCCAGCTGAGCGCAGAGCTCAACCCCACGGACACGACCCAGACGGGGGTGGCCCGCCCAGGGGGCAGGCTGCTCAGGTACCCCAGGCCGGCCAGGCAGATCACGGCGAAGACCGTTCCGTACCACGGCAGCCACCGCACGAGATGGTTCCGTTCCCTCGCCTGCGGTGAGATCTCTCCCGCAGCGGGTTGGGTGATCAGGCCGTAGAACCCGCTCAGCACGGCGGGCAGAAGGAGGAGTGCCGCGCACGCGACCGCCCAGGCGGTCCAGGGCAGTTCCTCGCGCAGCCAACGGCGCAGGACCGGGTCGTGGGCACCGGGCTCCGTGCCGGCCCAGGACGCCGTCCACCGGCACCAGCCCCACAGCGCCGCCCCCACCAGCCCGATCAGAACCATCGACGATCCGACGCGCAGGACCTTCACGGCGTGTCCCCAGGAGGGGGTGCGGTCCGGTTCCCGCAGCAGCCCCAGGGACCAGGCCGCCGCCACGATCCCCAGGACGACGACGGCCGTCGACGCGAGGTCCTCGGACCGGCCCGGGTCCAGGAGCAGAAGGAGGAGCAGGAACAGGAGCAGCGGCACTCCGACCATGGCCAGGATCAGCACCCTGGATCGGAGTGCCGCAGCGCAGAGCCCTGCCAGGGACATCGCGCCCCCCACCAGGAGCAGGCCGTTGTGCCGGCCGCCCCCGTCCAACAGCCCCACGGCGACGAGCGCCCCCCCGGCCGCGAGGGCCAGGTTCACCAGGCCGGCTCCCACCCGGCCCTTGGCTCCGCTCACCACCAGGGAGTACAGCAGGAGAGCCACTCCGTGCAGGGTCCGGGCTGCTACCCCGAGCGGGCCCAACCCGCTGCTGCCGGAACTCGCCATGGCCGTGATGTTGGCCACGCTCACGGCGACGATCCGGGAGAACAAGTCGGTCCCGCCCTCCGCGTGAAGGCTCTGCGCCCCCACGCCGGCCTCGTCGAACTCCCGCAGACGCCGTTCGCGCTCCGCCCGCTCCGCCCGTTCGGGCCGTTCGGGCCGCTCGGGCCGTCGGGTGGGGGCCGGCTCCGGCGGCGGGGTGCGACCGGGTCCCCGCGGTCGCCGGCCCGCGCGGGGCCTGTCCGGACGATCCTGCGAGCCGTAGGGGGTGGCGCCACGCGCGACGTCGAACTGCGCTGCCCGCTGCAGGTCGTCCAGGGCCTCGTCCGTGACGATCCTCCAGTGCCGAGCCGTCGCGAACAACCCGGCCGTCACCGGCAGGCGATCGGGCCCCTTTCCGGGAGCCCCGTTCCGATACCCGTCGAGTTCCTCGGCGAGCGCGCAGTTGCTTTCCAGTTCCCGGCCGTCCCATCCGACCGAGCGAAGGGCTCCCAGAAGGTCCTCGGCCGTGACCTCGCGTTCGAGCAGCCGGCAGGGGTCCAGCAGGGATTCCATCAGACGGGTCGAGGCGTCCACGCGGCCCCAGATCCAGTCGTTGATCCGCCAGGAACGTTTGTAGAAGGCCCCGAAGTGCGCCAACTTCATTCCAGCGATCTTGTTCTTGGGGTCCGTGGAACAGCGGGCCCACTGCGGGTTCGTGTGCGAGCTGAGCAGGACGAGTTCCACGGGAGACGTTCCCTGGAGCGGTTCCTCCACTCCGGCGAGGACGACGTAGATCTCTGCCAGGAACAGTCTGCGCAGGACCGTCTCGGAGCACTCCGACCACTCGGGCGGGACCTTCCCCTCGCTGTCGAGCAGGCCGAGGGAACGCAGAGTTCCCGCCAGGTCTGCGCGCTCACGGCCTTCCACACCGGCGGAGGAGGCCACCACGCCGGCCACGGTTCCCAGGCACGCGAGGGTCCGGCGGACGGCGTCGGCGGGCCGGAGGAGACCCCGTTGGGACGCCTCCTTCTCGATCCAGGGGCCCAGACCGTCGTAGGCGGTGTCCAGGGCCGGGGCCAGATCCCCGGCCCTCGGGCCGTCGGTGGCGACCTCGCACAACTGGTCCCGGTGGGCGAGGGCCCAGCGGGACCAGTAGCGGTGTTCCGCCCGGTGCTGGGACCGCAGCCGGGAGAGCACTGCGTGGACCTCGCGTTTGGCCTTCCTCAGGTCGGCCCTCGGGTCGGCCCTCAGGTCGGTGTCCGGTGCCGGGTCGGTGTCCGGGGCCGGGTCCGGGTGCTTCTGCGGTGCGGGGACGTCCCTCGTGCGACGCCGGAGGCAGGGCAGATGCTGGGCCCGGGTGATCTGGTCCAGGGCGAAGGCAGCGAAACGCTCCGCGGGTTCCCTCCCCCACTGCCAGGGGGTCCCGTCGCCGCCCCCACCCGGTTCGAACAGCCAGCGCAGGGGATCCGCGGTGGAGGGTCCTTCGGAGCCGGTCCTGTGGGCGACATGATTCATGATCGCTGTCCGAACGCGCTGTCTGTGTGCGACCAATTCGGGGGACGGGTCGCCGGCCAGGCTCTTCACGCGGTCACGCAGCCAGACCTCTCCCACGGTCCGGGCAACCTGCAGTCCTTCGGCCCTGGTTCTCAGGTCCCGGTACCTCCCGAACGCCTCGGCGAAACGCTCGGGGCCCAGTTCGTCGGGCAGGGCCGCCACGAGATGGGGCCAGGCGCCTCGCGAGGCCTGCGCTGCGAGGTTGGCCCGTTCGATCCGGGAGAGTTCCTCGAAAACATTCTGGCCGATGGTCAGCCGTGTGAGGCTGGCCATGAGGACGTCCCGCAGGTGGGGTGTGTCCTCGACCTCGTCCGGAACGATCGTGGTCTGCCCCGAGGGATCGGGATTGACGTACAGGAGCATCCGCCGGACGGGCAGCTCGGACCGTTTGCGCGCGATGGCCCGCAGTGCCGGGGCGATCGGATGGTTGCACAGGACCCCGCCGTCGATGGCGTACCGGCTCGCGCCGAAACTCGCATGGTCCCGGAGGTTGACCTCCTTCCAGTGGCGGGGAGGTCCCTCGCCTGCCGGTCCGACCGTGTCCCCGGGCAGCACGGGCAGGAAGACCGGTTCGAAGGCCGCGGGGAAGGACGCCGTCGCGCGGGCGGCGAGGGCCAGCCGGTGGGCGATGTCACCGCTGAAGTCGTCGTTGTTCGGCACGCTCTCCTCGGAGGGGCCCCTGGTCCTGTTGGGAGCCTCGTGGCGGGGGTCGAGGTCCTCGGGGGTGCGGCTGAAGGTGAGCAGTCCGGTGTGTTCGACCTCCCACAGTCCCTGTCCCACCGAGTCGACGAAGGAGTGATGCTGCCCGTTCAGGAGAGTGCAGGTGAGGAACAGGTCGACAGGTCGCCCTTCGGGCGAGGTCCGCGGTGGGCGCGTGCCGACGAGTTGTTCGAAGGCTGCCTGCAGCTCGGGCAGGAAGTAGTCGTCCCCCCGGAACAGGCTGTGGTGCCTGCCGCGCACCGGATTGTGCAGCAGCGCCTCCAGGCTGCCCCGTTCGGCCCACAGGCGTTCGAGAGCAGACAGATCGGCTTGGGGATGAACCTGTCCGAGGGCCAGGAAGGCCCCGTTGATCCCCCCTGCGCTGGTCCCCGCTATGACATCGACCCGCGCCGTGGCCCCCAGCAGGCGCAGCACCTCGTCGTAGACCTCCCCGCCCGAACGTGCGTCCCGTAGGTGGGACAGGGGTCTCCCGCCGCTGGTCAGCTCGTGGATCTCGGTGGCGACACCGCCCATCCAGACGGCGAGACTCGCCCCGCCGTTGAGGACGACGGCGAGGCGGATCTCCTCGTCCCGTCCCTCGTCCGGGTCGTCCCGTCCCCCGTCCGGTGCGGCCTCGGGGTCCTCCTCGGGAGTCCTGGCACACGAGGCCCGTCGGGTGTTCCCTTCCGGTCCGGTGCCTGTCCTCGTCCCGTCCTGTGTGAATGGCACTCCTGGCCCCCCTGGCGATTCACCTGGTCCCGGCTCAGCGGGCTCTGTTCGGACCGGGAGACAGTGAGGTCGCTCTGAAGCGTACGTAAGGCACTACAAGGATGCCATCCTTGGCGGGCTGTGGGACCGGCACACAGGTGATCTCGCAGCGGCTGAGCTTCGACCCGTGGGGTTCGGCCCCACCACTACCATCGGTCCGGGCCGGTGTTCTTTGCCGAGCCCCCACGGGCCTGCGTGTCCGTGCCGGTGCCCACGCTGCCCGACCGCACACTCGTTCCGCCGCCCTGTCCGGGCCGCTGGTCCGGGCCCGGCGGCGGTCCGCACGGGCCGGTCGGTCGCGGTGCCCTGTCCGCCGCTGGACCACGATGGCTGGGGAGAACGATGGAGCTGATGCACTCGGGCAAGGTCCGGGAGGTCTACCGGGACGGGAACGACCTGATCCTGGTCGCCTCGGACCGGATCTCGGTGTTCGACATGGTGCTCCCCACTCCGGTACCGGACAAGGGCGCGCTGCTCACCCAACTGTCCGTCTGGTGGTTCGACCGGCTCGGGGAGGTGGTTCCCCATCACGTGATCTCCGCCACCGATGTCCCGGACCGCTGGCGGGGCCGGGCCCTGCGCTGCCGCCGTCTGAACATGGTCCCTGTGGAATGCGTGGTACGGGGGCATCTCACGGGATCAGGTCTGCGCGAGTACCGGGCCACGGGGTCCGTCTGCGGTGTCCGGCTGCCCGAGGGCCTCCAGGAGGCCTCTGAGCTGCCCGAACCGATCTTCACGCCGACCACCAAGGCCGATCCGACGAGCTGCGCCCACGACGAACCCCTGACCTTCGATCAGGTCGTCGATGTGTTGGGCAGACAGGAGGCGGAGGAAGTGCGCCGGATCACGCTGGAGGTCTTCCGACGGGGCTCCAGGATCGCCGCAGAGCGCGGGATCCTGATCGCCGACACGAAACTGGAGTTCGGACGGGACGACGAAGGCGTGCTCCGTCTGGCCGACGAGGTGTTGACCAGCGATTCCTCCCGTTTCTGGTCCGCGGCAGGGTGGCGGCCCGGCGTGCAGCAGCCCTCGTTCGACAAACAGCTGGTCCGGGACTGGGTGGCGGCCTCGGGGCCACTCGACCCGGCCTCTCCCCCCGAACTGCCCGAAGACGTCGTGCAGGCCGTCCGGGCCCGCTACGTGGAGGCGTACGAGATACTGACGGGCCTGCCGTGGCGGAGTCCCGAGGGCAGTTCTGGGAAGGACCGGAAGCATCATCGCGGGCCGAAGCCGCCTGGGCCGGTCGCTCCGAAGAACGCGGGCCCGGTCGGGACGCCGTAGTACTCCGCAGGACGTTCCACAGGACACCCCGGCGTGGCATGTGATCTCCGTCACGGCTTCCCACCACTGAATGCGCTCTCTTGGCTACTCTCGACGCTGTCAGTGATGTCTTGTCCGGGAATGTTCGGCACGAGACGAGATATTCGGCACGGTCGGATGTTCGGCGCGGTGCGAGGAACGGCCGCCGCAGCCGACAGGCCGTGCTCCCCGGACGGTGCAGCAGTCCGACGGCCGAGGGCACAACGAGCCGGATCGTTCCGCGGCGAGGAGACAGTCATGGGTCAGCTGGAAGTCGAGGCGGAGGCCTCCGAGATGGGCATGGACCCAGCTCGGCTGGCACTGTTGGAGCCGCGCCTGCGCGGTTTCATCGACCGGGGCCTCATGCCCGGGTGGCTGATCCTCATCAGCCGGGGCGGAAAGATCGTCTATCTGTCCCGGGCCGGGCACAGGGACGTCGCACGCCAGGAGCCCGTCGAACTGGACACCATCTGGCGGCTCATGTCGATGACCAAGCCCATCACCTCGGTCGCCGCCATGATGCTGTACGAGCAGGGACGTCTCACCCTGACCGATCCGGTCTCCCGTTTCATCCCGGCGTTCGAGGGGATGCGAGTCTATGCCGGAGGCCCGCCCGACCGCCCGATGAGCGTCCCGGTCTTCGAACCGGTGACCATCTGGCATCTGATGACCCACACGGCAGGGATGACCCAGGCCTTCGTGCACCGTCACCCCTGCGACGAGATGCTCCGCAACCGGGGATTCGGTTTCACCAACCCGGCCGGGATGACCCTCGAACAGGCCGTCGAGCGTTGGGCCTCCGTTCCCCTGCTGTTCCAGCCCGGCACCGACTGGAACTACTCCCTGGCCACGGACGTGCTCAGTCGTGTCATCGAGATCGTGACCCGCAGTCCACTGGACCAGGCCCTGCGGAACCTGCTGTTCGAACCGCTGGGGATGGAGGACACCGGCTTCTGGTTGCCCGCCGACCGCCGGAACAGGCTGGCCCAGCTGTACATGGGTCTGCCCGGTGGGATCGGCGCGGCCCTCGAGGACATGGCGCTGGTCCCGCAGGAGCGCCCGACTTTCATCAGCGGCGGCGGTGGCCTGGTGGGCACGGCGGGGGACTACCACCGTTTCCTGAGCATGCTGGCCCGCAAGGGGGAGCTGGGGGGCCGGCGCCTGCTCACCCGCAGGACCGTGGAGTACATGACCCGCAACCACCTGCCCGGAGGGGTCGACCTGGAATCGTTCAGCCGGCCCCTGTTCACCGACGTCCCCATGCGCGGGGTCGGGTACGGTCTGGGCTTCTCGGTGGTTCAGGACCCGGTACGCCACCGGTCGGTGTCCTCAGCGGGGGAGTACGCCTGGGGAGGCGTTGCGAGCACCTTGTTCTGGGTGGACCCGAGCGAGGAGCTCGAGGTCCTGTTCATGTCCCAGATCATTCCCGACCCGGCGGTCCAGCTCCGCTCCGCGCTCCACCCCTTGATCTACCACTCCATCGTCGACTGACGATCCGCGTCGACTGACGATCCGCGTCGGCCGACGATCCGCCGGAACTTCCGTGGGCGAACGGCGGCCGGGAGCTTCCGCACCCCGCCGGAACAGCGCCCGGAGGGACACACGGGCCGGGTCCTATTTATTACTCATGGGTAGTCCCGTCCCTCAACAGCCGGTTTGCCGCCGAGCTCAGGTCGCGAGACGGTTGGACAGCAAGCCCGCGATGGGGAAGTCACTCGATGGGAGCACTTGTGCTCACCCTGACTACAACCGCACAGACCGTGATCCGTGATCTGACGGTCCCGCCCCAGGGATCCGACGGTGGTGGCCTGCGCATCGCTCCGACGGAGACCGGAGACCTCCAGGTGGCGCTGGCCGCCACCCCCATCCCCGGGGACGAAGTCATCAACGAGGAAGGGGCGAGGGTCTTCCTTGAGGCCCAGACCGCCCTGGTCCTCGCCGACCAGATCCTGGATGCCCAGGTCGCAGAGGACGGCGCCCGGTTCTTCATCAGCCCCAAGCTGCCGGAGGAGACCGAGGAGAGCGTCGTCTGACGCACGTCGAGCGACCCGGCAGGCCCGACGAGCCGCTGGTACGGACGGGCCCGGACCCCCTGGGGGTCCGGGCCCGTCCACATCCCCGTGACCTTGCCTTGACCGACTTGTGACCGACTTAGGACTTCCGTAACGCGCCCCTGCAGTCCACAGCGATGCCATGGATCCCGACGAAGGGAGCCCTTCAAACGGTGCTCCCACACCCGCGACGACCAGGGGTAGCAGTGGCCCAGCAGAGTGGAGCCGTAACGGCGCTCGACCGTGACGACACCGATCTCGCCCATGCGCTCGCTCGGGCCATGGACGGGGACGAGGACGGGTTCGCACTCCTGTACAGGATGCTCCAGCCCCGTCTGCTGCGGTACGTCGCAGCACTGGTCGGTGGGGACGCCGAGGACGTCACGGCGGAGGCCTGGCTCCAGGTGGCCCGGGACCTGCGCAAGTTCAGCGGGAACGCCTCCGGGTTCCGGGGTTGGGTCGCCACGATCGCCAGACACAGGGCCCTGGACCATCTGAGGGCCCGGCAACGCCGTCCCATCGTCCTCGACGACCTCGTCGCGCTCTCGGAGCGGCCCTCGGGCGAGGACACCGCGGCCAAGGCCCTGGAGCAGTTGCGCACGTCCGCGGCCGTGGCCCTCGTCGCGGGGTTGCCCCGAGAACAGGCCGAGGCGGTTCTCCTGAGATCCGTTCTCGGCCTGGATGTGGCCACCACCGCTCAGGTCCTGAACAAACGGCCGACGGCTGTACGCGTCGCCGCCCACCGCGGACTGAAGCGCCTGGCCGCTCAACTGCAGCGCAGCGTCGCAGTCGGCGAAGACCCGCTGGCGGTGTAACGCCGTGGTCGGCCCCTGCGCTGTGCAGAGTGCCATGAGCCCTCCACGATCCAGACGAACCCGGCTCACCCGCCGTGAGAGCGAGCATCTGCTCGACGGCTGCGGGGGGAACCCGGATGTCGCACGCCTGCTCACCGACGCGGCCCGCTTCGACCCGAGGGGACCGTTGCGCGGCGAGGAGACGGCGTTGGCGGCCTTCCGGGCCGCCGCCCACGATCTGCCGCCCAGTCCACCACTGAACAACCTGCCGGCCGAGAGAACCGGCAGGGGCACGTCCGGCGCTCCGCCCGCCATCCGCCCCCGACCGGGCAGGAGCGCATCATGGGGAACCGCCCTCGCCACGCTGGGCACAGGGTCCACCGTCGTCGTCCTCAGCGGGTTCGTTCTCGCTGCGGTCGGGGCGGTCCCCGAGCCCTGGCAGGTGACAGCGCATCACGAGGCGAGTTCTGTGCCTTCCGCCGGCACCGATGGCGGCGGTTCCCCCCCTGCCGGTCGCGACGGGTCAGGAGGCCAGGCCATCACCCCGGCCGGTGTCGGCCCAGCTGCCCCTACCCGTCGCGACCGGCATCACACGGAATGGTCGGCCCTGAAGGAGTGTCGGCTCTGGTGGAGGGGACAGGAGATCTCGGGCCTTCCCGAGCTGCGCGAGGCCGCGGGCGGCGCAGAACACGTCGCAGAACACTGCAGCCGGATCGCCGGCCGGACGTGCCCGACCGGCCGGACGTGCCCGTACCGCGTCCCTTGATCCGTTTCGCACGCCGGCTTCGCACGCCGGCGCAGACAGATCATGCCGGGGCAGACGGATCAGCCAGTCCGCGACGGCGTCCGGAGACGAACACGCCCCGGGGCCGGGGCGCACGCGCCGGGCAGGAGCCGCCCGCTGTTCCCAAGGCTCGCACCGGCGGGGAAGAGGCCCGGCCTCGGCCGGGGCACGATCCTGCGGTCGGTTCCCCCCGAGGGCTCCGAACCCCTCGGGGGTACCGACGACACGCAGGCCTGTTCCGGTCGGCGTCCGTGCCCCGGCAAGTGCCACAGCCCCAGGGGCAGGGCCACGGCGGCAAGGGCCACACCGGCC
>JAUPKJ010000014.1 GCA_030837505.1 Actinomycetota bacterium
GACCCTGCGGGCCTGGGACACCTTCTCCTATTTCCTGGACACGGCCCGGCCGAGGATCTTCGGCTACGGCACGATGTTCACCACGTACACGACGATCGCGAACTACTCGGTCGAGCACAAGGTGCCCATCTGGCTGATGCAGTCCCGGTTCAAGATCATCCTTCTGGCCGGGGGGATCATCGCGGTGCTCGCCTTCGTCCGCAGCCTGCGCGGGCGGTTGCCCGACGGGCGGGTGGTCGCGCCCCCGGCCCGCACCGTCCTGCTCGTGGGGGCCGTCGTCGCGGCGGCCGTCGCGGCCGGCTGCCAGACGCAGGACCAGTACCGCAACGCCTGGACCGCTTACCCCCTGCTCACCTACTCCTCGGTCTTCGTGATCCTCGGGGTCACCGCCTTCACCCTCCTGGCGGCGCGGCTGCTGGCCGAGTACGGGGGCTGGGTCCTGCCCCCGGTGGTCCTGGTCCTGGTCCCCCTGGGGATCTGGCTGAACCTGACCTTCGAGATGTACTACATCGCGTTCCCCGTGGCCCTGTTCGCTCTGCTCCTGCAGCCGATCACCCGGCGGGGGAAGTGGTCACCGGCCCGGGTCCGGCTCGTCCTGATGGGCGGGTTCGGCCTCGTCTTCGTGCCGCTGTTCGTCTGGATCCGCCTGTACATCGACCGCGCCTGCGAGGAGAACTCCTGCTACGTGGGGGCGAAGATGCACCTGGGCAAGGGGGTCGTGACGTCGAGCTGGTTGAACCTGTTCTCCTCCGGCCCCTTCGACCGGGACGAGCACGTGCGCCAGTACCTGGACAGCATCGGCTGGAACGCCGCGATCCCCGACGGCGTTCCCGGGTCCGTCCTGGCGACGGCGGTCCTGCTCGCCGTGGCTCTCCTGGCCGTGAGGGTCGTCGGTGGCCCGCCCGGGTCCGACACGGTCCCTGCGGTCCGTCGCCCTCTGGCTGTGCTTCCGGCGGCCCTCCGGCGGAGTTCCGCCCCCGGTCCGGGCGGGAGGGCCACGCCTGCCATGGGCAAGGATGTTCTGCCCGGGGCCGGTGCGAACCTGCCGGACGGCGAGGACGGCGCAGCGACCGTGGACCACGGCGCAGTGACCCTGGACCACGTGCACCGGGCGCAGGCGGCGGCGCTGGCGCGGGGGGCGGCCGTCGCGGCCGTCGCGGCCGTCGGCTCCGCGATCGTCATGGCCTTGTCCGTCCAGGCGCAGCAACTCATCGTCTCGACCGGCGACCTGTACCGGAACACGGTCTTCACGTGGGTCGCCCTGTGCACCGTGGCAGCGTTGCTCCTGGTGGCCGGGGACCTGTGGCTGCGTTCGGCCTCCCGGCGGGCCCCCGCCGAGAGGGTTCGTCTGGCCTGTCTGGGCACCTCGGCGGTCCTGTGGGTCTCGGTCGGCGTGCTCCTGGCCTCCACCGTCACCCAGACGTACCCGACCAACGAGGTCATGACCCGGGCTGCCCGCGAATTCCCCCTGGCCAAGTACCCCGATCTCATCTACGACGAGGTGACGTACGGCGACCTGAGCGATCGCGGCAGGGAGCGTCGCTGCGATCTGTTGGAGAACATGCGCAAGGAGGGACTCTGGTTCGGCGAGCGCATGAGGCTCGGGGGGTTCGCCGACGGTGGCTTCCGCCTGTACCACGGGGAGCCGTTCTGTCTGCGCGCCGTGGAGTGGCGGGAGAAGTCGCAGTTCTGGGTGGTCCGGATGCGGGCCTACGAGCTCCGGGAGCAGGCGCGTCGGAAGGCCCGGCAGGAGGGCCGTCCCGGCGAGGCGCAGGGCACGGCGTCGCAGGGCACCGGCGCGTCCGGGGGCTGACGGGGGCCGACGGGAGTTACAGGAGCTGACGGGGGCCGACGGGGGCTGACGGCCGGGGCACGTATCGCGGCCGTCAGCCGGGCGGCGCGGTTAGACGGTGGTCAGACGGCGGACGGCGTCCACGAGGGGCGCCACGTCTTTCTCCCAGGTCATCTCCTCGGCGGCCCGCCGGGCCGCGGCCCGGTAGCGTTCCGGGTCGGCCAGGACCAGCCGGACCGCGCGGGCGATGTCCTGGGGGTCGTCGGGTCTGCACAGTTCTCCGGCGCCCGTCTGTTGGATCACCGCCCCCATCTCCGGCAGGTCGCTGGTGACGACGGGCAGACCGGCGTGCAGCCCTTCGAAGAGCTTGTTGGGCAGGGACGTGCGGTAGGACAGGGACGTGTCCTGGATGATGCAGGTTCCCACGTCGATGCTGCGGATCCAGGAGATCAGTTCCCGGTTGTCGATGGGGCCGGTGAAGTGCACCCGGTCGGCCAGGCCGCTCTGGGCGGCCAGGTCCTCCAGGAAGGGCCGGTGGGCCCCGTAGCCGATCACGGCGAGGTGGACCTGCGGCAGGTGCTCCAGGGAGCGCAGGGTCTCCTCGATGCCCCGGCCGCGTTGGATCGAGCCCTGGTAGGCCATGAGGGGCACGTCGGGGGCCAGGCCGAGGCGGGCCTTCAGGTCCTGGCACGGGGGCCGGCCGTCCGGGCCGAGGGGCTGCGCCTCGGGGATGTTGCGCAGGACGAGGGGCTCGTCGATCCCGTAACGCTGGGCGAGCATCTGGCTCCAGGTGCCCGTGGCGGTCACCACGAGGTCGCAGGCCCCGATGAGTTCCTGTTCTTCACGGGCCTGACGCGCCCTGGCCCGCGGGCCGGCCTGGTTGCGGGCCGTGTGCAGTTCGTGGCTGTCGTAGATGAGCTTGGCCCCCGTGCGCCGGGCGGCCGCCAGGGCCGGGCGCAGGGTGTTGAGGTCGTGGGCCTGCACCACGTGGGGGCGCAGGGAGACGGCGGTCTCCTCCAGGCGCCGGTCGACGACCCGGGTGTTGGCTGCGCGCAGGCCGGGCCCGGCCACGGTCAGGACCGACCGTCGGGTGGTCCGCAGGACCTGCGCGTAGGCGGTGCGGGCGGGCGGGGTGTTCCCGGCAGGGGCGGTGTCGCGGTTGCGGGTGACTCCCGGGGTCGTGGTCGAGTCGCCCGCGAAGGTCGCCAGGCGGCCGTACAGGCGGCTGACGCGCCGGATCCTCAGGCCGTCCTCTGCCGTCTCGCAGCGGGCCGTGACCCCCGGGACGTGCAGGGCGATCACGGTCACCTCGAACCCGGCCCCCAGCAGGGCCGCGGCCTCCTTGCGGACCCGGGCGTCGTACTCGAAGGAGTTCTTGACCAGCATCACCACCCGGGCCGGGCCGTCGGGGGGATGCCCGGTGTCGGCCGCTCGCTCGGGGCGGGGGGCGGGGGCGGCGGGGAGGTCCATGCCGGGTTAGTCCAGGGGTGGGGGAGGAGTCTGGGTGGTGGGAGGAACCAGGATAGGCATTCTTGCGTTCCCGGGGGCGAGCGGGGAACGGCACGAGCGGTCCGGTGTCCGTTTCCCGGGACCTGAGAGAGGGTCAAGGCGGCCACCCGAACGGCCGAATGGGTGGGGGAAGACGGATCCCACCCGTCCGATCCGTTCGAGGAGAGAACTGTGCCCACGGTGCTTCCCCTGGCCCTGGCAGCCGTCACCGCGCTGTCGATGTCGGCCCTGCCCCCCCGGGCCGATCCTTCGCCGCAGACCGTCCCGACCACCGCGACAGCGGTGTCCCCTGCCGGTCCCACGAGTCCTGCCGGTCCCACCTCTCCGTCCGGTCCCACGTCTCCGTCCGGTCCCGCCTCTCCTGCCGGTCCCACGAGTCCTGCCGGTCCCACGGCCACGGACACGTCCGACGATGCGGTGTCCGACGATGCGGCGAACGTCGTCCGCGGGCCCGTCCGGCCGAAGGTCCGCACGATCCGCCTGCAGGGGTCAGCGGACGGCCAGGCCCGGCGGACCGCTGCGCAGTCGGCGGACCCGTCGGACGGGGGGTCCCTCCCCCCGGGGCTGCGGACGGCCCTGTCCGGACCGGCGACCCCGACGGAGCCCTTCGGCGTCGTCGGGGTCAGCTGGACCGGGACCCTGCCCGAGGACACCGTGATCCAGGCGAGGGTGCGGGAGGGGGAGCTGTGGAGCGGCTGGCGGACTCTCCCGGCCGAGGACAGCGCCCCCGACCCGGGAACCTCCGAGGCCGGGGCCGCCGGTCGGGTCGGGAGCACGGAGCCTCTGCTCGTGGCCGGCCCCGGCCGGGCCGGGGGGGACGGCGCCTCCGGGGGCAGCGGGGTGCAGGTCCGGATCCTGAGCCGGGACGGCGTCCCGCCGCGCGACCTGGCCGTGAACCTCGTCGATGCGGGGTCGGCCGTCGCGCAGCCGCAGAGGGCCGACGACTCCGGCACCGGCACCGACTCCGTCCCCGGTACCGCGAGCGCTTCCCCGGTGGTGCGGTTGCGGGCGCAGTGGGGGGCGGACGAGTCCCTGCGGTCGGGGACAGTGACTTTGGTGAGTGCTCCGAGGATGGGGATCGTGCATCACACGGCGGGGAGCAATGCGTACGGGCGTTCCCAGGTGCCGGGGATCATTCGTGGGATCTACGCGTATCACACGAAGGTTCGCAAGTGGAACGACATCGGGTACAACTATCTGGTCGATCGGTTCGGGGGGGTCTGGGAGGGGCGGTACGGCGGTCTGGGGGAGACCGTCCAGGGTGCCCATGCGAAGGGGTTCAACAGCCACAGTTTCGGGGTGTCGGTCCTGGGGAACTTCGAGTCGGTGCGGCCGCCGCAGGCCGTGCTCACGGGGCTGACGCAGGTTCTCGCGTGGAAGATGTCGCAGCAGCAGATCGATCCGTCGGTCCGGACGACCGTGACGTCCTTGGGTAATCCGGGGTACTCGGCGGGGACGCGGGTGACGCGGTGGACGGTCAGCGGGCATCGGGACGTGTATCCCACGGCGTGTCCCGGGCGGTACTTGTCTTCTGCGCTGTCGGGGATCCGGGCGTCGGTGGTCAGGGCGATGGCGGGGCAGTTGTTCGCTCCGGGGGTGTCTGCGGGGGTCGTCCTGCCGGGGCGGGCGGCAGGGGTGACGGTGTCGGCGCGCGTGGTCGGCGGGGGCCGGTGGGGGGTCGCGGTGCGGCGGGACTGCGACGGTCGGCTGGTCCGGTCGGTGGCCGGGCGGGGGGCGCGGTTGTCGTGGCGTTGGCCGGTGAAGGACGCGTCGGGGGCCGCGAGTGCTTCGGGGGTCTACCGGGTCACGTTGTCGGGGTCGGGGTCGTCGGCGAGGGCTGTGAGCACGAGGTGGACGGAGGTTCTGCCCACGGAGGGGACTCCGGTCGGTGGTTGTGCCGTGACGCGGTTGACGCCGGGGGCCGTGAGTCTGATTTCTCAGGGGGTCAGGGCCCGGGTCGGGGGGGCGCGGAGCCTGGTCGTGGTGGCGAGCGAGTCGGTGCGGCGGCCGGAGCAGGTGTCGGCGGGGGTGTTGGCGCGGTCGTTGGACGCGGGGTTGGTCTCGACGCCTTCGTCGGTGTTGGCTTCGTGGGTGGCGGCGCGGATCCGGTCGGATCGGGTGGAGCGGGTCCTGCTGGTGGGGGCGGACGGGACGTGGGGGGCCCCGTTGTTGTCGTCGTTGCGGTCCTCGGGCGTGCAGGTGGAGTTCCTGGGGGGTGCGGATCGGCACGAGGTGTTGGCCGCGGTGGCGGCGAGGGTTTTCCGGGGTCGGGCGTTGCCGACGTCGGCCGTGTTGGTGAACTCTGCCGATCCGGTTCCGGCGGTGGCGGGGGCGATGGTCGGGGCGGTGCGGGGGTTGCCGGTGTTGTCGGTGGGGGCTTCGCAGACTCCGCCGGCCACGGTGCGGTTCCTGGAGGGGCTCGGTGTCCGGGGAGTGATCATGGCGGGTACCGGCGTGGTGCCCGTGTCGGAGGTGAGGACTCCGCTGGGGGGCGGGGTCCTGGTGAAGGATCTGCGGGAGAGGACAGGGTCCTCGGCGGTGGTCTCGGCCCTGGATTCCCTGCCGGTGTCGTTGCGGCGTTCGTTGGTGGGGGTGGCGCGTACGGGCAGCGGCGGGTTGGAGGCCGTTCTGGCGTCCGCGTTGGGGCAGCCTCTGCTTCCGGTGGGGGGTGGGCAGGGCCCGGAGGGCTTGGCCTGGTTGCGGTCGCACGTCACGCAGGTGGGCCGGTTGACGGTCGCTGCGGGGCCGTCGCAGGTGGGGCCGGCGGAGTTGCGGGCGTTGGCCCCGCTCGTGAGGGGCGTCCTCTCGCCGGTGCCGTCCCCCTCGCCGTCCCCGTCGGTAGCGCCGTCCCCCTCGCCGTCCCCGGTGCCGTCCCCGTCGCAGGGGCCCACGTCCACGCCGTCGGTCACGTCGCCGTCGCTTCCGGCGTCCTTCGAGGTCAAGGGGGGTGGGTACGGGCACGGTGTGGGGATGAGCCAGTACGGCGCCTACGGTCAGGCCCTTCGGGGCAGGACCCTGCGGGAGATCACAGCCCATTACTACCGGGGCAGTGCGTTGGCAGCGGTCGATGACGCGGTGCCCCTGCGGGTCAACGTGTTGCATCAGGCCCGGCAGGTCACGTTGGGGGTCTCGTCGGTTCCCGGGTACTCGGGCTGGCCGGCTCTGCGGTTGCGCACTCCTTCGGGGGGCGTGCCGGTGTCCGCCACGGACTCGGTGAGCGTCGTGCCGTCGGGCGGGACCGGGGTGAAGATCTTCAAGAACGGCAGGAACGTGCTGACCCTGGGTTCGAGCGTCGGCTTGCAGGCCGTCTGGACGGGGACGTGGGCCTTCTCGGGCAGTCCTGCCCTGGCGGAGTTGAGCGGGACCGGCACGGGCGGCACCAAGTCCGGTTCGCAGTACCGCTACGGGACCCTGCAGGTGGTCCGGGTGGGCAACCGGCTGGAGGCCGTCAACGTGATCTCGCTGGGGCAGCATTATCTGCGGGGCCTCGACGAGATGCCGACCTCGTGGGGCGTGAACGGGCCGGCGGCGCTGCAGGCGCAGGCCGTCGCGGGCAGGTCGTACGCCCTGCGCAAGTACCGGGCCGGGGTGAAGTCCGAATGCGGGTGCCACCTCTACGATTCCACGCGTGACCAGGTGTTCGTCGGGTGGTCGCAGGAGACCGGCCCGTACGGCCGGTACTGGACCTCCGCGGTCTCCTCGACGGCCCGCACGGTGCTGACCTACGGCGGTTCCCTGGCCGAGGCCCTGTATTTCTCCAGTTCCGCAGGGCGTACGGAGAACGCCCAGGACGTCTGGGGTTCTGCCGTCCCGTACCTGACGAGTGTCTCCGATCCCTACAGCCTGGACAGTGCCGTGAAGAACCCGATGGCGAGCTGGGAGCGGACCGTCTCCCAGAAGGCCCTGGCCGGGGTCTTCGGTCTGCCGGACGTGGTGGCGTCGGCCGTGAGCAGTCGGACGGCCGGGGGCGCCGCGGCGAAGGTGTCCGCGGTCTCCAGCAGCGGCCGGTGGGCATCCGTCACCGGGGTCGGCTTGCGCAGCGGCCTGGGGCTGCCGGCGGCGTGGGTCTCGACGCTGCGCCCGGGGAGCTGAACCGGGCGGGCCGGTTCGTTTCTTCGCTTTCGCCACGCTCCTGGTCGGTGAGGTCGGGGAGCTGGTCCTGTAGCGTCCCGGAGCGTGAGCGAGGACCGGAGGGCCAGCGAGGAACCGGCACCGGGGGAGGACGGCGACGCGGCGTCGCCGTCCCGGGCCGAACTGTTCGCCGGGGCCCTCCTGCTGCGGGGTGGCCCCCTGGCGGGCCTGGTCGTCCTGACCGTCGTCGTCTGCGCGGCCGTCCTGCTGCCCGCCGGGCTGTGGAGACCGTCGGTGGCCCTGCCGATGATCGCCGTCGGCCTCGTGCCGGCGGTGCGGATCGCGGCCCGGGTGAGCGCGGGACCCGTGCCCGTGCTTTCCGCGGCCGTGAGTCTCGCCCTGGCCGGCGGGTACGCGCTGTGGGCCGGCCTGACCCACGCCGAGCACGTCGTCCTGCAGCGCGACCCGGGCTCCTACGCCCTGTACGCCCAGTGGATCGCGACCCGGCATTCTCTGCCCGTCACGTCCCACCTGGAGGCCTTCGGCGGGGCCGCGGCGTTGGACGTGCCCGGTTTCACCCTGGGCAGCCCGGCCTACTACCAGGTGCTGGACGGACAGGGGGCACAGGTCGTGCCCCAGTTCCTGCCCGGGACGCCGGCCCTGCTGTCGTTGGGCTGGTGGGCCGGCCACTGGCAGGGGCTGCTCCTGGTCCCATCGCTCGTGGGCGGCCTGGTGGTCCTGGCAGCGGCGGGCCTGGCGGCGAGGCTGGTCGGAGCGCGCTGGGCGCCGTTCGCCGCGGCGCTGTTCGCGGTCTGTTTCCCCGTCCTGCACGCCGTGCGCTCGACCTACTCGGAGGGCCCTGCCCTCCTGCTGGTCCTCACGGCGGCGTCCCTCGCCGTCGACGCCGCGCGACGGCGCGAACGGTCCTGGGCCCTGCTCGCGGGGACGGTCCTGGGGTGTGCCGGGCTGGTCCGGGTGGACAGCCTGACCGAGGTCGCGCTGCTGCTGCCCGTGTGCACGGTCCTGGCCCTGCGCCGGGACCCGGTCGGCGTGCCCCTGGCCGCCGGGGCCGTCGCGGGGACCGTCCTGTCCGGCGCGGTCGCGCTGCACCTGTCCCGCCCGTACCTGGAGTCGATCCGCGGGTCCCTGCTGCCGCTGGTGGCCGGGACGGTCGTCCTCGCGCTCGCCTGTGGTCTCGTCGCCGTCGTCGGGGTGCTGCGGGCCCGGCGGCGGCCCGGACCGGCCCCGGGCGGGGAACCGGACGCCGACCGGGGGGCGGCGGAGCGGGGACACCGGTGGATCGGGTCGGCGGTGGCCCGGCGTGCCCCGCGCGCGGCGTCAGGACTCGTGTGGCTCC
>JAUPKJ010000139.1 GCA_030837505.1 Actinomycetota bacterium
CCGGACACGGCTGCTCCGGACGCCTCCCCGAACACAGGGGCTCCGGACGCCACGGTCCCCACCCCGAGCCCGCCGCCCTCGTCCGCAGCTCCCCGCACGTCCCTGCTCTGGTCCTCCGACGGCACCAGGGTCGTCGTGCCGCAGGACGCTGCCCTGGGGGAGGACAGCCTGGGGGAGGACTACCAGAAACTCGACGAGTCCGAGGACCGGGAAGAGATCCGCACAACCGGGAAGAGCCCCTGCGCGACGCTGCCCTACTCCGAGGCCCTCGCCGTGGGGGGCCGATCGATCACGATAGGCAAGCCCGACCCCGATGGCTCGATGCCCGACGAGTGGTCCCTGCACGCCGCTACCAGGGTGTTCCTCGAACACGGCGCCGCAGAGCAGATCCGCTGGCTGAACGAGAACCTGGCCGACTGCGGACCGGCCGACCGGACGACCTCCGCCACCGTGGAGGTGGAACAGAGCGACGACAAGAACACGACCGTGCTGGCTCACGGTGTCGGGATCGACCCCCGTCACCCCGATTCGGTCACCGTGTACTCCGCGGTCCGAGTGGGACGGTCCACCACGGGATTCGTCCTGTTCACCCCGGCCCGGATCGGGGAGGATCGCAAGGAGCGAGTGACGAAGGCCCTGTCCACCGCCAGGGGGCTGATGTCGCTGGCTCGAACCCGCCTGGAGTCCTCCGGGCTGGGGCCCCTGTCGGCCAAGGAGATCGATCTGGGGGGAATCCTGAGGACATCGGTCCAGGACGCCGATGAGACCAAGTGACGCCGACGAGACCAAGTGATCTGCGGGGTTCGAGCCGGTCGAGCAGGTCGAACAGATCGAGCAGGACCGTGGGACGGAAGGGAAACAGGAGCTGTGGCACGTGGAGGCAGCCGGTCCCGGGGCCGCGGACGGGGCGGTGAACGCCGGAACACGTCGGCGGCGCCGTGGGAGGGCCGCGCCCTCGCGGGCCTGCCCCGGGCCGAGGACCATCCGGACGGAGAGTGGATGGTCCGCCGGGTGGGGGGGAGCGCCTCGGAGCGCGTCTACCGCTGCCCCGGCTGCAACCAGGAACTGAGCGCGAGGACCCCCCACGTCGTCGCCTGGCCCAGTGGCTCGCCCCTCGGCGCGTGCGCTGCGGTCGAGCAGCGTCGACACTGGCACACCCCGTGCTGGGCGGCCCGCTCGCGCCGCCGACCGTTGTAACCTGCGGCAATGGTCCAGAACCTCCCCGAGCCCGGTTCCGAGAACCCTCCGAGCGACATCCCGGGGGCGCCCGCCCGGCCGGGGTGCCCCCTGGAGGGCGATCTCGTCTCCGGGCAGATCGCCGGCCCGCTCCTGGTGCTGCTGCACGCCTTCCCGCTGGACCGTTCCCTGTGGAGCGACGTCGTGGCGCACCTGGAGGGCACGGTCCCGATCCTGGCCCTCGACCTGCCCGGCCTGGGGGAGTCGGACTGCCCCGAGGCCGAACCCGACCTCGATCTGGCCGCGGACGCCGTCGTGGCGTGCCTGGACCGGCTCGGCCGGAGCCGGGCCGTGGTCGCGGGGGTGTCCCTGGGCGGGTACGTCGCCCTGGCCCTGGCCCGCCGCCACCGGGACCGGCTCGCCGGGATCGCGTTGATCGACACCCGCCCCGACGCCGACACGGCGCAGGCCCGCGACACGCGCCTGCGCCTGGCCCGGGCCGTCCTCTCGCCGGTCGGCACACGGGCGCTGTCACCGATGACGGCCACCCTGCTGGGTGCCACCAGCCACCGCGACCGGCCCGACCTCGTGCACCGGGTCGAGGGCCTGCTGGCGCAGGCCCCGCCCCGGGGGGTCGCCTGGTCGCAGCGGGCCATGGCCCGCCGGGGCGACTCCTGGGCTCTGCTGCCGGACCTGCACCTGCCCGCCGCGGTCGTCGTGGGCGCGCAGGACGAGATCTCCCCGCCCGAGGTGGCCCGGCGGATGGCTGCGGCCCTGCCCGACGCCGTCCTCACGGTGATCGACGGCGCCGGCCACCTGAGCCCCCTGGAAGCTCCCCCTCAGGTGGCCGATGCCCTCACGGCTCTCATGCTCCGCGTGAACCCGAGTTCCGTGTGACCCTGTGTTCCGCGTGACCCTGTGCCGAGACCCGGGAGGCGCCGGGCGTCAGCTGCGTTCCTGACGGGGCATGAAGACCTCCTCGACGATCAGGAGGATCCCTGCTGCCACGGGGATCGCCAGGAGCGCTCCGAGGACTCCCATGAGGGTCCCTCCCGCGAGGGCCGCCACGACAGCGATGGCTCCCGGGACGGCGACGGTCCTCGCCATGATCCTCGGCGAGATGATGTAGTTCTCGACCTGTTGGTAGATCACGTAGTAGACGAGGACGACCAGCGCGATCTGCCAGGAGTCGAACAGGGCGACCAACAGGACGACCGCGGCTCCGAGGGTGGCCCCGACGAGGGGGATGAGCCCCAGCAGCCCGACGATGATCGCCAGAACCAGCGGGTAGTCCACGCCGATGGCCGTCAGCAGGAAGAACGTGCACACGCCGTTGATGGTGGCGACGGCCAGCTGGCCGATGATGTAGCCGCCGATCCGCCGGATGATTTCGTCCCCGAGCAGCCTGACCCGGTCCCTGCGGGACAGCGGGACCATCCGGTAGACCGATTCAGTGATCTTGTGCATGGACCCCAGGAAATACACGGTGAGCACGAGCACCGTGAAGGCGTTGAAGGTGCTGGAGACGATGGCCTTCCCCGCGCCGAAGACCCCTCCGAACACCTGCATCGCAGTGTCGCCCGAGGTGAGTTTCTCCTGGATCTGGTCGTTGAGATTCTTGAAGAGGCCGTACTCCTTGTCCCATTTCTTGACCGTGTCGGTGTTCATCAGATCGTCGACCAGGTCGGGCAGGGAGGTGCTGAAATCGGTGGCCTGATCCACCAGGGGCGGGACCACGGCGGAAACGAATCCGACGAAGACCGCGAGGACTCCGCTGACGACCGCGAGCATGGCCCACCGGCGGCGCAGCCCCAGCCCCTGCAGCCTCTGGACCACCGAGTCCAGACCCAGGGAGAGGAACAGTGCGGTCACCAGGAGGGTGAGCACGGAGGACAACCGGTCGATCGCGTTGACCAGCCACCAGGCGAGCAGGACGCCCAGCGCCCCCATGAAACCGATGTAGAAAGGGTGCCCCCGGTTGACGGGGGCCCCCGGGATCCCGAAACGGGTCACGGAGTACGTGGTCCCCGACAGGCCCGGCCCATCCGGCGGGCTGGAGACCGGGGGCCGGTCCGCCGCTGCAGGAGGCGAATCCGGGGCCCGCGATGTTCCCGGGTCCTTCGAAGTGGATTCCTCGTCCTTCGAAGTGGATTCCTCCGCTGCGGGAGCGGCGCTCGCTCGGCTGTCGGGGGCGGGGTCCTGCGATGGCGTCGGGGTCATCCAGCGGTCTCCTCGGTGCTGTGGCCGTGCCGGCAGGTCCCGCCCGCGCAGGGCGGCGGGGACCGGTCTCTGCACTACCCCACCAGCCTGCCAGCCCGGCGGGGGATCGGGGGAACAGGACGGCGGGTCGGCCCGTCGCCGTCTGCGTTGCCGAGGGAGGCCGCGAGGACCGGCGGGACCGGCCGACGGCCACCGCGAACGGCCGACGGCCACCCGGGGAACCCGGGCGGCCGTGGCACTGCGATCGGAACGGTTTTGTCGAGACGGTCAGGGCAGGGTGATCCGGGAGGGCGAGTCCGCTGCGTCCGCGATGTCCCCGGCGGTCTGCACCGCGGTGAGGTCCGGCAGGGACGGGGGCGGGGCCGCGGCGGCCTCGGCCAGACGTTCCAGGTTCGGCGCAACGCCGGCCCCGGACCCCAGGAGGCTGCGCAGCTGGTCGAGGTGACCGGTGATGCTGTCGCGCTGCCGGGTGAGCTCGTCGACCTGACGCTGCGCGGCCCGGCGCGTGCGCTCGGCCTCGGCCTTGGCCTCGGAGACGGTCTTCTCCGCACTGGCCCTGGCCTCGGAGAGGACCTGGTCGGCGTTCTTCCTGGCGTTGGCGACGAGGGCCTTGGAATGTTCCTCGGCGTCGTGCCGGACCTGTTCGGAGTGCTCCAGGACCTTGACGGCGCGCTGCTCGGCGGACGAGGCCCTCTGTTCGGCCTCGGAGACGAGCTGCGTGGCCTGGGCCACGGCGGCGGCGTGCCGTTCGGCGTCGAGGCGCTCGGCCTCCTCGCGCCGGGCGGCCAGCTTGACCTCCAGGTCGGTCGTGGCCTGCTCGACCTTGACGCGGGTCTCCTCCAGGAGGGTCGCCGCGGCCTTCTTGTGCTCGTCGGCCTCCCGCTTGGCGTTGGCCCGGAGCTCCTCGACCTCCCGCTTGGCGGCCACCCTCAGCTCGGTGACCTCGCGCTCGACCGTGGCCCGCAGACGGGCGAGATCCCGGTCGACGGTGGTGCGCTTCTCGGTGGTCTCGTGCTCGGTGACCGACTTGAGCTTTGCGGCCTCGCGCTCGGCGACGGCCAGCATCTCCCCGGCCCGGCGCGTGGCCGAGGCGACGATCTCCTCGGCCTCGGTCGTCGCGTTCTGACGGACCTGGGCGCTCTCCCGCTGGGCGATCGCGGTCGTCTCCGCGGCCTCGCTCTGGGCGGCGGCCCTTGTCTGCGAGGCGTCGACCCTGGCCTGGGCCAGCATCTCCTCGGTGTCCTTGGTCGCCGCCGCGATGACGTCGCTGGCCTGTTCCTCGGCCAGACGCAGGAGCTGTTCGATCCGGGCGCCCAGACCGCTGTAGGAGGGGCGTTCGACCTCGCGCAGCTGACGATGGGCCTCGGTTATTTCCCCGGAGAGCTTGATGGCGCGGGAGTCGGCCTCCTCCGCCCTGGCCCGGGCATCGCGCAAAGCGGATTCCAGCTGGTGGAGTCGCTCGTCGACCTGCGCCTTGTCATAGCCTCGCATGACCACCTGAAATGTTTGCTGGCTCTGATCGCCCGCCACCGTCGAGACCTCCCCAGGCCCGCCGCTTGGACCTATTCATTCCCACTCCGAATCGCCTGATCGTCCGCGAGTAAGGATCCGGGACACGTTCTGGACGCACCGACCCAACACCCGGCGCGAGGCAGAGTACCTTGCCTGGGCCCCGCAGTGGAGCGGGACCGATGCCTGGAGTGACCAGTGATGCCAGTTGTGATGAATATGTTGTCCTCTTCGGCCGATCCTGTCGATGGGCATCACTGAAATACCCGAGGGCATCTCTCTGCGTAACCACAATTAACGTGGGGTAAGGCGTGGTGAATGATTGATCATCGAAGGGGTGGAGGGCGGGAGCACGAGAACTCGGCCCTCCCGGTGCCGTAACACCGGAAGGGCCGAGAGGGGAGTACCGGACGTGCGGGCGAGCCGGACGTGCGGG
The DNA here is from genome assembly GCA_030837505.1 of Actinomycetota bacterium. Classification (GTDB taxonomy): domain Bacteria; phylum Actinomycetota; class Actinomycetes; order Actinomycetales; family Kineosporiaceae; genus JAUPKJ01. The sequence continues at coordinate 5,342 of JAUPKJ010000139.1, forward strand.
CGAGCCGTCAGTGGGAGGCCGCGGGCTCCACGAGCTCGACGAGCACCCCGCCGGCGTCCTTGGGGTGGATGAAGTTGATCCTGCTGTCGGCCGTGCCCCGCTTGGGCTCGGGGTACAGCAGCCGCAGGCCGCGCTCGCGCAGCGTCGCGCACACGGCGTCGAGGTCCTCGACCCGGTAGGCGACCTGCTGCAGGCCCGGGCCGGAACGGTCCAGGAACTTGGCGATCGTCGACTGCGGGCTCAGGGGCGCCAGGATCTGCACCCGGGCGTCGGAGTCCCCGATCTGCATCATGGCCTCGCGGACGCCCTGATCCTCGTTCCTCTCCTCGTGCGCCAACCGCATCCCGAGGACATCGCGGTACAAAACAATGGCGGCGTCGAAATCGGGCACAGCCACCCCGACGTGGTCGATGGCGGTGAACAGCCCCGCGACCACCTCCGAAGCACCCGATGTGTTTGCAACATCAGTCATGGGCACAGGCTACGACCCCGGGAACAGCGGGACCCACGACCGGGGTCCCGGGACCGGTGTGAGGGTGGACACGCTCCGTGCGGCGAACCGGGACGGACCGTCGCACGCCCCGGCGCATCCCCGGGAGGCGACGTACGATCGCTCCAGGTCCGCGCCCCCCACGCCGGACCGGGCTCCACCGGAGCCGCCTCCTGCCGGTCGCTCGAAAGCGGCATCGGGCCCGGCAGGACCGACCGAGACGCAGGACCGACCGAGACCGTCGACGAAAGGACCGTCGAGTGCCACGGCACCCCGTGCCCCGGCCCGCCGCCCCGACCCCAGCACTGCGCCTGGCCCCGGTACTGCGCGTGGCCCCGGCACTGCTGATCCCGGCACTGCTCCTGGCGGCCTGCACCAACGGGCAGGCCCCCGACCGGACGGCCCCAGGGCCCCTGACCTCCACCGCCGGATCCCCCACGGCTCAGGTCACACCGACCGAGAGCAAGGACCCCACCCTGCTCGACCCCGACGAGGCCACCGCGATCGTCGACCGACTCCGCACGATCGTCACTGCGGAACGCGCCTCCACGAGCGCCCTGTCCCCCCGGATCATCGGCCCCTTCCGCGACCGGGTCCGCGCCGTCCGTCTCCTGCGGACCGGCACCACGGGCACGGCAGGTGCCACGGGCACGGCAGGCACCCCGAGCGCCTCCGCCTCCTCGCGGCCGACGGCCTCACCGGGACCGGCCCCCGGCATCGACCCGGACCTCATCGGCCAGGACGTCGCGACCCTTCCCCCCAACGAGCGCATCCTGCTCACGCGCGGCACGGCCTGGCCCCGCTGGTTCCTGACCGTCGGTGCCAACTCCGGCAAGGGGCTGCCCCGGGTGTCCGTCCTGCTGGCGGGCGAGGAGGGCCTCGACCACGGGATCTGGGCCCAGATGCTCCTGCTGCCAGGGCGCGCCCTGCCCGCCGTCGACCCGGCCACCGAGGGCGCAGAACGCCTGACCCCCACGGCCCCCGGACTCGTCGCCACTCCCTCGCAAGCGGCCCTTCGCTACGCCGACCTGCTCAACCGCGGCAACTCCAGCACCTTCGTCACAGGCTTCGCCTCCGACGACTTCCGCCGGCAGGTCCGCGAACAACTCGCCGCGGACCGCCGCCGCATGGTCCGCACCCAGAGCGGCAAAGAGGTCTCCGTCGGCACCATCACCTCGAACCACGCCGTCCGACCCGACGGGATCCTCGCCCTGCGCACCGCCGACGGCGGAGCCCTCGTGATCGCCTCCCTGCGCCAGACCCAGGTGTTGAAGGTCACCCAGAAGGGCGGGAAGCTCCGCCCCGACTCCTCCCTCACCGCCCTGGCCGGGCGCAAGACCTTCACCGACCGACTCACCCGGGTATCGGCAGAGGTCCTCGCCTTCACCGTGCCCAAGGCCGGCTCGGGTGGAAAGATCACCCTCATCGGGGCCACCAAAGGGGACATCGCGGTAACGGGTTCCTGAACCCGTACCCCCGCGCCCGCCGGACGACCCACCGCGCCGTCCTGCGAGCCGCTGCTCCGCGCATCCACCCCGTGACAGAAGATGGTGACCGGAACCCTGCGCGTGAACGGTGAAAGGAACAACATGAGCAACCAGCCCGGTGGCGCGGGTCGCCTCTCCCTCGACCTGCGTGGAGCCGTCGACCTCGGTGCGCTCGCAGCCAGTCGTCCCCCTGCCCCCACGGCGGCCGGAGGTCCCGCACCGGGGACTCCCGCCGGGTCCGCCGGGGCACTGGTCGTGGACATCACCGACGCGAACTTCGTGGCCGAGGTCGTGAATCGGTCCGACGAGGTACCCGTCGTCGTGGATTTCTGGGCGACCTGGTGCGGTCCCTGCAAGACCCTCTCCCCGGTGCTGGAGAAGCTCGCCGAGGAGTTCGGGGGCCGTTTCCTGCTGGCCAAAGTGGAGGTGGACGCGAATCCCCAGCTCAAGGCCGCTTTCCAGATCCAGTCGGTTCCCAGCGTCTTCGCGGTGCTGCGGGGTCAGCCCGTGCCCCTCTTCCAGGGGGCGCAGCCGGAGGCCCAGATCCGTCAGGTCCTCACGGAACTGCTCCGGGTCGCGCAGGCCAACGGCGTGACAGGCCGGATCGCCGTCGAGGAGATGCCGGCCGAGGACGCCCAGGAGGTCGAGCCGGAGCCCCTGCCCCCGCTGCACCAGGCCGCCTACGACGCCATCGACCGCGGTGACTTCGCGGCCGCCGTCGCGGCCTACGAGCAGGCTCTGAAGGAGGCCCCAGCCGATGACACGGCGCGGGTCGGCCTGGCCCAGGTGCGGCTGCTGCAGCGGACGCACGACGTCGACGCGGCTGTCGCGCGTCGGACGGCGGCCGGGGCCCCGCAGGACGTCGCGGCCCAGATCCTCGTCGCGGACCTGGACGTGCTCGGGGGACACATCAAGGATGCCTTCAGCCGGATGATCGACACCGTCAGGGTGACTTCCGGCCCCGAACGGGAACAGGCGCGTGAGCACCTTGTCGAGCTGTTCGACGTCGTGGGGGCCGAGGACGACAGGGTGCGGGCTGCACGGCTCGCCTTGGCCAACGCGTTGTTCTGAACGGCGACGTCCTGGTGATGACGGGCCTGTCTCGCCGGTGCTGCAACTCCTGAAGGGTGGACCGGACAGGGGATCCCCTCCGACCCCCGGTCCGGTCCACCCCTGGACGGGCCGTGAACCCGTGCTCCACCGCGAGGCGGGACACGGGCCCCCGGCCCGAACGCAACCCGCCGTCTCCGGGACGACGGCTGCGATTGGTGCAGAGAGCAGTCCACGGGCCGTGGGCTTCTCACGAGTGAGATGCTACTAAGAGTTAAGATCGATTGCTGAGAGTTTCATAACCGGGTTGTTCGGTCCCGTTGGGATGTCCTGTTCGAGGGTGCTGGGGGGCGGTTCGAGGGAGCTGGGGGATCGATGTGCGACGCGCTGCGGAGTGTCGCGCAGGGCGACCGATCGTGTGCGCAGAGTATGTAACCCTGGGGTCGTCATCCGATCCGTGAGGGAGTCGTCATGGCCCGGGTCCTCGTAGTCTGTACGGCCAATCTCTGCCGATCGCCGGTGATGGAACGTCTGCTCGCGGCCTGCCTGGGCAACGAGGTCCGGGTGGTGAGCGCCGGCACGGCCGCTGCGATCGGTGAGGACCTGTGCCCCGCGGCCGAGTCCTGGTTGCAGAGGGCTCTGCCCGTAGAGGGGGTCTCCGCCCCGGCCGACCCGGAACCAGAACGGCAGACTTCCGCGCCCGCGGCCGGCGTCCAGCAACGAACGGTCCCCTGCGTTCGAACACGCCCTTCCCGCCTCCGACGGCTGCGGTGGATCCCGATCCTGCGCCGACGCTCCGGGGGCCGGCGCTCGGCGCTGAGGAAGCCCCCCTGCGAACCCGCCTGGCTGGCCTGGCCCGTCGAGACGCCCGGTGCTGTTCCCGCCGGCCCCAACGGATTCCCCCCTCCGGGGAAGGGGACAGCCGGCGGGGAGAACGGGACAAGCGATCGGACCCCGTCCCGGAACGAAACCCCGTCCAGGGTCGAGCTGCCGTCC
>JAUPKJ010000140.1 GCA_030837505.1 Actinomycetota bacterium
CCACCCGCCGGCCGGGCCCCGCCCCCGGGGGGCCCGGCACCCGGCCGGCTGTGCGCTCCGTCAGCCCTGTGCGCGGTTCGGGCAGCCCTGGGGCAGCGCGGCCAGGGCCGCGGTGAGACGACTGTGCTCGCGTTCGGCGGTCGCCAGTCGCTCCCGGGTCGCCGTGACCACCTTCTCGGGGGCCCGGTCCAGGAACTTCCCGTTGCGCAGCTTGGCCGCCACGGTGTCGCGTTCCTTCATGACCACCTGGAGGTCCTTGGTCAGGCGACGGCGCTCGGCCACGACGTCGATCGTTCCCGACAGGTCCAGTTCGACCGTGACCGCGCCCCGCGACAGGCCGGCCGAGGGCGTGAAACCTTCGCCGGTCAGGTCCAGCCGGGCCAGGGCCCGGACCTCGGGCTCGTGGGCCGCCAGGCCCGTGCCCTCCAGCCCGGCGATCCGCGACGGGACCCGCTGGCCGGGTCGCAACCCCTGTTCGGCCCGGAAACGACGGATCTCGGTCACGAGGTCCTGCAGTTCCGCGATCTCGGCCTCGGCCGCGGGGTCGGTGGCCGACGGCAACCGGACCTCGCCGGTGTCGTCGTTGCGTCCGGCCGCGCCGCCGGGCCACGTGGCCACCACGAGCGATTCGCCCCCGGTCAGGGCCTTCCACAGCTCCTCTGTCACGAACGGCGCCACGGGGTGCAGCAGCCGTAGCACGACGTCGAGGACCTCGCCGAGGACCCGTTGCGTGGCCTCGGTCGTCCGGCCCCCGGCGTCCAGGGGCAGTTTGGACAGTTCGATGTACCAGTCGCAGACCTCGTCCCACACGAAGTGGTACAGGGCCTCCGTGGCGCGGGCGAACTGGTAGTCCTCGTAGTCTGCGTCGACCTGGGCCGTGACGGCCTCCAGCCGCGACAGGATCCAGCGGTCCACCGCGGACAGTTCGTCGGACGCCGGCAGCGGCCCGGCCGTGGTCGCGCCCTTGAGCAGCGCGAACCGTGTCGCGTTCCACAGTTTGGTACAGAAGTTGCGGCTGCCCTGGACCCATTCCTCGCCGATCGGAACATCCGTCCCGGGATTTGCGCCCCGGGCCAGGGTGAACCGCAGGGCGTCGGACCCGTAGGCGTCCATCCAGTCCACCGGGTCCACGGCGTTCCCGAAGGACTTGGACATCTTCTTGCCGTGCTGGTCACGCACCATGCCGTGCAGGGCGATCGTTCCGAACGGCGCCTGGCCGTCCATCGCGTACAGGCCGAACATCATCATCCGGGCGACCCAGAAGAACAGGATGTCGTACCCGGTGACCAGAACACTGTTCGGGTAGTACTTCCCCAGGTCCTCGGTCTTCTCGGGCCAGCCCAGGGTCGAGAACGGCCACAGGGCGCTGGAGAACCACGTGTCCAGGACGTCGCCGTCCTGCCGCCAGCCCTCCGGCGGCGCGCCGTCGGGGCCGGCCCCCGGCAGGGTCTCGTCCGGGCCCAGGCACACGACCTCGCTGTCGGGCCCGTACCAGACGGGGATCCGGTGCCCCCACCACAGCTGGCGGCTGATGCACCAGTCGTGCATGTTGTCGACCCAGCCGAACCAGCGGGACTCCATCTCCGCGGGGTGGACCTTGACCCGGCCGTCGCGCACGGCGTCGCCCGCGGCCTTCGCCAGGGGCGCCACGCTCACGAACCACTGCAGGCTCAGGCGCGGTTCCACGGCCGTCTTGCACCGCGAGCAGTGCCCGACCGCATGCACGTACGGGCGCTTCTCCACACCGATACGGCCCTGGGCCCGCAGGGCCCGTGTCACGGCTTCCCGGGCCTCGAACCGGTCCAGGCCGTCGAACTCGGTCCCGGTGCCGCAGATCAGCCCGTCCTCGGTCATCACGGTGAGGCTCGGCAGACCGTGCCGCTGGGCGATTTCGAAGTCGTTGGGGTCGTGCGCGGGCGTGACCTTCACGGCCCCCGTTCCGAACTCCCGATCGACGTGCTCGTCGGCGACCACCGGGATCGATCGGCCCACCAGCGGCAGCTCGACCGTCGTGCCCACGAGGTGCGCGTAGCGCTCGTCGTCGGGGCTCACGGCGATCGCCGTGTCGCCGAGCATCGTCTCCACGCGGGTCGTGGCCACGACCAACCGGTCCGGGCCCGTACCGTCCGGGCCGCCCCCGTACACCAGTTCGACGAGCTCGCCCTCGTCGTCCTGGTGCTCGACCTCGATGTCGGACAGGGCGGTGATGCACCGGGGACACCAGTTGATGATCCGTTCGGCACGGTGGATCAGGCCGTCGTCGAACAGCCGTTTGAACATGGTCTGGACGGCGCGGGACAGGCCCGCGTCCATGGTGAAACGTTCCCGGGTCCAGTCGACCCCGTCACCCAGACGGCGCATCTGGCCCAGGATCTGGCCGCCGGAGTGTTCCTTCCACTGCCAGACGCGGCTCACGAACTCCTCGCGGCCCAGGTCGTGGCGGCTGGTGCCGTCCTTGCGCAACTCGCGTTCCACGACGTTCTGCGTGGCGATCCCCGCGTGGTCCATCCCGGGCAGCCACAGGGCGTCGAACCCCTGCATTCGTCGCCGCCGTACGAGGGCATCGATCAACGTGTGCTCGAAGGCGTGTCCCAGATGGAGACTTCCGGTCACGTTCGGCGGGGGGATGACGACGCAGTACGGGGGACGGCCCTCGGTCGGTTTCGCGGTGAAGTACCCCTGGTCCAGCCACCGCTGGTACGTGGGTCCCTCGACCTCGGAAGGTACGAAGTGGGTCGGCAGTCCCTGGACGGGAGCGGCCGTCGTTCCCCCGGCCTCGCGGGTGGTGGAGGCGGACTCGGGGACGGTCGCCCCGTGGACGGTGGTCGCCGTCTCACGGGCGGTGGTCACCGGAACGCTGTCAGCGGGCAGGGTCTCGGACATACCGAGAACCCTAACGGGGATCGGACCTCAGGCTGTCTTCTCGCGCCGTTCGCGGGACTTGCGGGCCGGGGACTCCCGGGGCACGAGGGTGGGGTTGACGTTCTTGAGCACGACGTCGCGCGTGACGACCACCCGGGCGACGTCGTCCCGGCTGGGCACGTCGAACATGACGGGCAGCAGGACCTCTTCCATGATCGCCCGCAGGCCGCGCGCGCCCGTACCCCGCAGGATGGCCTGCTCGGCCACTGCCGCGAGGGCGTCCTCACTGAACTCCAGTTCGACGCCGTCGATCTCGAACATGCGCTGGTACTGCTTGACCAGGGCATTCTTGGGACGGGTCAGGATCGACACGAGGGCCTCGCGATCCAGGTTCGTCACCGTGGTGATCACGGGCAGCCGGCCGATGAACTCCGGGATGAGCCCGAACTTCAGCAGGTCCTCGGGCATGACGTCGAGGAAGGCGTCGGACTCCGCGCGGGGCGAGTGCAGCTGTGCCCCGAACCCGATGCCCCGCCGGCCCACCCGCGACTGGATGAGCTGTTCGAGCCCTGCGAAGGCCCCACCGACGATGAACAGCACGTTCGTGGTGTCGATCTGGATGAACTCCTGGTGGGGGTGCTTGCGTCCGCCCTGCGGCGGGACCGAGGCCGTGGTCCCCTCCAGGATCTTCAGCAGGGCCTGTTGGACCCCCTCCCCCGAGACGTCCCTGGTGATGGAGGGGTTCTCGGACTTGCGGGCGATCTTGTCGACCTCGTCGATGTAGATGATCCCCGTTTCGGCCTTCTTGACGTCGTAGTCGGCGGCCTGAATGAGCTTGAGCAGGATGTTCTCGACATCCTCCCCGACGTACCCGGCCTCGGTGAGGGCCGTGGCGTCGGCGATGGCGAAGGGGACATTGAGCATCTTGGCCAAGGTCTGCGCGAGGTAGGTCTTCCCGCAGCCCGTGGGACCGATGAGCAGAATGTTCGACTTCGCGATCTCTATGGTCTCCTCGCCGCGGCGGCTGGGTTCACCCGCTTGGATGCGCTTGTAGTGGTTGTAGACCGCCACGGCAAGGGCCTTCTTGGCCGGTTCCTGGCCGACGACGTACTGCTCCAGGAACTCGAAGATCTCTTTCGGCTTGGGGAGCTCGACGAGGCCCAGTTCGCTGGCCTCGGCGAGTTCCTCCTCCATGATCTCATTACAAAGATCTATGCACTCGTCACAGATGTAGACACCTGGGCCGGCAATGAGCTTCTTGACCTGCTTCTGACTCTTTCCGCAGAACGAGCACTTCAGCAGATCGCCACCGTCACCGATGCGTGCCACGAGGTGTCCTTCCTCCTGGGGCCAGGGGGCCACGAGCACCGGGCAACGCTACCCCGGCCCCGCAACCATTGAACGCCAAGCCAGGCCTGATGTCAGCGTACGGGACCGGGCCGGACTTCGCGTGTCTCGATCAGGAGCCGGTCTTCGAGCCGTTAGCGGACGGGGTCGTCTTGCGACTTCCGATGACCTGGTCCACCAGACCGTACTCGACTGCTTGGTCCGCTGTAAGGATCTTGTCACGTTCGATGTCTTTGCGTACTTGATCAACAGAGCGGTTGGAGTGGCGGGAGATGGTCTCTTCCAACCATTCCCGCATCCGCAGAACCTCATTGGCCTGGATCTCGATGTCGGAGGCCTGTCCGTAGTCGCCGCCGGAAAGCGCGGGCTGGTGGATGAGGACCCGCGCATTGGGCAGGGCCAGCCGTTTGCCGGGGGCTCCGGCAGCCAGGAGCAACGCGGCCGCCGAGGCGGCCTGTCCCAGGCAGACGGTCTGGATGTCCGGCTTGATGAACATCATCGTGTCGTAGATGGCGGTGAGGGCCGTGAAGGAGCCCCCCGGGGAGTTGATGTACAGCGTGACGTCGCGCTCGTGGTCCTGGCTCTCCAGGACGAGCAGCTGCGCCATGACGTCGTCGGCGGAGGCGTCGTCGACCTGGACCCCGAGGAAGATGATCCGGTCCTCGAAGAGCTTGGTGTACGGGTCGAGACGCTTGTAACCGTAGGAGGTGCGCTCCTCCAGCTGCGGCAGGATGTAGCGGCTGGAGGGCAGCGGAGGCAGGGACGGCGCCGCCGTGTGCGGCACGCCGCCGCGGTGCGGGAAGTGATTCATGGGTGGCTCCTTGCTGGCCGATCGGCGGGGGGGTCGAGGGGACGGGCGGGTCGGCTCAATGCCGCCTGCGGTTCACGTCCCGGGCCGAGACCACGACGTGGTCGACCAGGCCGTACTCCTTGGCCTTCTCCGCAGTGAACCAGCGGTCGCGGTCGGCGTCGCGTTCGATCGTCTCGAGGGTCTGACCGGTCTGCTCCGCCGTCAGCTGGGCCATCGTGCGCTTCATGTGCAGGATCAACTCGACCTGGATCTTGATGTCGCTGGCCGTGCCGCCGATGCCGCCGAGCGGCTGGTGCATCATGACCCGCGCGTGGGGCAGGGCGTATCTCTTGCCCTTGGCACCGGCGGTGAGGAGGAACTGGCCCATCGAGGCTGCCAGGCCCATGGCCACCGTTGCCACGTCCGGCTGGACGTACTGCATGGTGTCGTAGATCGCCATCCCCGCGGTGACGGAGCCGCCCGGGGAGTTGATGTGCAGGAAAATGTCCTTCTCCGGGTCTTCCGCCGCCAGGAGCAGCATCTGCGCCGAGATGACGTTGGCGTTCTCGTCTCGGACCTCGGAGCCCAGGAAGATGATGCGCTCCTTGAGGAGCCGGTTGTAGACGTGGTCGTCGACGCCCATGGCCGAGCCCGGGGTCCGCGCCACGGGAGTCTCGGGGGAGGGCGGACCTGGAAGGATCAGCTGGCTCACGGTCTGGCTCCCCGGTGTCTCGAAGGATTCCGCCGTGACGGCGGATCCGGACTGATCTGATCGTCCGGTCTTCCGACCCTAACGCGCACGGTGGTCCGCCCGTCTGCCCCACTGTGCGTTGTTCGCTCACGGCGCACCAGCAGGGACCTGTCGGTCCTGTCCACCTTGTCCCCGCAAGGTCTCCGCCGCGGGGTCCCCACCGTTCCCGCGGCGCAGGTCCTTGCCGCTCGCGCAGGGACCCGCCCGGTCCGGAACGTGCCACGGCCCGGCCCCGGTGGGTACCGGGGCCGGGCCGTGGGCGGGCGGGCTGTGCGCCGTCCGCACGCGGCGGACGGCAGGAGGGTTCCGGGTCAGCTCTGGGAGGTCTCTGCGGGGGCGTCCAGAGGCTCGAACTCGGCGAACTCCGAGACGGGAAGAGCGGTCGGGTCGGCGGCGGCCGGCACGGGGGCACCCTCGGCGAGGGTGGGCGCAGTGGCCTCGGCCTGCTCGTCCTCCTGCGGCAGCAGGACCGACATGTCGAGGACGTTCCCCGAGGCGTCCTTGACCGTGACCTGCTGCAACAGCATGATGAGCGCCTTGCGACGGGCGACGTCGGAGACCATCGAGGAGATCTGGCCGCTCTGGCTGACGGCCTGCATGAACTCGCCCGGCTCCATGTCGTACTGCTGAGCGGTGGCCACCAGGTACTCGGCCAGTTCCTTCTGGGTGACCGAGACCTTCTGGGAGTCGGCGACGGCGTCGAGGATCATCTGCCGTTGGAAGGCCTCGCGGGCCTCCTTCTCGACCTCGGCACGGTGGTCGTCGTCACTCTCGAGGCCCTCGTTCTCCAGGTGCTGGGTGACCTCTGCCTGGATGAGCGCCTCCGGCACGGGAACCTCGGTCTGCTCCATGAGGTGGTCGATGAGGTGGTCCCTGGCCTGGACGCTCTGCTCCATGCGCTTGAGGGTGCTCATCTGCTCGTTCAGGGCGCCGCGCAGCTCCTCCAGCGTGTCGAACTCGCTGGCCAGCTGCGCGAAGTCGTCGTCGGCCTCCGGGAGCTGCCGTTCTTTGACGGCCTGCACCGTGACGGTGACCTCGGCGTCCTGGCCCGCGCGGTCCCCACCGGCCAGCGGGGAGACGAAGGTCTTGTCCTCGCCCACGGACAGGCCCGTGACGGCGTCGTCCAGGCCTTCCAGCATGGTTCCGCTGCCCACCTGGTACGAGACGCCCTTGACGCTGTCGATCTCCTCGCCGTCGATCTCGGCGTGGATGTCCACGGAGAGGAAGTCCGTGTCCGCCGCTGCGCGGTCCACGCCCACCAGGGTGCCGAAACGCTCCCGCAGGGCCGTGAGCTGCTTGTCCACGTCGTCCGAAGTCACCTCGGTGTCATCGACGGTGACCTCGTAACCCTCCAGATCGGGCAGGGTCACCTCGGGGGCGACATCGACCTCGACGGTGAACTTCAGCTCGCTGCCCGCCGCCGGGTCGGGGACGTCGGTGACGGCGATCACGGGTCGGCCCAGGGGACGCAGCGAGGCCTCCTGGATGACCTGTGCGTAGAACGTGGGCATGGCGTCGTTGACGGCCTCCTCGAGGACGACAGCGCGACCGAACCGCTGATCGATGATCCGCGGCGGCACGTGCCCCTTGCGGAAGCCCGGGACGTTGGCCTGGCGGGCGATGCTCTTGTACGCGGCGTCCAAACTGGGTTTGAGTTCCTCGAAGGGCACCTCGACAGTGAGCTTCACCCGGGTCGGGTTGAGGGTTTCGACGGCGCTCTTCACGGCGGGGATCTCCTGCGACTGGGGTTCGGGGTATTCGTCTGGATCGACCTGCGCGCACGGACGGAGTAGGTCTACCGGCGCTATCACCGGCTCCTAACCTTCACCCTCGACCGGACGCCGGGCGCCCGAGGACGGTGAACCGCGCGGGAGCCGGGCTCGCGAGCCGCGAACGGCCTGCGGCCACGACGCCAGCGGCCATCGTAGCCCGCCGCAACGGTCCCGGATCGCGCGAGTCCGTGCAGGGGTTCCGGCGGCCCGCGCTCAGCGGCGAGGCTGTGCGGGATCTTGGCGAGTTGTCGGCCGGAGGCGGGGACCGGCCGGAGGCGGAGACAGGCCCCGCCTCTCGGGGAGGAGCCGGAAAGGTTCGTCGGGGTACCCGGACTTGAACCGGGGGCCTTCCGCTCCCAAAGCGGACGCGCAACCAAACTGCGCCATACCCCGATCCGCCCCTTCCGGCAGGCGAACCGGACCGGCGCAGGCCGGTCGGTCGTCCTGGAGGGGACGGTCTGACACCAGATTACGGGTTCGGTGACCATGGTGCGGCCGACGAGCCGGACTCGTGGTCCCCGAGCCGAACTTGTGGGCCCCGAGCCGGACGGCAGGCCAGTGACACGGCCCATCGCACCGATCCAGTACTGTAGGTGTCGGATCAGCACTCTACTCCCGGTGCCCGTGATCCACACGGCTCCGGGTTCTGATCCACGCGGTGACTGCTTCTGATCCACACGGGTACACTGTGATCCACGCGGGTACACAGTTCGTGTTCCGTGCAGAGGCAGTTCCACAACGCAGAGGCAGTTCCACAACGCAGAGGCAGTTCCACAACACAGAGGCAGTTCCACGGCCTCCGTGCGGGTGTAGCTCAATGGTAGAGCCCCAGCCTTCCAAGCTGGCCATGCCGGTTCGATCCCGGTCACCCGCTCCACGAGGGAAAGATGCTGGTCGGAGGCACTCAGCCTCCGACCAGTGCCCGTTTCACCTGCCTCACACGGAGTGGTCGTGCCATTCACGTGCCATTAGGCGGGGCACAGAACGACCGACTCGCGCGCCATGGACCTCGGCCGGAGGGCCGCCGCTGTCCGCTGGGCCCGCCGATCGGGTCAGGGTGCCGTTTCGGCAGCCGTTGCCGGGTGTCTGGATCCGGATCCCGGGAGTCCTGTACGTCGTCCCCCGACAGGAGAGAGGCGTCCTCACAAGAAATCGCGAACCGAAGCCCCCTATTGCCGGTCGCTCTTGGACAATGTGTACCGAACAATCTCTTGGACTTCGGTATCCGCACAAAAATGGTCCAGGCCACTTGGCCTCGATGGTGGGGAGCCGCAGAAGCGCGGCCGTCGTGCTCGGACAGTGCCCGTGGGCCGTGCAAGACTCCGGTCCGTGGACACCTCGACGCGCGTGGGACAAATTGTCGAACGACTGGAGTCGGACGGCTTCCGAATGACGACTGCCGACTTCACAGCGGGCACGGTCCCGCTCGGGTACCGGGGCGAATTCAAATGGCGCTGGGCCGCCACGACACTGCACATGTTCGTCGCGGTGGTCGAGACGCCCCGGGCCACAGCGGACGTCGTGCGCGAGGCGACCGTCGATCTAGCGGCCCACGCCCGGCAGCTCAAAGGGGGGATGAAGGCTCTGCAGTCCACCCGCGTCGTCGTTCCGATCGTGGTGGCAGCAAGCGTCGACCCCGAGGCCAGGGCCCTGGTCGAAAAGGTGCAGTACAAGGAGGCCGGGGCGGCCCCCTTCCCCGTGATCGATTGTGTGGGGACCGGCCAGGTGCACGCCTGCACCGACCGACTGGTCTGGGGCGCCGTGTTCGCATCCTGGCTCCGGGCCCGCGTCGCGGCCAGCGTGGGGACACCGCAGGGCGCCACCTGGTGACAAGGCGCCCCTGAGCCCAGCCCGCCCACTTACACGCCTGCACGCCTGCACCAGCGTGATCGAGAACCTGCCCTCCCGAGAGCGCCCACAGTGCGCCCTTCCCGCTGTCGAACCGCGATCACGCCGACGCGGGGTCGGACCTTTCACGGTGATTCACCAGGGTTCGACACGGCGAGCGCTGAAACGGCGAGAGACTGGGGCTCGGTGGAGGACGACCAGGACGCAGCGGCGGGAGACGGCGCAGTGGCGGAGAGCCAGGACACGGCGGAGGAAGACCAGGACGACGCGGCGGGAGACGACGCGGCGGGAGACGACGCGGCGGGAGCGGACCGGGACACGGCGCAGGACCGGGACACGGCGGAGGCGGACGAGGGTCGGCGGACGGTCAAGTCCAGGAGGCGCGGTGCCGTTCTGGAGCAGGCGATACGCGAGGCTGTGCTGACGGAGCTCCTCGAGGCCGGGTACGGCGGCCTGACCTTCGACTCGGTGGCCGCCAGGGCCCACGCCGGGAAGGCTTCCCTGTACCGGCGGTGGCCCACGCGCGAGGAACTCATCATGGACGCGTTGCGCCACGGGCTGCCCCCGGCCGAGGACGGGTGCACGGACACCGGGAGTCTGCGGGACGACGTCCTCCTGGCCCTGCACCGGATGAACACGGTCATGGAGGGTCCGGTCGGCAGGGCCATTGCCGGTTTGATCGGACGCAGGCACCGTTACCCCGAGCTGGCGGCCGCGGTCCGCGACCATCTTGTCCTGCCCCGTCGGGAGGCCCTGGCGGAGATCTTCCGCCGGGACGCCGAACGCCAGGGGGTGCTTCTCGAGGGCGATGTCGGAGAACTGTTCGACGTGGGGCCGGCGGTGGTGTTGTGGCACCACATGCTGCACGGCGCGCCCATGGACGACAACGAACTGGAGAAGATCGTCGATGACGTTCTCCTGCCGCTGTGGGAGATGACCCTGGCAGCGAGCCATCCACGAGGGGCATGAATATGTGAGTTGTCCCCGGACGCGGATGTCAAGGGTCGCCCATTGCGGTCCGAGCCGCTAGGGTGTTCATCGGTAGCACTGCAGTTCCCGATCGTTTACCAACGCCCGCGGAGTTGTTGACCGCGGGCGTTTTGTCGCATGAGGGGTCACTCCCCGCGACATCGCACGGCCGAGGACCAGGCATCGAACCAGGTGTGCTGATCCGAACCAGGTGTGGGAAGGCGACCACGACGGCAGGCAGGGGACGGCACAGGGCCGGACTCGAAGCGCTACCCCACACAAGGAGAAGGACAGCATGGCTCAGGGCACCGTGAAGTGGTTCAACGGCGAGAAGGGGTACGGCTTCATCACGCCGGACGGCGGAGAGGCCGACGTTTTCGTCCACTTCTCCGCCATTCAGACCGAGGGCTACCGTTCGCTGGACGAGAACCAGCGGGTGGAGTTCGACGTCACCCCCGGACAGAAGGGGCCGCAGGCCGCCAACGTCCGTCCGCTGTGACCGGTCCGCGACAGCGGACGCCGTGACGCGGCACACAGCTTCCTCGACGCAGCACATCCGCTCTCACCTGAGCATTTACAGAAGGTGATGGGCTGGTTCGAGGCGTCATCCCGACCGGTGGTGCAAAGTCCGTTCGTCCGGACACCGCACCACCGGTCGGTGCTTCACCCCATCGGACGATCGATCGGATCGTCCGATGGGGTGACTGTTTGCCCGTCCGACGGCTTGTTCGTCCGTCCGACGGTGAACCGATTCGTGCTTTTTCATGCTGTTTTTCACCGAACAGGTGTCCCTTCGGATCTTCCGACGGTGTGCCGCACATTCCGGATTCCCTCCAGTCCGTCTTCCGGACGCCCCGGATCCCCGCCCCGCCCGTCTTCCCCGTCCGGGCGCTCCCGTGCCCCCGCGTTCCCAGGCACATCATGGATCATGACAGAACCCGCCTCGGACTGATCATAAAAAGCGTGTTCCCCGGAGTGCCCCCGCCCGGACAGAAAAAAGCGGGCCCGCCAACTGTCTGAAGGGCCCGCCAACTGTCTGAAGGGCCTGTCAGCCGGGGATCCGCCCTGTGAGCAGTCCCACGAGGACACAGGTCATCGGCAGCGCGGCCAGGATCGGCAGTACCGTCCGCGCCCACCGGTAGGAGGGCGGGATCGCCCCGCTCGCTGCCCTGCCCTCCTGGCGCGCACGCAGCGGACCGCGCACGATGTCCTGCCAGGTGAAGCCCCCGGCCCGCACGGGGCGGCGGGGAGGGCGACCGGGCCCCGACCGTCCCGGGCCCTCCGGCTGTCCCGCATCATCAGGCACGATCGGTCTCCTCCAGATCCTCGAAACCGTCTGTTCCCATCAGCCAGAGAAGTGGTCGGGCAGCACTCATGTCCCCACCGGGGTCAGCGCGCAGGGAGGACACCAAGAAGTACCGGACGGTCCCGAAGTCCCGTTCGGCACAGCGCAGCAGCCGGTCCAGGCCCTGCCGTTCCAACCACGCCTTCACCGACAATTCGTCGCTGCCCAGGTCCTCCGCGAAGGGCAGGCCCAGGAGCAGGTCGGCCTTGGACACCACGAAGGCCAGCCGCTGGCGCCGAGTGAGCACCCCGAAGTCCTGCAGGCGGGTCGCTGTCGCGTTGTAGGCCTCCTGGGGGTCGTGCTCCGCCGCCCACGCCTGTCGGAGAACCTCGCCGAGAGCCCCGGTCATCACGGCTCGCACCGAGGGGATCGAGAAGGGGTCCAAGACGAACACGAGGGTCCGGGCCTCGTCCAAATAGGCCAGATCCGCGTTGCGGTCCCGACGCACGTACCGCTCCCCCGCTGCGTCGAACAGGTGAACCAGGGCCTGCCGCCGTTGCGCCGTCAGAGTGACAGTGCACGGGCGCGGGCGCACGCTCTCCTGGGTCTTGGGGATCGTCGCGACCGCCATGGACATCACGTCCTTCATCTGTCCGAAGGACTTCCTGCTGGACTCGTCCACGAACTCCATCTCGACGCCCGCGGCCCTCGCCACGACGGCCAGGTCGACCAGCCCCGCCATGATGAGCCGGGACTTGCCCGCAGAGACCGGACCGAACACGGGGATCCGGATGTCGGTGAGGTTCCCGGCCCCGCGCGGCAGCTCCCGCGCGACCCGGCAGTTCGGACAGACGGCGACCAACCGGCGCGAGGCCCTGCGGACCGTCGTCGGCAGGATCCTGCCGCAGGTGCAGCGCCGGTGGAAAACTCCCAGGCGCCCCGGGGCCAGCCGACGGTGCAGCTGCCCGCAGCCCGGGCAGCGGAACGCGGGCCGGGACGTGACCGTGTAGCACTCCGGGCAGCTGGCCTGCGATTTCCTGAGCCGTTGCAGCACACGGTCCAGTGAGACGAGAACGCCGGCCGCCGCCCCGCCGAGCACCCAGCCCACCCCCACCGCGACCGTTGTGATCACGGCGGTCGCCGCGAGCGCTGCGAGCAGGCCGACGGCGATCCCGGGCAGGGCCAGGTAGCCGGCTGCGGGCAGCGGCCAGATCCACAGCAGCCGGGGGCGGGCCGCGAGCCAGCGGTGGGCTCTCCAACAGCGGCGGGCCACGAAACGGATCGACGTGACCGAGAGGGTCATCAGGTCCGTGCGCCATTGGGAGACGCCGTACACCGGCCAGGCGGGGTCCTGCGTCGCGTCCGGGGTCGGGGGGCGGGTCGCGGCAGGGGCTCGGTCCGGTTCCGGCGCGGGTTCCGGTGCGGGGGCTGCGCCGGGAGCGGCGAGAGGGCCCTGCGGGTCCGTCGGCCCCTCGGGCCCCGCAGTCGGGTCCCACGAGTTGCCGACAGGGTTCCCGGGCCGGTCCCAGGAGCGTCGCGAAGGGTCCTGAGGTCCGGGTCCCCGCAGGTGGCCGGACCGGGGCTCGCCCGGCGGGACGTACCCCGGCGGGATGTACGCCGGGTACGCCGAGTTCGCCGGGAAATGGCCGAGGCTCGCGGTGTCCCGTTGGTTCCCCCCGCCCTCGGGGTGGCCGAGAGCCGCGGTCCGGCGGCCGGTTCCCTCCGCCGCTGCGCCGTCGTCGGCCTCGGTCCCCGGGTTCTCCTGCGGTGCCCCGAGGACGGCTTCGAGCAGCCCGCAGCGCAGCAGGATCCCGGTGAGGACCACCACGCCCGTGCCGAACAGTGCCCCGCACAGGAGTACTGCCGCGGCGGCCCGGGCCCCCAGGACGACCAGCAGCCACCCGGACAGCGCCAGGTACGCGGCGACCGCCAGGACGACGGCCACCAGTCGCCCCAGACCACCCATCTCGGATCCCATCACCACCGCCCCGAGGAGCGCCGGAACAGCCCTCGACGGGACTCGACCGCCGGGGGATCGGGCACGAGTTCCGCCCATTGGGATCGGGCGACCGCCCCGTACAGAAGGATCGCCCGGGAGGCCTCGGAGACCAGGTGGACCGGGGCCCGTTCCGGCCAGGCCCGCAGGAAGTGGTCCAGTCGGACCCGAGCCTGGTGCGCGAGTTCCTCGTCGGCCAGACGGGCCAGGTAGAAGGCCAGGACGACGGGGCGGGCGTTGGACGCGGCCTCCACCTCGACGGCGAGCCAGCTCAGGAAGTACCCGCGCAGTTCACCCGGCAGGTAGCGCAGCAGTTCCGTCGCGACCGCGGGGTCGCTGCGCAGCAGGGCCGTGCGCACCGCGGGCTCGCGGGCCAGGACCACCGACTGCACGGGCTCCCCCAGGCGCTGCAGCTCCCCCAGCACCGTCTCCGGCCCGGTCCCCGGCAGACGTTCGCACAGGTCACGCAGTTCCCTGTCCAGGCGGACCCGGGACAGCAGGCTGGGTTCTGCCGGGAGCAGCCCGGCGTCGTACAGCAGTCCGCACAGGTCCAGGGCCGCCGGGTGCGAGGTCGGGGCCAGGACCCTGTCCCGCAGGCCCGCCAGCAGGTACAGCGGCAGGACGGTGCCGACGGGGGCGCGCCGCGCCAGCTCCACCAGTTCGTCGTCGGTGGCGGGCGCGGCTCTCCACAGGACCGTGACGGCCCTCGCCCAGGCCCCCCGGGGGTCGCCCGCGCAGTCCGCGGCATCCAACTGGTCGGCGACGACGGCGGCCCGCTGCTCCGGTGTGCCCCGGGCGATCGCCGCCGCGATCACGGCGGCGTCCAGGGGGTCGTGCAGCCGGCAGGCCGAGGGCAGCAGCAACTCCCACCACTGCTCCCCGAGCTGCCAGGACAGGGACGGGCGGGCCCGGGTCCGCGCGCGCAGTTCCTCGCGCAGCAGACCGGTCAGCAGACTGCGCTCGGCGAGGGTCCCGGCGTTCACGGGCCGGCCCGGGTGCTCGGCCCAGTCGGCCACGAACCGTTGGGAACAGTCGGCCAGTTCCGAGGCACTCAGCACGACGTGGTGCCGGTGCACGAGATCCAACAGGGTCTCGAAATCGGGTCCGCGGACCCGGCGCAGGGCCGACAGCAACAGCTCCCGAGGCTCGCACGTGGGGTCCTGGCAGGCCGGGACCGGTTCGCCGCTGGAACGCAGCGCCCGTGCGATCTCGCGTTCGAGCAGCAGTCTC
>JAUPKJ010000015.1 GCA_030837505.1 Actinomycetota bacterium
AACTGCCCCGAGCACCCTCCCGGTGGCGAGAAAGCCTGATAGGCCCCCTGTTCTTCTCATGTTTTTTCCCACCGGGTGGATGGAAGATCGAACCCCCGGAACCGTGGGTCCGGGACAGGGTCCCGGACCCACGGAGGGCAACCACCGGGGCGCCGGATCCGGGGGAAGAACGAACTACACGACCGCCTCCCCCGGACTGATCACTTCTTTACCTTGATGATGTCGTCCATCTGGTCGTCGCCGCAGGTGCTCCACCAGTAGTCCGTCGAGTAGCAACCGCTGATCTCCGTGGTGACGGCGGCGTTGCCCTTGCCGAAGGCCGTTCCGTCGGACTTCACCCGCAGCACGGTCTTCTGGGTGCGCTTGTTGCAGGAGACATAGTCGTAGGCCTGACCGGTGGCGACCTTCCGCCCGACCTTCTGCGCCACGTCCAGCGACAGGCTCATGCCTTCGTTGGCGGTGCAGGAGTACTCGACGGTGATGTCGATGGCAGCACCGCCTGCGACGAGGCGGGCGGGGCTCTGAGGCTCTGCCACCATGATCAACGGCGGGGAATAGTAGGCGACCGCGGGGGCTGCCGCGAGGAGGCTCCCTCCTCCCGCGAGCGCCACGGCTGCGGCGAGGGCTTTGGTCCTTGTCAACATGTGATTTCCTCACGTCGATCGGAGCATGGAGAAATATCCCGCGGGATCCGGGCCCATCGACAGGATTCTCTTCGCGTCGTGCTTTCCGTGCCTCGAGTTGTTGTTCCGTGCACGCGAGTGAGAAGGGCATCTTCGCTGGGAGGACCGTGCGGGGTCCCGAGACGGTGCCAGGGCGAGTCACACCACGGGGATGACGTCCCCACCGGCAGCAAAACTTTACGTCATGGGGGGATGCGTTGAGTAAGTTATTGAGGACTTGCCGCTGTTATTTGATGAGCCCTCGCTCACATCGGCGATGTCGTCGCGCACGTCGATGTCGTCAGGGACCGAACCCGAGGCCGGTCCGGGGCTGTGCGCATGCTCGGCCGCAGGCAGAGCGAAGGCCAGGAGTGTGGCGACGACCAGGGGCAGCGCGGGCAGGTGCCACGTGAAGTCCACGGCGCTGTGGACTGCGAAGGCCGCGAAGGCTGCCAGTCCTCCGGCTCTCGCGCTCCGACGGAGCTGCGGTGGGGCGGCGGATCCTTCGCGAGGGGTTCCGGCCTTCCAGGCGCTTGCTGCGCCGGCGGCCAGGTGGAGAAGCACCAGGAAGCCGGTGAGGACACCGAGTTCCAGGACGACCTGCAGGTATTCGTCGTGCAGGAAGATGAGGGTCCTGCTCACGCCCGAGGACGTCGTCCAGGTCACCTGCCCTTCGCCGGGGCCGGCCCCGATCCAGGGGGAGTCGGTGATGCGTTCGAGGGCTGCTCCGGCGGCTTCCATCCGATAACTGGGACCGGTGAGGACACGGGCGTCCACGATCTGGCGGAGGGAATGCTCGAATCCGTCCGTGAGGACGACGACTCCGGCGGCGATCGCCGTTCCGGCCCCGATCCAGAGTGCCCGGGGGACGACCGTTCCTCTATCCCGGGGTTTCAACCCGACGGCCGTGGTCACTGTGGTGAGGAAACGCTGTTGTCGGGCGCGGGCGTTCTCGTCCGCTCTCGTTCCAATCATTGTTCCCACCACGAGCCCGATCGTTGCGAGAAGGGGCTGGGGGGGCTGGCCGCTCCGCAGACAGGGCACGAGGGCCGCGAAGGACACGGTGGCCCCGACCATCGGCGGGACGGCGGCCCGGCGGGTCGCCGTCCCTGCCAACAGCAGGAGGACGGCGCCTCCCACCAGCAGCGCGAGCGCTCCTCCCCTGCTCAGGGTCGCCGCTGCCGCCGTGAGCATCACCGTGGTCAGCGCCGGGACGATCCAGGCCGGTCCGAACGCTGCGGAGGTGGCTGTCCCCTGGCCCCGGCCGGGTGGAAGGGGCATCTGCGCGAGGGACCACAGCGCCAGCGACACCAGGATCGCCGCGGTCGCGTTGGGGTAGGTGATGGCTCCGGAGGCTCTCCACAGCCCTTGGCCCTCCCAGGCCCACCGGTGCAGGTGGAGGACGACACCCGACCAGGAGGTGAGGGCGACGAGTCCGCCGAGCCAGACGAGGGAGGCTGCGAGCATCTCGCGGTCGGCCTGCAACAGGCAGGGGACGATCATGTACACGGCCACGATTCCCGCTGCGAGTCCCGCTGCGGGCAGGCCGTGGTCGAGGGCTCCGTGCAGAGCGCTGACCGCGAGGATCCAGGCGGCGAGCAGCAGCCCCGTCAGTACGGGGGGGCGGCGCAGTGTCTGCAGGGCGTCGAGTCCTGCCGTGAGGGTCAGCGCAAGGGCCAGACCGAGGCCGAGCGCCAGATGCAGTCGGGTCGTGGAGTAGAACCCGCCCTGGCTGCTGACTCCGACCACGAGAGTGACCAGCAGTACGAACACGGCGCCTGCGGACGCCCAGACCCTGCGGTCGTACCGGCCCTTTTCTCCGGCGTCGTCTCTGGCGGCGTCGTGGGGGGGACAGCCCATGGTTCCCGGACCTCCTGGAGTTCTCGGCCCGTCCGGCCGCCGGTGGTCCGCGTCGGCGCGGCGTTACGGGTGAAGACCCCACAGTACTTCACCCATAGCTTTCAGGAGCTCACTTGATGTAACAACCATGGATCGCGGTTCGGCGTCCGAGCCTCCGAGCGGGGATCCGAGGATCGGAACCCGAACAGCGGGTTCGAACAACAGGTTCCCCGGCCTCCCGGAGGGACTCGGACGCCGAACAAGCGATCAGGAAACCCCGAGCACGTCCTTGATCGGATCGATCGCGAAGTAGATCACGAACAGGACCGAGGTCAGCCACATCAAGGGGTGAACACCGGAAGCCTTGCCCCGCGCAATGCGCATCACCACGTAGGAAACGAAGCCCGCACCGATCCCGGCGGTGATGGAGTACGTGAACGGCATGAGCACGATGGTCAGGAAGGCCGGCAGCGCGATCCCGATGTCGTCCCAGTCGATGCTCCTCACCTGCGTCATCATGAGGAAGCCCACGATCACCAGAGCCGGGGTCGCGGCCTCGTAGGGCACGACCTCTACGAGCGGTGACAACGTGGTGGCCAGGAGGAACATGACACCGGTGACCACGCTGGCCAGGCCGGTGCGAGCTCCCTCCCCGACGCCGGAAGCCGACTCGATGTACGAGGTGTTGCTCGAAACGCAGGCCGCACCACCTGCTGCGGCGGCGAGGGAGTCGACCACGAGGATCCGCTCGCTGTTCTCCGGCATGCCCTCGTCGTCCAGCAGGTCCGCCTCGGCCCCGATGGCGACCATCGTGCCCATGGTGTCGAAGAAGTCGGCCAGGAGCAGGGTGAACAGCAGCAGCATCGCGCTGACGACGCCGACCCGGCTGAAGGACCCCAGGAGGTCGAACTCCCCCAGCAGGCCGAAGTCGGGGGTCTTGACGATCGTGTCGGGAAGCCCCGGGACGTTCAGCCCCCAGCCGGTCGGGTTGGCCTCCCCGTTCGAAGCCGTTCCCGGCCCGACCTTCGCGATTTTTTCGATCAGAATGGCCAGGGCAGTCGCGCCGGCCATGCCGATGAGAAGGGCGCCCCGCACTTTGCGAATCATCAGAACGGCGATCAGCAGGAGCCCGAAGACGAAAACCACCGTGGGCCAGCCGGAGAGGAAGCCCCCGATCCCCAGCTCCACGGGAGTCGGACCCGTCCCGGTGCGGCGTACGAACCCGGCGTCGACGAACCCGATGATCGTGATGAAAAGGCCGATCCCCACGCTGGTCGCCGTCTTCAACTCCGCGGGGACGGCCCGGAAGACTGCCGAACGGAAGCCCGTCAGCACGAGGACCAAGATGATCAAGCCCTCCAGTACGACGAGCCCCATGGCGTCGGCCCAGGTCATGTCCGGGAGCTTGGCGATGCCGAAAGTGACGAAGGCGTTGAGGCCGAGACCCGTGGCCAGAGCCAGGGGGAAGTTGGCCACCAGTCCCATGAGGATCGTGACCACGCCGGCGACGAGGGCCGTGGCCGCAGCAACCTTGGCCAGGTCGGGGGATTCCGTGCTCCCGCCGAGGAAATGGCCTGTTCCGTCCTGCTGCGTCCCGATGATCAGGGGGTTGAGGACCACGATGTAGGCCATGGTGAAGAACGTCACCAGGCCTCCGCGCAGTTCCTGCCCGAGGGTCGAACCGCGTTCGGCGATGTGGAAGAACCGGTCGAGGAAGACCAGGGGCGCGGTTCTGTTCGCATCGGTTCCTGGGTCGGCCGTTGGCATCGGGGCTCTCCTGTTCGAACTGTGATGGGCGACTGCGGACCGCAGGCGCGCGCATTTTTCCACATCGCCGACAACGGGCCGTCGGCAGATGCTCGATCGGTTCTTTCGGTGGGCCCAAAACGGCGTGTGTCAGCTTTTGTCGGTCGCTTTCGGTGCCGGTCGGTCTTCGGGGCCGAGGTCCGGTAGGAGTTCACACGGCGGCCGCGGTCGTGGCCCGGGGAACACGGACCCGGGGAGCAACAGACCCGGGGAGCACGAACCCGGGGAGCACGGACCCGGGGAGCACGGACCCGGGGAGCACGGACCCGGGGAACACCCGGGGAAACACCCGGTCCAGATCGGGGGTTCTCCCCGATGCGGAAGGGCCGCCGCAGTCCGCACACTGGACTGCGCGAGGAACCAGAACTGCGCGAGGACCACCGGTCGCTGTAGACGAGCAATCGCTGTAGACGAGGAGAACCCCATGGGCACCGTTCACGAGTCCTTCCATCAGCGTGGGCTGATCCGCCCTCGACAGGGGCGGGTGCTCGGCGGGGTGTGCGCAGGTCTCGGCCGGCGTTTCGGCCTGGGTCCCTGGACCGCACGGTTGGTGTTCGTCCTGCTGCTCATGGTGGTGCCGGGCAGCCAGTTCCTCATCTACCCCGTTCTGTGGATCGTCATGCCCGACGAGGCCTTCCCCCCGCCCGCCCCGTCCGGCAGGTGGGAGCAGCCTGCGGGAAATTAGAGTCCGGAGGGTCGCGAGCCGAAGGGCGACCCTCGACGAGTCCTTCGATTTGCCGATCCCGGTTGCGGGAGCCCCGCTCCGAACGGATCATGTCTTGGGGCGGGGGAACTCCTGACGGACGTCAGGAGTTCCCCGGTCCGTTGTGGGCGTAGGACGGCCTTCGCCCGAAGAGAACCATCGAGAGGACCTCCCTTGACCGACGGCCCGGACCACGACGGCGCAGCCGCTGACAACCACGACGGCGCAGCCGATTCCCCCTCTCCGGAGGATTTCTGGGAATCGTTCTACGAACGGGACCACCGGGTCTGGAGCGGCGAGCCCAACCCCGATCTCGTCCGTGAGGTCGCCGACCTGCCCGTCGGTACCGCACTGGATCTGGGCTGCGGGGAGGGCGCCGACGTCGTTTGGCTCGCCGAACACGGGTGGACGGTGACCGGGGTCGACATCTCCCGGACTGCGCTGGACCGAGCCGCTCGACAGGCTCGGAGCGTCGGGGTCGGTGACCGGGTCCGGTGGGAGCAGCACGACCTGGGGGTCTCCTTCCCCGAGGGGCGCTACGACCTCGTGTCAGCCCAATTCCTGCACTCTCCGGTCGATTTGCCGCGGGAACAGATCCTGCGCAGGGCCGTCGAGGCCGTCTCGCCCGGCGGGGTCCTGCTGATCGTGGGACACACCGGAAGCTTCCCCTCGGACAACCCCGACCATTCCGGGCCGCGCATGCCGACCTCCGAGGAGGTCCGCCGGGCGTTGGACCTGCCGCAGGACCAGTGGCAGGTCCTGACGGACCGGACTCGTCAGCACAGCCGCACCGGTCCCGACGGGCAGTCCCGTTCCCGGACGGACCACACCCTGACTCTGCGTCACCTGGCCCGTTGAACGACATCTGGACCGTTGACCGTCACTTGCACCGTTGAACGCCGATCGGTTCCCCGGGCGGCCGGCGGCCGCCCACCGC
>JAUPKJ010000141.1 GCA_030837505.1 Actinomycetota bacterium
CCCGGCGAAGCCGGGCGGACCCCCCTTGACCCAGTACAGGTCAATTCGGCAATACGTGCGGGCTGTGGGATGTGGTGTTGGGGCTGGTTGTTGGCCGTGGTGGGGTGTTGGTGTGGGATTCTGGGGGGTGTGGAACGGCGATCTGCACCGGTGCGGTCGGTGGGGCAGCGAATCTCGGCGTATCGGAGGCGTCGGGGGTTGAGTCAGGCTGCTCTGGCGGGGTTGGTGGGGCGGTCGGAGTCGTGGTTGTCGCAGGTGGAGCGGGGTATTCGGTCGGTGGACCGGTTGTCGGTGTTGTTGGACCTGGCGCAGGTGTTGCGGGTGGACATTGTTGATCTGACGGGGCGGTCGTGGTCGTACGCTCCGAACGGTGGGGCTATCAGTGATGGAATGTCGGAGATCCGGAAGGTGTTCACGCGGTACGACCATCTGTTGGGGGCTCAGGTCGGTGAGGGGCCGTCGTTGCCGGAGCTGCGGGGGCGGGTCTCGCGAGTTCATCAGGCGTATCAGGCTGCGCGGTACGACGAGGCGATCGCGTTGATGCCGGACCTGCTGTTGGGGGCGGAGCAGCTACCGCGGTCCGATGGCGCGGATCGTGGGGAGTCGATGGCCAGTTACGTTTCGGCGTACGTCGTGGCGGCGAAACTGACGACGAAGCTGGGGGCGGTGGATCTGGCGACGTTGGCTGCGGACCGGGCGGCGGGTGCTGCGGTGGACACAGGGTCGGATACGGCTCGGGCGATGGCGGCATATCAGGTGACCTGTGCCCTGCTGCGGGCCGGTCAGGTCACGCAAGCCGAGCACGTGGCGGTCGGAATGGTTGAGTCGTTGATGGGCAAGGTGCGGTCGGACGACCCGACGTTGCTGTCGTTGGCGGGTTCGTTGTGGTTGATCTCGGCCGTGATCGCTGCCCGGCGTACGGACCGCCCTCAGGCGCAGGAACGGTTGAGGCGTGCCGAGGACCTGGCGGGGGCACTGGGCGAGGACGGCAACCATGCGTGGACGGCGTTCGGGCCGACGAACGTTGCGATTCATCGTGTGTCGGTGGCCGCGGAGCTGGGGGACACCGGTGGGGCGGTCGATGCCTCGCTCGCGGTGGACCAGGACAGGCTTCCGGCAGGGTTGACGGGCCGGCGCGCTCAGGTGAACCTGGACCTGGCCTGGGCGCAGTCACAGCGTCGGCGGGACGCCGAAGCGACGTTGCACTTGTTGGAGGCCGAGAGGATCGCGCCGGAGACGATCCGACACAACGTGATCGCCCAGGAAATCATCCGGGAAATGCTGGCCCGGGGCACGAAATCCCAGACGACAGTGCTGGCCGCCTTGGCACAGCGGGCGGGAGTCCTGCACTGATTCACTGTTCGGTATGGACGGACTGTGCACACTGCTCGTGACGGGCGCTCCCCTGACCTCCCGTGCCGCGGACATCGCCCGTGCCCTGGTGGAGGACGGATGGCGGGTCCAGGTCGTGGCAACCCCCTCGTCCCTGCCCTGGGTGGACGCCCGGGCGGTCGAAGCCGTGACAGGAGCTCCGCCCCGCAGCGAACACCGGTCCCCCGGAACTCCCCGGACCTCCGGACGCCCTGACCTGGTGGTGATCGCGCCGGCCACCATGAACACGATCAGCAAACTCGCGGTGGGGATCCTGGACACCTACGCGCACGCCGTGGCCTGCGAAGCCCTGGCAGCCGGTGTCCCGATGCTGGTTGTTCCGATGGTCAACGACCGGTTGTGGAAGCACCCGGCGTTCGACGGTCACCTGAGAACCCTGTCCGGGGCAGGAGCCCTGATCCTGGACATCCGCACCGGAGGACCCGACCCCGGACCGATTCCCAGCGGCCAGGGAAACGCCGTGGTCGAAGCCTTCGACCCGGACTGGATCCGACAGGCGGCCCGACCCGCACGAAAGTCCTAGATCCACATCCCCTCTCCCGCACTCCGGTGCGGGTGGAACCAGGATCCGAGTCCTCGCCCACGAACGGCACCACCCTGGACGCGACCCGATGACCGCGACCAGGAAGACCCACCATGAACGACTCCGACTCCCCGGCC
This sequence comes from Actinomycetota bacterium, assembly GCA_030837505.1. Taxonomy (GTDB): domain Bacteria; phylum Actinomycetota; class Actinomycetes; order Actinomycetales; family Kineosporiaceae; genus JAUPKJ01. Next base: position 2,053 of record JAUPKJ010000141.1, read on the forward strand.
TGGGCTCCTGAACCGTTTCCGGACGTACCCCTGCTGCCCGCTGAACCTCTGGTCTCTTCTGCTGTGCCTGTTTCGTCGGGCGTGGTGGATCCGGGTCGGGCAAGTTCGGCGCGGGTGTACGACTGCTGGTTGGGTGGGAAGGACCATTTCGCTGCTGATCGGTCGGTCGCTGAGCAGGTCCGGCGGGGTGCTCCGTGGATCGTGGGGGCTGCCCGCGCGAATCGGGCCTTTCTGGTCCGAGCGGTGGAGTTCCTGGTCCGAGCAGGAGTGGACCAGTTCTTGGACATAGGAACAGGACTGCCGACAGCCCGGAACGTGCACGAGGTCGCCCAGGACATCAACCCGCGTGCGCGAGTGGTGTACGTGGACAACGATCCGGTGGTGGTGGCTCACGCGCGGGCCCTGCTCGCCCGGCAGGACGGCGTGTGCGCGGTGCACGGGGACGCGCGGGACCCGGCCAGGGTCCTGGAGCAGGCGTGCGGGGTCGGGGGCCTGGACCTGTCCCGCCCCGTCGGGCTGCTGTTCGTGGCGGTCCTGCATTTCCTGTCCGACCGTGACGATCCGGCCGGAGTCCTGGAAACGTTCGCCGAGGTGCTGCCGTCGGGGAGTTTCCTCGGTCTGTCGCATCTGACGCCGGTCACCGGCACGGGCGCTCGGGGCATGCGTCAGGCGGTGCGGGCCTACCA
>JAUPKJ010000142.1 GCA_030837505.1 Actinomycetota bacterium
AGCCCCAGCCCCAGCCCCAGCCCCAGCCCCAGCCCCAGCCCCAGCCCCAGCCCCAGCCCCACTTGAAGTGGGAAAGGGCGGACATTCGGGACCGAATGACCGCCATTTCCCACTTCAAGTGTTCCGGGCACCTGGAGGGGCCGGCTGGGGAGGGCCGGTCAGGTTCCGGGGCGCCAGGTGCGGGTCGCGCGGGCAGTGGCAAGGGCGCCCCAGGCCGCGACGAGCAGACCGGCCAGGACCGAGCACAGGGCTGCGATCACGGCCAGGGACAGGGAGGGACTTACGCTGCGCTCCCCGTGCAGCATCCCCGAGGGGAGTATCAGGTAGGACGCCGATCCCAGGACCCCGGCCAACGACAGAGGCAAGGCCGTCCGGCACAGGGCATTGGCCCACAACCACCGGCGCCGACCCGTGACCACGGCCAACGACACCGTCTCCCGAGCCGTCGCGATCACATCACCCGCCATCGCACACCCCGCAGCCAACAGCACCTGCAGCACCCCCACCAGTCCCAGGAACACGATCCAGTCGCCCTGGTTCTTCTTCGGAGCGCCTGCGACCAGGTAGCCCTCTCCCAAGGGACGCAGGTTCAAGCATCCCACATAGAATTCACACCCGGAACGCTGAAGTGCGTTGACCGGCAGGTCCTTCCCCTCGGGGGAGAACAGGAGGATCTGGCTTTTCTCACCCGCCAGACGGGTTTTCTTCAGGTACTTCTCGTCCACGACACGAAGATCACTCGACCGAAACATCCTCGAGAGATAGTTGAGAGCCGGAGTGGGAGCGGGTTGGGGAATCCGAGCCTTTTCCGGGGTTCTCGGACAGGGCAGCGACAAACTGCTCAGCGCCTCGCAGGTGCCACTGAGGACAACGGATCCGTCCTCCGGGAGGAAGTAGTGAGAAAAAGTTTCGGTCCCCTTGGGAAGGCCCCTCAGAAAAGATTGCCTCTTCGCATCATGATGAACCTCGGTATTGGATATCATTACTGAGTCCCCCACAGCTGAACGTGCCTTCATCGCGTCCCGGTGCTGGGAAGCGAAGATCCCACCGCCCCAGAGCTGGATCTGACCAATACCCAGGACCGCGAAACACACCGTGAACGCCAGCCGGGTGGTCCGCCGGGGGAATCCCGCGAGGCGACGTCCGCCCAGCAACGTCCCCACGGCCCCGATTCTGGCACCCGTTCGAGCCAAGAACTCGCCCGCAGCCATGATCAGCAGGGAAATCGCGGCAGGTAAAGTGATCGCGACCGCCAGTACCCCCGCGAAATAGATCAGCACCCTCACCGGTGGACTACTGCACAGGCCTGGTCCCCAAATAGTCCCGATCGCAGCGAAAACGCACAGGGTCGCCCGCTCCATCGGGCGGGACTGCAGGACACTGAAAACCCCAGTACCCCGACGCCTCCCGCCCCGCTGCCGCGCCAGAACACTCATCAACAACGCCCCCACATGACCCGCCAACACCGCCACGACCAGAGACGGCCACGCGGCCCGCGCATCCCCCGCCAGCAACACCGCGTCCACGAACGGCAGATGAACATCCACCGCGCACAAGGCCCCTGTCACCCCAGCACCCGCCACGGTTCCCACGGCCACGGGCAACCACGCCTCAGCGACATCCACCACCACCCGATGCCGCCGTCCAGCGCCCAACGCCACCAAACGCCGTCGGCGACGAGACCGAGCCTCGCCATCCAGCCCCACCCCAATACCCAGCACCACCAGGGCAGGCACCACCAACCCACCCACCAGCAAATACCTCACCTGATCCACATCGGCAGCATCCCAAAAACCAGCATCCACCCCGAGAATGGCACCTTCCCCACCGAAACCTGAAGATTTCTCCATCACCCCAGGATCAAAAGCCACGTGCGACGGGCGCATATACACCCTTCGTTCCCTCGGAACAACAAGACCCTCCGTGAAAATCGTGCCCACGACCTCACCGAACATGTCCCGATCCGCACCCAACGTGTCAGCAAGAGCCGGGGAAAGAACTGCCTGCCCAGGCTCCGGCCATCGCTCCGTCCCCGGTGGCAAAGGAGCATCAGCTTTCAACGGCCAAATACTGACAACAATGATCTGACGGCCACCGACCAAGGGGTAACTCTCGTCGATCAGGAACTCGGCGTCCTTCGTCGTGGCGGCCGGACGTGCCTTGATGGCCTGTGCCCGCGCGTCCCGCTGCTGGACGTAGGAGTCCTCCAGCACGAAGGCCACCGATCCCATCACCAGACCGCATGCGCCCAGGGCCAGGACGAACGCCCGCAACCCACCCCACGGACTGCGACGCCCCAACAACACCCCGATCCGGGCCAACAACCCGAGCAGAACCGGCCTCATCGAACAGCACCCCCCACAGGCTGCTCATCCGCTGAAGCCACGGCGCCGCCGGCAGGCCCCACACCCACATCTGCGGGCAGAGCCCCCAGCACGCCGTCGGAGAGCCAGAACGCCCGATCGGCCCGCGCCGCGACCGCCGGATCATGCGTCACGACCACCAACGCACACCCATACCGCTCCGGGGCCTCGAACAGAATCTCCAACATCTGATCCCGGGTCTGAGGATCCAGAGCCCCCGTCGGCTCATCCGCCAACAACAACACCGGACGATTCATCAACGCCCTCGCCACCGCCACCCGCTGACGCTCCCCACCCGACAACTCCCCCAACGACTTCGCACCCTGCGGAACCCCCAAATTCCCCAACAACTCCTCAGCCCGCTCCCGAGCCCGCTCCGGCCGCTGCCCCGCCAACAACCCCACCACCAAAACATTCTCCACCGGACTCAGATCATCGAACAATTCCCCCGACTGGAACACCATCCCGATCTTCTCCCGCCGAGACCTCGCAGCACGCCCCGACACCCCGCACCGCACCACCTCACCATTCACCAACACCTCCCCCGCAGAAGGCTCCACCAACCCCAACACACACGACAACAAACTGCTCTTCCCACACCCACTACGCCCCATCACCGCCACCGACTCCCCCCGCCCCACCACCACATCAACCCCCCGCAGGACCTCCCGCTCCCCGTACGACAAACACACCCCCCGAACCTGCAACACACCCTCGGACGATTCTTCGGCTGAAGGCGACACACCAGAAGAAGAAACATCGGACATGGCAGTCCCACTCTCCGTCCCGACGAGGACAAGCGGATCCCGTGCACCGGAACCATCGCGAAAGACCGCGAAACAAAATTCGCATCATGGACGACGACCAGACCCGAAACACTCCCCCGGGAACCCGCCGCCGTATCGGCGGATAAATCCGACATCCCGAAAGTAACAGACACCCCCTACCCACCCCAAACCGACATCCCTGCCATTCAGGAGAGAAACATCACACCGAGCCCCCCGAACTCCCCCTGCCCGCCCCGCGCGAACGCCGAGAGGACCGCCCTTCCCGGGCGGTCCTCTCGGCGTTCGACAACGGCCGGCGCGACGGGTTCGGTCGGCGGGGGGCGGCTCGCCGGCGGGGTCAGGGGCGGCCTGCGACGTCGAGGGCTGCGGGGAGGGTGAAGGCGCCGGCGTAGAGGGCCTTGCCGACGATGGCGCCCTCGACGCCCTCGGGGACCAGGGTCCGCAGGGCCTCCAGGTCCGCCAGGACCGCGATGCCGCCGCTGGCCACGACCGGGCGATCGGTGCGCTCGCAGACCTGGCGCAGCAACTCGATGTTCGGACCGCGCAGGGTGCCGTCCTTGGTGACATCCGTGACCACGTACCGGGCGCAGCCGTCCGTGTCCAGGCGGGCCAGGGTCTCCCACAGGTCCCCGCCCTCCCGGGTCCAGCCCCGGGCGGCCAGGGTCGTGCCCCGCACGTCCAGGCCCACGGCGATCCGCTCGCCGTGCTCGGCGATGGCCCGCCGGGTCCAGCCCGGGTCCTCCAGGGCCGCCGTGCCCAGGTTCACGCGCGAGCACCCTGTGGACAACGCCATGGTGAGGCTCGCGTCGTCCCGGATCCCGCCGCTCATCTCCACGCGCACGTCCAGGCTGCCCACGACCTTCGCGAGCAGGTCACGGTTGTTGCCCCGGCCGAACGCCGCGTCCAGGTCGACCAGGTGGATCCACTCGGCCCCGGCCTTCTGCCACGCGAGCGCGGCCTCCAACGGATCACCGTAGGACGTCTCGCTGCCCGCCTCCCCCTGCACCAGACGCACGGCCCGACCTGCGGCGACGTCGACGGCGGGTAACAGCTCCAGGCGTGGGACCCGCGTCGGACGGTCGGCGGTGGTCATGGTGATCCCTTCGGTCGTCGGGGTCGATCGGTCGGGCGGACCGTTCGAGGAGCAGCAGGTGTTCAGGTGAGGGTCTGCAGCCAGTTCCACAGCAGGCGGGCTCCGGCGTCCCCCGATTTCTCCGGGTGGAACTGCAGGGCAGACAGGGGCCCGCCCTCCGCCGCGGCCACGAACGGCGAACCGTGCTCGCCCCAGGTCACGTGAGTGGGCTGGTCCGACCCCGCAGGCAGGTTCTGGACACCGTAGGAGTGCACGAAGTAGAAGCGCTCGCGGGACACGCCGTCGAACAGGGGACTGCCGTCGGGGACACGGACTGTGTTCCAGCCCATGTGGGGTACGACGTCGGCGCGCAGGCGTTCGACCGTCCCGCGCCAGATCCCCAGGCCGTCGACGTCGTCCTGGCCGTGTTCCGTGGAGCGTTCGAAGAGCACCTGCAGTCCGACACAGATTCCCAGGACGGGGCGGCCCCCGGCCAGCCTCGCCTTCATGATCGTGTCTCCGCCGACGGCCCGCAGCCCCGCCACGACGGCGGCGAAGGCCCCGACACCGGGGACGACCAGGCCGTCGCAGTTCTCCGCCGCTTCGGCGTCCGCTGTGAGCCGGACGTCGGCCCCGACCCTCTCCAGGGCTCTGACGGCCGAACGCACGTTCCCCGAACCGTGGTCGAGGACCACCACTGCCGGACCGCTCACAACACACCCTTCGTGCTCGGTATCCCCTGGACCCGAGGGTCTGGTTCGACGGCGGCCCGCAGCGCCCGGGCCACCGCCTTGTACTGGGCCTCCACGACGTGGTGCGGGTCACGGCCCGACAGGACCCGCACGTGCAGGGCGAGACGGGCGTTGTGCGCGAGGGTTTCGAACACGTGCCGGGTCAGGGATCCGAGGTAGGTGTCCCCGATCGTGACGTACTGCTGGCCCTCGGGCTCCCCGGTGTGCACGCAGTAGGGGCGCCCACTGACGTCGACCACGGCGTGCACGAGGGCCTCGTCCAGGGGGACGGTGGCGTCGGCGAACCGGCGGATCCCTGCCCGGTCGCCCAGGGCCTCGTCGAGGGACCGGCCCAGCAGGATCGCGACGTCCTCGACCGTGTGGTGGGCATCGACGTGCAGGTCACCGACGGCGCGGACCGTCAGGTCGATCAGCGAGTGCCGGGCCAGGGCCGTGAGCATGTGGTCGTAGAAACCGACCCCCGTGCTGATCTCGGCGCTGCCGGTCCCGTCGAGGTCGAGCTCGACGCTGACCTCCGACTCGGCGGTCTCCCGGACGGCTCGGGCCTTGCGTGTCATCGGTCCTCCTGCAGGCTGCTCGCCAGGGCATCGAGGAATGCCGTGGTCTCTTCTTCCGTCCCCGCGGTGACCCTCAGATGATGGGCCAGCCCGACGTCACGGACCAGGACCCCGGCGTCCAGGAGGTGTTCGAAGGTCCGTCGTTCGTCGGTCAGTCCCCCGATGAGCACGAAGTTGGCGTCGCTGGGTTCCGGGCTCAGCCCCAGGCTCGTGGCCCCGGCGACGATCCGGTCCCGTTGTTCGATCAGGGACCGGACCCCGGCCAGCAGCCGGGGGGCGTGGGCGAGGGCGACCTGCGCGGCGACCTGGGTGAGGCTCGACAGGTGGTAGGGCAGGCGCACCAGGCGCAGGGCGTCGCAGACCGCGGGGTCGGCGGCGAGGTAGCCCAGCCTGGCCCCGGCCAGGGCGAAGGCCTTGCTCATGGTCCGGGTGACGATCAGGCGGGCGCGACCGGGCAGGAGGGTCAGGGCGCTGGGCGTGCCGGGGCGGGCGAACTCGGTGTAGGCCTCGTCGACGACCACGATCCCGCGGGTGCACTCCAGGACGGCCCGGACGACCTCCAGGTCGAGAGCTGTTCCGGTCGGGTTGTTCGGCGAGCACAGGAAGACGAGGTCGGGGTCGGCCCGTTCGATCTGCCGGACCGCGGCCTGCGCGGTGAGTTCGAAGGCCCCCAGGGACCCGGGGGTCTGGGGGCGCCGGGGAGCCTCGGGGCGCGGAGGACCCTGGGGGCGCGGGGGGGCCTCGGGGCCCTGGCCCCGCAGGCCGTCGATCCAGGCGGTGGAGGTACCGGAGGCGATCAGCGGGTGCAGGGAGTAGGCGGGCGTGAAGCCCATGGCCGTGCGGCCCGGGCCGCCGAAGGCCTGCAGGATGTGTTGGAGGACTTCGTTGCTGCCGTTGCCCGCCCAGAGCTGCTCTGCCCTCAGGTCGTGGCCGAGGTAGTGGGCCAGGGCCTGGCGCAGGGCCGTGAACTCCCTGTCGGGGTAGCGGTTCAGGCCCGGGACGGCCTGTGCGAGCGCCGCGGTGATGGCGGCTGCGACGTCGGGCGGGACGGGATGGGAGTTCTCGTTGGTGTTGAGGCGTACCGGTACGTCCAGCTGCGGTGCACCGTAGGGGACCCTGCCGACGAGATCGGGGCGGATCGGCAGGCGGGGGGTCGGGTCGCAGGACGTCGCAGCGGGCACCGCGTCAGTCTAGTGGGGGTCTTCGGGAGCGAACCTGTGAGGCGAAAGGACCACGAGACGAAGGGAGCGCGAGACGACGGGACGGCGACGGAACGCGGGGCCGTTGTGCAAGTGGGCCGTCCTGCCGAGGACGGGTCCGGCGTCCACCCCATTTAAGGTTGCCCAACGTGACTGATCGGTCACTCATCGTGCAATACTCCTTGCCGTGTGGTGGACCGAGGAGGAGGGCGACCGGGGAACGGAGGGACTCGTTCCCGGTGGGGACGCCGTGTCCTCCCCCAGTGGGCAACACGGCAGATCCGCGCCCCGTCACCGCCGGGCCAAACACTTGGCGCCTCCCGAGGGGAACGGGCCCCGAGCCGTCCTGGACCTCACGACCAGCCTCAATCTGACGACCCGTCCCCGTTCTCAGGACGAGCGGACCGCCCGGCCCACGACGTCCGACACGGCCGGCCGGGAGGCGGGGCAACAACAGTCCTCGCGCCCCCCGGCCCTGCGCCCCCCGGCCCTGCGCACTCCTGCCCTCGTGCTCCCCGCCGGGGTCAGGACCCTGCCCACGCCCGCGGCGGAGCCCCGGGTCGATCCGCCGTCCCCGCAGCGCCCGTCCGGCCGGTCCTCCGCGCGCTGCCGTACCGAAGAACAGGGAGCTCCGGAACGGCCGGAGAACCCTTCACGAGCTGAGAACCCTTCACGAGCAGAGGAACAGGTGCCGCCGATACGACCCGAACGGACCGGGCGGGCTGTTCGAAACGAACGGATCGACGAAGTCACGCTCGAGGAACCGGGGGCGCCTTCCCGGGGGACGCCCACGGCCAGGGAACCGCGCAGGCCCGGAACGCGGGCCCTCCTGTCCTCGGAAGGACCCGTGTACCTCCCTGTCGAGGCACAGCCCCCGGCCGGTGTCCGATCCCCGGCCGACCGGACGGCCGACGGACGGCCAGCGACCGCCGGACGACCCGCGACCGACGACCCGGGCCGCTCCCGCGAGGGCCGTTCCCGCGAGGAGGACCCGCCGTCCCGGCGGTCCCGGTCGCGTTCCGCCGGGCGGGGGCCGGGGGCGCGGTTCCGCCGGGACATCGAGGGGATGCGGGCCCTGGCGGTCCTGCTCGTTGTCGCCTTCCACGCGGGGCTCGGACCGGTCCAGGGCGGGTTCGTCGGGGTGGACGTCTTCTTCGTCATCTCCGGTTTCCTCATCACGGGGCTTCTGGTCGACGAGGTGGGCAGGACCGGTTCGATCGATCTGCCGGCCTTCTGGGCCCGCAGGATGCGACGCCTGTTGCCGATGGCCACGGCGGTCCTGGTGACGACGGTGGTGGTCTTCCGGTTCGTGCTCGCACCGCTGGACAGGGAGGGCCTGGGCGACTCCGTCGTCGCCTCCGCCCTGTGGACGGCCAACTGGCACTTCGCCGCCGACGAGACCGACTACATGAGCGACGCGGCCCACAGTCCGGTCCTGCACTACTGGTCCCTCAGCGTCGAGGAACAGTTCTACCTCGTGTGGCCCCTGCTGATCCTGTTCGTGCTGTGGCTGTCCCGGCGGCTGGGCGACCCGGGCGCGTCGGGCGTCCCGGAACCCGACGGCTCACGGGCTGCCGGCTCACGGGCCGACGCGCCACAAGCCGTCGGGCCACGGGCTGCCGGCTCGCGGGCCTGGAACGGCTCACGGGCCTGGACGGTCCTGTGCCGGGGGGAGGGCCGGGTCCCGGTGCGGTGGTTCGCCGCTGCCCTGGTGGTGCTGGGCGGGGTGTCGCTGCTGGCGTCGCTCCTGCTGACACGGTCCAGCGGACCGTGGGCCTACTACGGCCTGCACACCCGCGCGTGGGAACTCGCGGCCGGGGCGGGGCTGGCCCTCGCGCGTCCTCTGGCCGATCTCCTGCCCAGGGCGTGGGCCGTCGTCTCCGGGTGGGGCGGCCTGGCGCTGATCTGCCTGTCCGCGCTGCTCATCGACCGTTCCACCGCGTTCCCGGGCGGGGCGGCGATCTGGCCGGTGCTGGGGGCCTGCCTGCTCCTCGCGGCGGGGGCGCGCAGCCGTTCGGGCGCGTCGTACCTGCTGTCCCGTCCCCTGCCGATGTTCCTGGGCCGGATCTCCTACGGCTGGTACCTGTGGCACTGGCCGTGTCTGCAACTGGCCCATCACCTCGCGGCCCCGGTCCCGCAGGAGGACGAGTTGGTGGCCCGGGGCGGCCCGGGGCTCTGGCCCGTCCTGCTCGCGGTGGTCGGGTCGCTGCTGCTGGCCGTCCTCACCCATCAGGTGATCGAGCTGCCCGTGCGACGGTGGACGTGGCTCGTCGCGTTCCCGCGCCGCGCCCTGGTCGCCGGGGCCTGCCTGTTGCTCGTCGCGACGTCGGTCCCGAGCCTGCTGCTGGTCTCCACGACCTCCCCGAGCACAGCGGCCGTCGGTCGAACGGACACCGACACCGACGCCGACACCGGGACCGACGCCGGGACCAGCACCGGGGACCGGACGGGCACCGAGCGCAGCACCGGACACAGCGCCGGGGACGGCACCGGGGACGGCCGGGCCGGAGGGACGTCGTCGGGCACCGTCGTGCTGCGCGCCTCACCCGAACAGGCCCGCAACGACCAGCAGACCCCGAACCGGTGCTTCGTGTCCTTCAACAGTCCCACGGCGGACCCCCGGTGCCGGTTCGGGGACCCCACGGCCCGGCGCACCATGGTGCTGTTCGGCGACTCCCATGCCGCGCACTGGTTCCCGGCCCTCGAGGAGATCGCGCGGCGCGAGAAGTGGCAGCTGCTGGTCTGGGCCAAATCCGGGTGCGGGTACGCGGAAACCGCCCAATGGCTGTCCAACTTCCGCCGGGAGTACACCGAGTGCACCACCTGGCGGGAAGCCGTCCTGCAGCAGATCGACGCCCTCCCCCGGGTGGACGCCGTCGTCGTGGCCAGGAGCATGCACCAACTGGGCAAGCTCATGGACGAGGACGGCCGGCTCACCACGGACGAGGAGGCCCGGCGCAGGCTGTGGGCCGAGGGCGCGGACAGGACCCTGCGGCGGCTGCGGGCCCGGGCCGGCGCGGTCGTGCTCGTCCGGGACAGCCCACGCCCTCCGCGCGACATCCCGGCGTGTCTCTCCGAACACCCCTCCGACCCGGGACGGTGCGACTTCCCCTTCGCGGGCAACGCCGATCGCGACGGGCAGGTCTTCAGGGCGGAACTCGAAGCGATCCGGACCAACGGGATCCAGGTGATGGGCACGAGCGACCTCGTGTGCGACGGCGACCGCTGCCCGGCCGTGTCGCGCCACGGCAACATCACCTACCGGGACAACCACCATCTGACGGGCAGCTTCGCGCGGGAACTGTCGACCGTCTTCGGGCGGCGTCTGCTGCCCCTGATCGAACGGAGGTCCTGACGCCGCCCCGGCCGGTCCCGCGTTACGGGGCCGGGAGCCTGGACCGCACGGCCTGCGCGTGCGCGGGCAGTCCTTCGGCCCGGGCGAGCGCGTACACGTGTTCGGAGACCTCCCGCAGGGCCTGCTCGTCGTAGACGACGACGTGGACCCCGCGCAGGAAGGTCTGCACGGACAGGCCGCTGGAGTGCCGCGCGCAGCCCCCGGTCGGCAGCACGTGGTTGGACCCCGCGCAGTAGTCGCCCAGGCTCACGGGCGACCAGGGGCCCACGAAGACCGCGCCGGCGTTGCGCACCCTCGCCGCGATGGTGGCGGCGTCCCGCGTGTGGACCTCCAGGTGCTCGGCCGCGAAGGCGTCGACGACCTTGAGCCCGGCGTCGATGTCGTCGACCAGGACGATCGCGGACTGCGCCCCGCGCAGGGAGGTCTCGACCCGCTCGGCGTGGTGGGCCTGCGGGGCGCGCAGGCCCAGTTCGGCCGCGGTCCGGTCCGCCAGGTCGACGCAGTCGGTGACCAGGACGATCCCGGCCAGGGGGTCGTGCTCGGCCTGGCTGATCATGTCGGCCGCCAGGTGGTGGGGATCGGCCGAGGAGTCCGCGAGGATCGCGATCTCCGTGGGCCCGGCCTCGGAGTCGATGCCGATAATCCCGCGCAGGAGCCGTTTGGCCGCGGCGACGTAAATGTTTCCCGGGCCGGTGACCAGGTCGACGGGTTCACAGACCGTGCTGCCGTCCTCGTCGTCGGCACCGTGGGCGAACATCGCGATCGCCTGGGCCCCGCCGACGGAGTAGAGCTCTTCGACCCCGAGCAGGGCGCACGCCGCCATGATCGTGGGGTGGGGCAGGCCCGTGCGGCCCCCGCCGAGGTCGGGGCCGGGCGGGCTGGCCACGGCAATCGACGCGACCCCGGCCTCCTGGGCGGGAACGACGTTCATGACGACGCTGCTGGGGTAGACGGCCAGCCCCCCGGGAACGTACAGGCCGACCCGTTCCACGGGGATCCACCGTTCCGTGACCGTCCCACCGGGTGCGACCTGGGTGGTGGTGTCGCGGCGGCGCTGGTCGCGGTGGACCAGGCGGGCCCGGCGGATCGACTCCTCCAGGGCCGAGCGGACGGCGGGGTCCAGCCCCCGCAGGGCCTCGTGGAGGGCCTCGACCGGGACCCGGAGGGCCTCGGGGCGGATACCGTCGAACTTCTCGGTCAGGTCCAGCAGGGCCGGCACACCGCGCTCGCGGACGTCGTCGCAGAGGGGACGCACCCGTTCGACGGCTTGTTCGACGTCGAGTTCGGCGCGGGGGACGGCCTTGCGCAGTGCCCGGGCCCCCAAGGGCGCACCCCGCAGGTCAAGACGCCTGATCACGCGCCCAGTGTACTGGTTCGCCCCCCTCGGGCGCCGGGCTGCCGCAGGTCCCCTGTTCGCGGAGCCTCCGGGGGGACGTTGAGGGCGGGAACGGTGAACGTTCGTGGACACCGCACTAGCCTGAGGAGGGTGACGACCCGGCTGCCGCTGTTCCCCCTGAGCACCGTTCTGGTGCCGGGGCTGGTGCTGCCGCTGCACGTCTTCGAACCACGGTACCGGGTGCTCGTCCAGGCTCTCATGTCCCTGCCGGAGGGGGCGACGCGACAGTTCGGGGTGGTAGCGCTGAGGTCGGCGGCCCGGGGCACCGGTGCCGGGCCCGATCTGTACGCGGTGGGGTGTACGGCCGAGCTGCGGGAGGTCACCCCCTACTCCGACGGGCGTTTCGACATCGTGTCGGTGGGGCAGAGCCGTTTTCGGCTCTCGCAGGTGGACAAGGACGCCGGCACCCCGTACCTGACGGGGGTCGTGGACCTGTTGGACGAACCGGACGGGCAGGAGGACCTGGCGGAGTTGACCTCGATGGTCGAGCACCGGTTCGCCCGGTACCGGGAACAACTGCACGTGGAGGTCACGCCGTTGCCCGACGACCCGCAGGTCGTCTCCTACCTGATCACTGCGGCGATGGTGCTGGGGCTGCCCGAACGGCAACGGCTGCTGGAGATCCCCACGACCGCCGAGCGTCTCCGGGCCGAGATCCTGCTGCTGCGCCGGGAGACGGCCCTCCTGCGGGCCTTCGGGTCCCTGCCGGCCACGGACCTGACCCAGGGCGAGATCAGCGCCAATTGAGAGAGGCCATTTCCTGCCGAAGGCACCTCTTGCCGGTCGCTCTCAGCTCTGCCGGAACAGGACCCGCACAGAACCGACGGTGACGAGCACCGAGGTCGCCAGGGGCCAGACCAGCAGGACCCCCGGGGCGTTCAACGGCCCGGCACTCGTGAAGTGGTCGACCACGAACCAGCCCGCCACCGATCCCAGGGCCGACAGCGCAAGGGTCTCCAGCAGTCTGCGGGACGGATCGGGCCCGGGCCGGCGCAGCAGGGCCGCCCCGGTGAGCAGTCCCGCGAGCACCTGCAGGAGCAGCAGCGTGCCGTCCGTGGCGACGACGCTCTCCGCCGGGTCGGAGACGTCCCTCAGGGACGGGGTCAGCGCCCACCACTGGCCCGCGAGCGACAGTCCGGCGAGCAGGAAGAGGCCCACGATCCGGGTGCCGCGACGTGTGGGCCGGTAGCGGGCGAGGTGAGCGCGCAGGCTCACCGACCGGTTCGCGGGGGCGCCGGTCCGGGAGCTGGGGGCGGTCGAGGACCAGATGTCGCCCGCGGCAGGAGTGTCGGGGCCGGGTCCCCCGGGGTTCTCC
>JAUPKJ010000143.1 GCA_030837505.1 Actinomycetota bacterium
CTTGGCCCTGCCGGGGGAAGCCCCCGATGTTCCCGAGGCACCACCCGGTGTTGAGGCACCGGCTGGGGTTCCCGAGGCACCGGCCTGGGTTCCCGAAGCACTGGCCTGGGTTCCCGAAGCACCGGCCTGGGTTCCCGAAGCACCGCCCCCGGACGGCGCAGTCGGTTGGGACGGCCCGGAAGAGGTTCCCTGAGCCGCTGCCGAACCCGCTGCCGAACCCGCCGCCACGGCCACCGGAGCCTGCGCCGCCGGAGCCTGCGCCCCCGCAGCCACCGGCGCCGGACCCTGGTTCTTCTGCCGGGCCGCTGCGGTTTGGGCTGTGGTCTGCGCAGGGATGGCGGCGACGGTGCCGTCCTCCAAGAGGGTCGAGAGCAGCTCTATGAGTTCGGTGGGGTCGGAATCTCCCTCACCGCCGGAATGCTCGATGGCCCTCAGCAGGCTGCGGACGGAATCCACCATCTTGAGCAGGGCGTTGGCCCTGGCATCCGTCAGTGATATCCGCCCGTCGCGCAACCTGCTCAGCAGGTTCTCCCCGATGTGGGTCAGTTTCTCCAGCTTGTGGAAAGCCAAGAACCCACTGGTGCCCTTGATCGTATGGATAGTCCGGAAGACGCTCGCCAGGAGCTCGCGGGAGTCTGGATGACGTTCCAATTCCAGGAGATCCCGGTCGAGCTGGTCGAGGTTCTCATGAGATTCGACCAAGAACTCGGCCACGATCTCGTCGATCGCTTCCATCCGCGGTTCCTCCTCGCCGGATCAGACGGGGAATACATCGGCTCACCGCGGGGCAACTTGAGCTGAGCCGGTCCCCACCGACGACGGAACGTAGTCGTTCTCCCCCGACAGGGACCCGCTGTCGGAGGAGGACACGGCGTGGCGGACCGCCGGACTGCCGGAGACCGGGGGGAGAGGGCCGGGGGCCGGCGTCCTCAGAGGAAGTAGGGGTCGACCCCGAAACCGTCCTCGTCGGTGACGATGCCGGTCGCGGCCTCGTACACCGACCGGGTGACGGCGTTGATCACGGGCCGGATCCGTTCCCGACTCGCCAGGTACGGCTCCGTGGGCAGGCGACGCTCCCGCTGGGCCTGGTCCGGGCAGGCCCAGCGCACCTCGTAGACGACGAAGGGGCGCATGGACCATTCCTGGAGGGCCACGGCCGGGGCCTGTTCCTCGCACACCCGCACGAGGACCTCGATCTGACCGTCCTGGGGGCCGGTCGGGCTCGTGCCGACGATCGCGTAGCGGTCCAGGACCTCGTCGTCGGACAGAACGGCCCGATCGTTGTGGTCGGCCCGGTGGTGCAGGTCGGCCAGTTCCTGGCCGTTGAGGGGATCGTGGGCGATGTCGGCCAGCACGATCTCCCCGGTGTAGGCCTCGCGGGGCGGCCCGCCCCACTCCATGGTCTGGGTCGCCAGGGTGGCGGAGGGCAGTTCTCTGGCCACGACGCCGAGGAGAACATCGGGGTCGAGCCAGTACGGCGAGTAGACGGTGTGGTCGATGGCCCGCTCGGGGTCCGGTTGGATCAATTGCCCGTCGGCGACCCGGACGGCGCCGCGGAGCCTGCGGGCCAGGGCCACCAGCAGGTGCAGCCCTCGCCCCTCCTCGCGCCAGGGAAGACCGTCGGGAAAGGCCAGGGCGAACCCGTCCCGGTCGTCGCTGTTGGGCCACGGCGGGTCCTCGCGCTCCACGGGGGCGTGGAGCGCGTACACCAGGGTCCAGGGCATGGGGACGGCGGCGTCGACTGCGGCCTCCATGGACAGCTCGTGGGGGCCCGCGATGGAGCTGTGCCTCCCCAGGACCACGGCGTCACCGGCTGAGAGGTCGCCGCCGTCGGGAACCCTCGTCCTGAGCAGATCGGACATCTCGTCGACCCCGACGGTGCTGGGGAGCAGGAGAAGGTGCTGGGTGCGCAGCCGCGTGATCACTTCCGCGTCGTTACCACCAGCGGCGTGCGAGCCGCCGCGGCCGAACCACTTGCCTCGAGTAGCCATCGTCATCAGACCCGCGTGCGGTGGAAGGAGTGGAAGGAGCGGCTCGCGGTCGGACCTCGCTGCCCCTGGTACCGCGAACCGTAGACGTCGCTGCCGTAGGGGTGCTCGGCGGGTCCGCTGAGCCGGAAGAAGCACAGTTGCCCGATTTTCATGCCCGGCCACAGCTTGATCGGGAGAGTCGCGACGTTGGACAGTTCCAGCGTGACGTGGCCCGCGAAGCCCGGATCGATGAACCCGGCCGTCGAATGGGTCAGCAGGCCCAGGCGCCCCAAACTCGACTTGCCCTCCAACCGGGCGGCGATGGAGTCGGACAGCGACACCCGCTCGTAGGTCGAGGCGAGCACGAACTCCCCCGGATGCAGCACGAACGGCGCCTGCGGGTCCACCTCCACCAGACGGGTGAGCTCCGGTTGTTCCTCCGCCGGATCGATCACTGGGTACTTGTGGTTGTCGAACAGCCGGAAGTACCGGTCGATCCGAACGTCGATACTGGACGGCTGCACCATCCGCTCGTCGTACGGGTCCAGGGCGATCCGTCCGGCGGCGATCTCACCCCGGATGTCCTTGTCGGAAAGCAGCACGCGAACACGGTAGCTTGCCCAGGACGGTCCCTGGACACAATCGTGCGGGCGACGGGGCACACCGGGCTCCCGCAGCCTGCCGACCTGACCTCGCACCAGCGCTGACAGCACCCCGCACACCCCCCTCACCGCCTCGCAGCACCCGAACGGGGTGCCCGCGACACCCTTCCCCCGGACTTGCTACTGTGTCTGCTGCACCCGGCAACGCGCCAGTGACATTGGTCTTGTGACCGATACCATTTTTCTGGTATTGGTTTTCTGAGATCGTCAAGGGCGCCTCACCGGAGGCAGCATCTGGTCCCGCAGGTCCGGCCCGCTGTCCCAGCAGCCCATGGACTTCATTTCTGCAGGTCAGAGGCATGCGGGTGTAGTTCAATGGTAGAACATCAGCTTCCCAAGCTGACAGTGCGAGTTCGATTCTCGTCACCCGCTCCACCATGAAGGCCCTGGTCAGGGGCAAGATTTTGACCAGGGCCTTCGTCGTTCCCACCCGGCGGAAGCCGGTCCGTGCAACCAACGTGCAACATCGGCGCAGGCTCACCCAGTTGGTACGGGTTGCCCGGCTGACGAAGGGTCTTGCCGTTCGTCCTGTTCCCTGAGCCCGTCGGAACCGTTCCCGGTCCCGCTCTGACGAAGGATCAGACCATCGAGGCAGACCGCGATATGACGGCCGGCGTTCTGGTTCGCATGCTGATAGATGAGGGCAGCCCGCATGCTGTCATGTCCCATCCGCAGCATCAGGTCCCGCAGACTCGCTCCTGACTGTGCCGCCAGGTGGTTCCCCGTATGTCGTAGAT
The DNA here is from genome assembly GCA_030837505.1 of Actinomycetota bacterium. Classification (GTDB taxonomy): domain Bacteria; phylum Actinomycetota; class Actinomycetes; order Actinomycetales; family Kineosporiaceae; genus JAUPKJ01. The sequence continues at coordinate 3,370 of JAUPKJ010000143.1, forward strand.
CATGAAAATGCAGACCGGGGACCCCGATCGCTCGGACGCACTCCGACCAACGCGCCGCGCGGTTGAAGCTCCCCCTGAGCAACGGTGACCCTCCCGACCCGGTGAAGATGAGAGCTTCGGGATCCTGATCCGACATGCAGGACAGATGCCCTGCCAGCATCTGGGCCACCGGTTGGGGAAGGATGATCGACCGCAGCCCCGCACGCGACTTCGGGGCGGATCGAACCGGACCACCACCGCCGGAGGACTGAACGAACGCCCCTCTCACGTGGACCGTCCCGGTGTCCGAGTCGAAGTCACAGCGACGCAGTGCTGTCACCTCACCCCATCGCAGACTGCCGAAGGTCGTGACGAGGACCAACAACCGGAACCGCGCTGGTACCCGCTCCGCCAGCTCGAACACTTGCTGAACGGTCAGGACAGGACGTTCCGGTGACTTTTCGGTCCCGGCCCCCCGGATCCTGCACGGGTTCCGTAACAGAACCCCGTCCTCGACAGCGGTCATCAGGACCGCGCGCAGCAGCCGGTACGCCTTGGCTGCCATCAACGGCGACGTCCCCGAGTCGAGCAGCCCGGCCCTCCAGCGCCGGACTAGCGCCGGATCGATGTCCCCCAGGGCGACGGCCCCCAGGCTCGGGAGGATGTACCGGCGGAACAGCCACCGGTACAGGTCCAGGGTTCTCGGCCGCAGTCCCGGACGTTCCTCGATCCACCGGTTGCCGAACTCCGCCAGGGTCTGCCGTTGCTTCAAGGGATCAGATGCGCCTCCGGAGAGCAGCTCCGCTTCCTTCACGCTGAGCCACTGTTGAGCGTCCCGTTTGGTGGGGAAAGTCTCGGGAGCCGCCTGCCGAGTTCCGTCCGGCAGACGGACTGTGGCCTGCCACCGGCCCGAAGGCAGGCGACGAAGCCCACCGAAACGCCTCTTGCCGGCCATCAGGCGGCCCTCCCCCAGGTCCGGCGGACGATCGGTTCGACGGTCCCGGCCTCGATGAACTCGCACAGTGCGGACTCCGGGATCCGGACATGCCGTCCGACGTGCACGAACCGGATACGTCGCTCAGCGATGAGACGACGCGGGAAGCGGATGGTGGTGCCGAGGACATCAGCGGCTTCCTCGACGGTGAGCAGGACCTCACGATCTCTTCGGTGTTTCACGGAAAACCTTCCTCTCCGGGTCAGGCGGCTGTGAGGGCCGACGTCGACGAGGGCACGTGCTCAGGGGGTGGCCCGGGTGGTTCTCCCCGCTGCGCCGCTTCGTAGGCGACCCGCCATCGCTGGCGTTCCGCTATCGCGGTGAGCAGGCGACGGGACAGCGGCGCTACCGGGTCATGAGGTCCTGCGGGTCTCCACAGGTAGCGATCACGGGTCATGTCCTCCGGAGAAGTCCCGAGGGTCGCCAGGACCCAGGCCCGACGGTCGTACCGGTGATCGGCGAGGGTCTTCCCGGACCACTTGCGGGAAACGAGGATCCGGCGCCCGCCGTACCCCAGGTGCTCCCTGCGGTGAGCCTTGCCACGGCAA
>JAUPKJ010000144.1 GCA_030837505.1 Actinomycetota bacterium
CGGCACGCGTGTCCGGACCGGAGCCGGCCCCCGAACCGAGCCGTCGAGCCGTGCCGGGCTGGTACCGGTCCAGGTCCCCGGACGGCTACGATGAGGCCGGTCAACGGCCCCCCGGCCCGGCTACCGGCTCCGGGGCCGGACCGGGAACGGCGGGATGCGGTTTCGCGTGACGCGCACGAAATACCCGTTTCGCGTGACGCGAAAACGAAACTCCTCCTGAGGTCAGGCTGCCCGGTCTTCCGTGTCCGTTCCGGCGCCGGTTTCGGGCCGTGGCCCGGGGGGATGGTGGCCGGACAGTGCCAGAGCCAGGCACCGGGCCGTGGCCAGATCCACTGTTCCCAGGGTCACGACCGGACCGCCCGCAGCGTCCACCGACGGACACAATTCCGGGAACACCAGCCCGCAGTCCTCCAGGGCACACCGCAACGTCCTCACGCAGGTGTCGGCTTCCCGCCGCGCCGCCACCAGAGCCGCGACCTGCCCGGGAGCCACCGGCACGAACAACGCCCCCGAGTCTGTGTCCCACCCGGGCAGGAACCCGGACAAGACCTCCTCCCACCACGCGTCGTCCCCGTCATCGTTCAACCGTGCTTCGTACCTGACCACTGGGTGTTCCCCCGATCCGCCCCCCACCACGGGAGGCCCCGTCCTGTGCGGCACCGGGAGACGGCCCGCCGCCCGGGTGCCCCGTTCCCACCGGACATCGGTGAGAGACAGAGGGCGGAACGGTGCGGACGTGACATCACCCCGGTACCATCCGATACCGGGGTGTTCCAGGCCCCACACCGGGCCACCCGACGCGCTCACCAGGCAGACGCGGGTGGCCCGGTGCCTTGCCTGCCCCGGGGATGCTTGCCTACGGGGCAGGAGGCCAAAGGCGGGTCAGCTCATGAGCAGGCTCCTTCCGGGTTCGCGGACCGGTTCTCGCCACATCGGCATCAAGGACTGACGGACGGGCAGGTCCAGGGGCGGCGCGCAATCGACGTACCCGTTCCGGGCGTACAGCCGCCGGGAGCGTTCGTCGGCGGCTTCGAGATAGGACGGGGTCCCGGTGGCATCCAGGAACGCCAGCCTGCGACGCAGCAGGAGAGACCCCAGCCCTTGGCCTTGCACGGACGGGCAGACCGCGAGAAACGCCAGATACGAATGAGGCCGGGCAACCGGGTGCGTGGCCTCCATCGCGGCGTCCAGGGCCTGGAACCGGTCCAGGTAGGGCCCGGCGCAGTCCCGGAGCCGGGCCGGGTAGTCCGGGATCGGCGGGCAGGGCTCGGGCAGCCAGACCGCAGCCCCCCAATGCCCGGGGAGATATTCCACGGTCCCGTGGTCCAGGGCGTGAGCGGTCAACAGGCCCACGAACCGCGCCAGCATCCCCACCCGCTGGCCCTCCTCCGGGCACAGCCACCGGGAGACCTCGATCTCCTCGAAAGCCAGCGCGATCACCCGACACACCGGCTCCCAGTCCGCGCCCGTAGCCCGGTAGACCTCCCGCAACCCCCCGCTCACCACGCCCTCCCCGCCGTAGCAGCAGCAGTGGTGGCCGTGGCGGGCGTCCGCCCTTGCCCGATGACCGCGTACGTGGCGGGTCGGAGCCGGTACAGGACCCCCGCCCACCCGGCCCCGACCAGGGCGAGGACCGGATACGCGGCAGGCAGGACCCACCGGGCCGCCGAGTCCCCGGGGACGCCCAGGAGTTGGGCGTAGTTGTCCACGATGAGCCAGACCACGACCGCCAGGCCGACCCCGGCGATCAACGGCGCTGTCGTGCCAGCCCACCGCGATACCCGGTATTCCGGAGACGCGCGGAAGAACTTGACGATCGAGAAGGCCGTCACGGTGACCAAGAGGAGGACGCCGAAACCGCCCGTGGTCCCGCCCCAGAAGAAGAGCTTGACCAACGGGTTGACCCCGGACACCGCCACGGCGACGATCACAGCCAGGCTGGAAGCGGACTGAGTCAGAGATGCCACCCTGGGTGCGCCGTCCCGGGCCGTGGTCCGCCCCAGGATCCCGGGCAGGACCCGTTCCCGACCGAGAGCGAACAAGTACCTTGCCACCGTGTTGTGATACGACAACGCCGCCGCGATCAGTGACGTCAGGAACAACAGACGCCCGAGGTCCAGGACAGCACTGCCCAGGGGCGCGGAGGCCACCACGAACGGCAGGTCCGGACCGTACTGCGCCGCCGTGGCCTGAAGATCCCGTGTTCCCAGCGTGACCGTCATCGCCCACGCCGACCCCGCATACAACACGGCCATCGACCCCAACGCGAGGTAGGTCGCTACCGGCACGGTCCGGGCGTGTTCCCGGGTCTCCTCGGAGAACACCGCTGCGCATTCGAAGCCGACGAACCCGGTGACCGCGATCGCCAGGGCCGTGCCCGCTCCCGGACCGGTCAGGGCTCCCGGAGACAACGCCTCCCACGACACGGACCCTGCGTGCGGGTGGAGCAGGTCCGTCACGTCCAGGAGGACCACGAGCGCGATCTCCGCGAGGACCGCCATCCCCAACACCCGGCCGTTGACATCAACCCGTAGCGCTCCCAAGACCGCGACCACGGCCCACATGGACAGGGCCAGGACCCACCACGGCACGGTTGCCCCGGTCCAGTCCTCCACCAGACCCGCAGCGGTCGGACCGATCGCGCCGAACGCCCCCACCTGCAGACAGGTATACGAGGCCAGCGCCACCAGGGACGCCCCGACCCCAGCCGGACGACCGAGCCCCGCCGCGATATACGCCGAGAACGCCCCCGCGTTGCGGACCCGCACCCCCATCGCCGTATAGCCCACACAGAACACGGCCAACAACACGGCCACGACCAAGAACGCGACCGGTAACGCCACGACCCCGGTCACGGCCCACCCGGTGGAGATCACCCCCGCGACCACCGTCAACGGCGCCACAGCCCCCGCGACGAAGAACACCACGGACCACACGCCCAACCTGTCCCGCGCCAGAGCACCCGGAACAGGCCGGACACGAACACCAACAGAACCAGCCATGAGGAAGAACCCCCGATCAGAGAAAACGGATGGATGGATGGAAAGGGAGGGAAAGTTGAGGGTGGGCTCAGGCCCGAGCACTGAGCACCGCGTTCTCCGTGGCCTCGGCCACCGCCCACACCAGGAGCCCCGTCCCCGTCTCACGGCGAGCAGACGGAACCCACCGGTCCAACACCAACAGGCCCGGGGCGATCTCCGGCCACCACCCCCGCCCCAACCCCGCCGCCAACACCAACCCCGCCGCCAACGAATCCCCCGGCCCCGGACTGTCCTCACCCGTCAACACCCGCCCCAGATGCGCCGCACAACACACCGCATCCTGCGGACCCACCGGCCCCACCCGCACCACCGGACCCCGAGGCCACCGCCGACGCACCACCACCTCCCCCCACCGCCCATCCCGCACCAGACGCCCCCGCACACCCTCCACCCCCCCAACCGCCCCACCCATTCCCCCACCCCAACCCCCCGACCCCCCGCACCCCCCACCGCCAACAACTCCGCCAACACCTCATGCGCCAGAGCATCCGACGGCGCCCCCTCCCGCACCACCGCCACCCGCCCCTCCCGACCGACCACCACATTCCCCGACACCACCAACTCCCCCAACAAACCCGCCCCCACCAACGCCCCCAACACCACCGACCCCACCCGAGGCACACCCGACGACTCCCCCTGCGCCAACACCATCACCTGATCCGCCACCCTCCACGGCGGCACCCACCTGGACCCACCCGACGTGTTCACAGCTCGCCCCCCGGTCCTTCCCCGTCAGCGGTGGTCCCCTCGACGAGAGGGTCAACAGGCCCGGTCCTGGGGATCGGCACGACGATCAAGGCCAGCTCCGCCAGACAATCCGGCAGCACGGTCAGACCAGCCACAAAAGCTGTGGTGATCTCCCGACGTCCGATCACCTCCGCCAGGCCCGCCAGAGCAGCCCGGTCCAGGTTCGGCACCCCTTCCAGTTCGAAGACCTCCACCAGGCAGTACCCCTCCCTTCCGCCCACTAAAGACACCCCCGCGCGAGCACGACTCCGTGCCACCTCCGAAGCCTCCGCCGGGTGCTCCACCAGTCCCACCGCCAGCGGCCGAAGCATCCGGGATCACCCGACCCGTCGGAGGGGCGTCACAGAGCGGACACGGCGTTCGTCCCTGGTCTTGGGCACCAGTACCTCGCAGCGACAGCGGCCGAGGGAAGACCCGGACGGGGCGTGGTTACCGCAGTCTCCGGGCTTGTTGACGGCCGGGAGTCTTCCGGTGCGAAGCACCGGAGGGGCAGAGGAATTCTGCTTGGGCATGGACCGAAGGATGCTAGGGATCCTCGGACGCGAGTCGTACAGTTTGTCTAACGTCGTCCGCCCAAGGACCCGAAAATCAGCCAGGGCCTTCAGGCCACAGGGCGTAGCTGAGCAGGCAGGGGAAGAAGTGAACGAGCCGGACCGGATCGGTAGGCGGGTCCGTTACTGGCGGGAACGTCGGGGGCTGACCCGCGGGCACTTCGCCGATCTGATGGGTCGCTCTCCCAGCTGGGTTGACAAGGTCGAGGCCGGAGAACGCAAGTTGGACCGCCTGTCGGTTCTGGAGCAGGTCGCCTCGGCCTTGGATCTGCCCCTGCACGTGCTGGTCGACGACGATGCCTGTCGGCTGCGGGCCCAGTGCGTTGACGCCGCAGAGGTCACCGCTATCCGAGCCGCCCTGCAACACCACGAGCCGGCCGACCCCGCCCCCGACGAGCCCGAACCTGATCTTGACCGGTTGCAGCGACAGGTCCTCTACGCCTGGTTGGCGTTCCAGTCCTCCGATTACGCCTCGCTCGGGCCGGTCCTGGCCCGTCTTCTCACCGCTGCCCAGCGGGCACGCCGCTACACCGACACCAGCCGACGTCCCTCAGCAGACGCGCTGCTCACACAGACCTACCAGATCGCAGCCTCCACCGCCCGCAAGCTCGGACGGTACGACCTGGAATGGATCGCCGCAGACCGTGGATGGCACGTCGCCCAGGACGTCGAGGATCCGGTGCTCCGTGGCGGTGCGACCTTCCGTGTGATCAACGCCTACCAGGACAACGCCGGAGCCACCGCCGCCGTCGCCCTGGCCAGGACAGCCGCCCGGACACTGATCCCCAGCCCCGCGAGCGGATCTGTCGGATGCCGCTCGGTGTACGGGCACATCCTGTTGCAAGGCGCCATGTCAGCAGCGGTCGATAACAACGCCTCCGCCGCACGAGAACTCCTCGACGAGGCCCACCAGACCGCAGCCCTCCTCGGCCAGGACCGCAACGACTACTACACGGCCTTCGGTCCCACGAACGTCCTGATCCATCAGGTCGCCGCCATGGTCCAGCTCCGAGAATGGTCCCAGGCACTCCAAGCAGCCGACCGCATCAACGAACACCACCTGCGCCTGCTTCCCAAAGAACGCCGCGCCAACCACCTTTTGGACGTCGCCCGCGCCCACAGCCTCGCCGGACATCGTGAGGAATCCCTGTCCCATCTCCTGCACGCCGAACGACTCGCCCCCCGAGAGGTCAGATGCCGCCCGATCGCCCTGGACCTGATCACCGACCTGATCCGACGCAGCCGGAACCCCAGCCCCGAGCTACGGCGCCTTGCGACACGAACAGGGATAACCACCTGAACGCGCCCCCGCCGTCCGCGAGAGTCCTCTACATCATCGCCTGCGCCGCACCACCCACCCGACACGTCAGCACCCTCGTGACCATGGCCCAGGCCGACGGCTGGGACGTGTGCGTCATCACCACACCACAAGGCACCGCCTTCATGGACATCCCAGCCGTGGAAGCACTCACCGGACACGTGGTCCGCAGCCAATACAAACAACCCCACGAAGCCGACGCCCTGCCCCCACCAACCGCGATCATCGTGTCACCGGCCACCTTCAACACCATCAACAAATGGGCCGCAGGCATCAGCGACACCCTTGCTCTCGGACTACTCACAGAAGCCATCGGCAAACACATTCCCACCATCGCCGTCCCCTACACCAACCGCGCCCACGCCGCCCACCCAGCCTTCGAACAAAGCATCAAACACCTACGATCCTGGGGCGTCACCGTCCTCTACGGCAACGACGTCTACCCCCTGCACGAACCCGGAACCGGCACACAAAACCTTCACCGCTACCCCTGGAACCTCACCCTCCAGACCCTCAATAACCTGAACACCCCGACACCACAAGAACACCCCTGACCCGGAAACACCCCACCACCCAAGCCAGAATCCCCTTGCAGACCGCTAACCACGGCTCCCCGACACGATGCCACCCCGGACAACAGCAACCACCCGCAGAACAACCACATTGCTCGCGAGCAGCGCGCCGCCCTCCCAGCCTCCCCGGCCGGGCCCCCTGGCGGCCACACCCAGTCGATCCCAACGAACCGCCCGATCGACAGGTCTTCCCTGCCCCGACGGCCGGATTCCCTCACGTGGATCGGCCATTCTCAACGATCTCAAGCCACAAACCATCAGGGTCCCGGACGAAGAAATAACGCAGCCCAGTTCGCCCCTGAACAACCTCCGTCCCGGCATCCAACCCCGCCGAAACCAGATACTCCTTCGCACGAGCCAGCGAGGGAACCTGCAAGGCAAAATGCTTGACACCGACCTGTTGAAGGTCATCGACCAATTCCACCAGCGACGGAACGGAACCTGCGTTCTGCGCATAGCAAAACAATTCCAAAATGGAGTCACCCAAAGACAGGTGAACAATCTTCAACGACGAGTCATCGGACTCCCAGACAAGCTTCTCCCTGAAACCCAGCGCACCATAGAAAGCAATTGACTCACCGATATCCGAGACGCTCAACGCGACATGATGGAACTGAAACACTCGTCCTCCTGCCCACAGACCTGAACACCAAGTCTCCTCGGCCCCAGCCTCCCACCAGTCCGCCCACCACCCAGCGCACCTCACCAGGGCATCCTTCGTGTCCTACCAGTCTCCGGCCTCCACTCCGCGCGTCAACGCCAAGCCCTTCGGGTGCTACGCAGCATTGACCCACTCCGCTCCAGCCTACGATCAGCCAGGACAAGAACGACGCCCACGACCGCTCGCCGCCACAGCGAGCCAACGCGCAACGCACCAGCCCAGCAGGCCGCGCCGACCCGACGCCCAAGAAAACCTAGATAGGGTACGAAAAGGACTTGACCGACGACAAC
>JAUPKJ010000145.1 GCA_030837505.1 Actinomycetota bacterium
TCGCGGAGGAACTGTCCCTGCCCGTGATGGTCTGCATGGACGGCTTCATCCTCACGCACGCCGTCGAACGGATCGAACTGCCCGACCCCGCAGCGGTCGACGCCTTCCTGCCGCCGTACGAACCGCGTCAGGTCCTGGACGTGGAGGACCCCGTGTCGATCGGCGCCATGGTCGGACCCGAGGCGTTCACCGAGGTCCGTTACTTGGCCCATGCCAAACAACTGCAGGCCCTCGACCTCATCCCCGCCGTCGCACAGGAGTTCGAAGAGCGTTTCGGACGGGCCTCCGGCGGGCTGATCCACCCCTACCGCTGCGAGGACGCGCAGACCGTCGTCGTGGCCCTGGGCTCGGTCCTGGGCACGGTGCAGGATGTCGTCGACGAGCGCCGGGCCGACGGCGAGCGGATCGGCGCCCTGGGGATCGGCTGCTACCGGCCCTTCCCCCTCGCCCGGATCCGTGAGGCCCTCGCGGGCGCGACCACCGTGATCGTGCTGGAGAAGGCCCTGGCCGTCGGGATCGGCGGGATCGTCTCCGGCGAGGTCGAGCTCGCTCTGTCGGGCCTGGCCCCGCAGACCCGGACGGTCGTCGCGGGGCTGGGCGGTCGCCCGATCACCCGCCGGTCCCTGCACGCCATGCTCCAGGAGTCCAAGAACGGCCTGTTGCCGCCCCTGACCTTCCTGGACCTCGACCGGCAGCTGGTGGAGCGCGAGCTGAGCCGCCAGGCCGACCGACGGCGCAGCGGCCCGCAGGCCGAGAACATCCTGCGCGACGTCAACGCGCAGGTCACCGGACCGGCCTGAGAGCGACCGGCAGCAGGTGTCTCCCGGACACCGCGAGCCGAAGCCGCCTGTTGCCGGTCACTTCCGAACCCGACGCGGCCGACAACGGCAGCCCCCGATCGACACGACACGACGAGGAGGCCCGGAGCCGATGCCGGTTCAGCGGGTGAAGTTCTACCAGACCGGTAGTTTCGTGGTCGGCAACCGTCTGCTGCCCGCAGAGCAGCGCACGGTGCAGTCCGACCTGCACAGGACCAACGCCCTCACCTCGGGCCACCGGGCCTGTCAGGGCTGCGGGGAGGCCCTGGGCGCCCGCTACGTCGTCGACGCAGCCATGCGGGCCGCCGACGGCAAGGTGATCGCGGTGAACGCCACGGGCTGCCTGGAAGTGTTCTCGACCCCCTACCCGGAGACCTCGTGGCAGGTCCCGTGGATGCACTCGCTGTTCGGCAACGCCCCGGCCGTGGCCACGGGGGTCGCGGCGGCCCTGCGCGCCAAGGGGCGCACCGACGTGCGGGTGATCGGGCAGGGCGGGGACGGCAGCACGGTCGACATCGGTTTCGGCGTCCTGTCGGGGATGTTCGAACGCAACGACGACGTCCTGTACGTGTGTTACGACAACGAGGCGTACATGAACACCGGGATCCAGCGCTCGGGGGCGACCCCGCCCGCGGCCCGGACCATGACGACCCAGGCCGTGGGAGCCGAGCCGGGCAACGCCTTCGGACAGGGCAAGAACCTCCCGGCCCTGGCCATGGCCCACGAGATCGGCTACGTGGCCACGGCGACCGTCGCCGACCTGCGGGACCTGGAGCACAAGGTGCACCGGGCCATGGGCCTGCGCGGGGCCCGCTACCTGCACGTGCTCGTGCCCTGTCCCCTGGGGTGGGGCATCCCCTCGGGGCACACCGTGCGTCTGGCGCGGCTGGCCACCCGGTGCGGGCTCTTCCCGGTGTTCGAGGCCGAGCACGGCGAGGTCACGGGGGTGACGCCGATCCGCCGTCGGGTGGGGGTCGAGGAGTACTTGCGTCCGCAGAAACGGTACGCGCACGTGTTCTCGCCCGAGCCCCGCCAGGACATGATCGACGCCCTGCAGGCCCGGGCCGATCGGAACATCCGCCGGTTCGGCCTGCTCGACGGGCGTCCCGACGAGGACGGCGGCGACGCCCCCCGCCGGAACGACGCCTGCTGCCAGAACAACACGAGTTGCCAGAACAACACGAGTTGCCAGAACGAGGCACCCTGCCGGAGCGAGGAGCAGTCCTGATGGAACGGCCGTTCGCGATCACCTTGGACGTCGGGACCAGCCTGGCCAACCGCACCGGTTCGTGGCGCACCCAGCGCCCCGTGTACACGACGCTGATCCCTCCCTGCAACGCCGCCTGCCCGGCCGGGGAGAACTGCCAGGCGTGGCTGTACGCCGCCGAGGAGGGCGACTACCGCACGGCCTGGGAACGGATCATGCAGGACAACCCGTTGCCCGCGGTCATGGGCAGGGTCTGCTACCACCCGTGCGAGAGTGCCTGCAACCGCGGGCACCTCGACGAGGCCGTCGGCATCAACTCGGTGGAGCGGTTCCTCGGGGACCTGGCCATCGACAAGGGCTGGACGGTCCCGGCCCCCGCGACGTCGACCGGCCGCAAGGTCCTCGTGGTCGGCGCGGGCCCCAGCGGGCTGACCGCGGCCCACCACCTGCGGCGGATGGGGCACGAGGTGCAGATCCGCGAGGCCGGGCCCCTCGCCGGCGGCATGATGCGCTTCGGGATCCCCTCCTACCGTCTGCCGCGCGACATCCTGCAGGCCGAGATCGAGCGCATCTGCGACCTGGGGGTAGACCTGAGGCTGAACTGCCCGGTCACGGACCTGCGCGGCACCATGCGCACCGAGGGCTTCGACGCGGCCTTCGTGGCCGTGGGCGCCCACGTCGCCAAGCACACGCAGATCCCGGCGGGCGAGAGCGCGCGGATCCTGGACGCCGTGACCCTCCTGCGCTCCATGGAGGGACAGGACAAACCCATGCTCGGCCGGCGGGTCGTGGTCTACGGCGGTGGGAACACCGCCCTGGACGCCGCGCGCACGGCCAAGCGACTGGGCGCCACCGAGGCCGTCGTGGTCTACCGCCGGACCAGGGACCGGATGCCGGCCCACGACATCGAGGTCGAGGAGGCCCTCCAGGAGGGGGTCCTCATGCGCTGGCTGTCCACGATCCGCCAGGCCGACGAGGGCAAGGTCCTCATGGAGCGGATGGAACTGGACGAGACGGGTTTCCCGCAGCCCACGGGCGAGGTCGAGGAGCTCGAGGCCGACACCCTGGTCCTGGCCCTCGGGCAGGACGCCGACCTGCGGCTGTTGCAGGACGTGCCGGGCGTGACGATCGAGAACGGCGTCGTGCAGGTCGGGGACGATCTCATGACCGCAGAACCCGGGATCTTCGCGGGCGGGGACATGGTCCCCTCGGACCGCACGGTCACGGTGGCCGTGGGCCACGGCCGCAAGGCCGCCAAGAACATCGACGCCTGGCTGCGCGGAACGACGTACCAGGCCCCGCCGAAGTCCGAGCCTGCGACCTTCGACCGCCTCAACACCTGGTACTACTCGGACGCCCCGCGCACGGTCCGCCCCGTGCTGGACGCGGCCCGGCGCCACTCGACCTTCGAGGAGGTCGTCGGCGGCCTGGACGAATCGACGGCCCTGTTCGAGGCCCGTCGCTGCCTGTCCTGCGGGAACTGTTTCGAGTGCGACAACTGCTACGGGGTCTGCCCCGACAACGCCGTGATCAACCTGGGCCCGGGCCAGGGCTACCGGATCGACCTGGACTACTGCAAGGGCTGCGGGATCTGCGTGGCCGAGTGCCCCTGCGGCGCGATCAGCCTGGAACCCGAGAACCACTGAGGACGGCGGTGCCCCGTCCCGTTTCCCAAGGCTTCGAGGGTGCACGCAGCACGGCCGTTGTGTCCGTGGTGTCCCTTTCGCACGAGTCCCGTATCATCGATGGGCGTGTCGAACCGGGGACGGGAGATCGTTCGTGACGACGGGGACATCGTCCGGCGGCGGGTTGCTCGGGGAGTGGATCGAGTGGGCCGGCTGGACCTGTGACGGCTTGGACGAGGTCGCGCAGATGGGTTCGTGCACAGCCCAAGCGGGCGAATCCGTGGAACAAGCCGCCGCGAGCATCGGGATCACCGGCCTGGTGACGCGTTCCGCCGCAGCCGCTGACGCCGTCCGCCAGGCCCTGAGCAGCACCAGCGCGACCCGCAGCGCCTGGCAGGACGCCCTCGCCGCCGTCCGTGCCGTCGACGGCACGGCCCCGGCCGGCGCCGGAGCGGCCGGGGCAACCGATGGTGTGGGCACGGCCCCCGACTCCCCCGGTGCTGAGGGATCCCCCGGCGCCGCTGTCCCCGGCCCGGACGGCTCCCCTGCCGCCCGCGGCTCCCCCGAGCCATCCGCCGTACCCGCTCCGGGGGCAGCCCCGGTGGCGGTGCCGACGGCCCCGCAGTCCCGCAGCGACCGACTGCGCAGCCGGATCCCCGGGCTGCGGGTCAGAACACAGGGGGACCTGGAGACTCTGGGCTTCTCCCACCAGCAGTGGGAGGACACCCACGAGGGCGCGGTGCTGTCCCTGTCCCCCACCGGCAGACACGTGCGGGGTTCGAACCCGGTGGACGACCCCCTGTGGGTGACGGCCGTGGACAACGACGGGAAGATCGTCGAGCAGGGCCCGCTGCTGTCCACGTGCGACCGGCTCGCCCTGGCCGAGCACACCGAGGACCCGCCCTGGGTGAGGACCCGGGCCAGGAACCTCGCCCGTCACGGCGGAGCCCTGGGCCTGGCGACCGGGGTGAACGTCGCGACCACCGGGATGCCCCCGGCCGCGGCCGCCGGCGTGGGAATGGGCGTCGAAGCGGCCGCCGCGGGGGCGGCCCGCTTCTCGCGCAAGCCGGCCGACCGCGCACGCCGGAAGACGGCCCGCGACCGCAAGGCCGCCGCCGACCCCACCACCCCTCGACTGTTCCGGTTCTCCCGCCCGCTGCGGGACTTGGAGGGGATGGAGGTCCGTGTCGACACCTGCGACATCCCCCTGCGCCAGCGTGAGCAGGCCCGAACCGCGACCAAGACTCTGCTCCGCATCAGAGCCAAGGAACTCGGGCTGCCACGCCAGGAAATTGCTCAGGCCCTGTCTCAGCTCAACAAGATCCCGCAATTCCCACGTCAGGAAGGACATCGTTCACAACAGAAACATTGCCGTCAAGCAGCAATGATGCATGTGGCTCACGGCCGACAACAGCTGGTCGAGGAAATACTGAGAAGTGCTCGCAGGGAGGACGGACGATGACCGCCAGGGACACTCTGTTCGACGAGGGGCTGCTCCACAGGTTCTTCTGCGAGGGGAGGACCACCGAGGAAGAGCGGGAGCGGATCGCCCGGTCCCTGGCCGAGGTCTGGCCCTGCGCCGACGACGCGCCCCCGGAGATCCGTCACCGTGCGGGGCACGTGGTCCGCGCCCTGGAAGCCGATGACGTGGTCTTCGCGTGGTTCGCCACCTTTCCCGGCCTGCCCCGGCTCCTGGCCACCGTCGAGGCCTTCGCCCGCTTCCTGGAGAACCTGGAGAACGGGGAAAAGGATTCCTGGATCGTGAAGAACCTGCGGCTCCTCGAGATCCCCGAGCAGCTGGCGGAGGAATGGAACCCGAACGGGCCCGAGGCCGGGGTCGGCTACATGGAGAGCGACATCTCCTCCCCGTTCTCCCACCGGGAGCTGCCCCTGGCGGGGTGGTACACCGAGCAGTACCTGCAACTGTTCCGGCGGGCCGCCGACGGCCCCCACGGCTCGCCCCAGCAGAAAGACCTCCTGCGCGAGGCCATGGACACCGATCTGGCCCACCTCCGCGAGGACGCAGCAGCAGCAGGCATCGTCTTCGACCCCACCATCACGCTCTCCCCCGAGTCCCAGGCTGCATCTGACAGATACGAGAAATTCCTCGGCGCCCGGCAGGAGAACCAGAGCCCGCCCCCCGCCGGCCCGAAGCCTCCGACCGTCTGACGCACACCGTCCCCTTCACCGGGGAGGTCCCCGGACCGGGCAACTGCCTGTAGCGTCACCACGGCAGGCAAAGGGTCGGCGCCGCGGCGGCACCGACCGGTCGGACACGAGGAAGGGACGGGACATGGCGAGTTACGACGACGATCTCCGGCTGGCCCATGTGATCGGCGACATGGTGGACTCCCTGGCCCTCTCCCGCTTCCAGGCGGCCGATCTGCGGGTCGAGACCAAACCGGACCTCACCCCGGTCAGCGACGCCGACCAGGACGCCGAGGAACTCGTGCGCACCCAACTGCGGCGGACCCGCCCCCGCGACGCCGTCGCCGGGGAGGAGTTCGCCCCCACGGGGCACGGCAGCCGCCAGTGGGTGGTCGATCCGATCGACGGCACCAAGAACTTCGTGCGGGGTGTTCCCGTCTGGGCCACGCTCCTGGCCCTCCTGGAGGACGGCGAGCCCGTCGTCGGCCTGGTGTCGGCCCCGGCCCTGGGGCGCCGGTGGTGGGCCTCCCGGGGCACCGGGGCCTGGACGGGCCGCAGTCTGTCGTCGGCCCGACGGATCCGGGTCTCGGAGGTCTCGTCCCTGTCGGACGCGTCGTTCTCCTACTCCTCGCTGGGCGGGTGGGAGGAGCGCGGGCTGCTGCCGGCCTTCCTCCGGCTCACGCGGACGGTGTGGCGCACGAGGGCCTACGGGGACTTCTGGTCGTACATGCTGCTGGCCGAGGGCTCGGTGGACCTCTGCGGTGAACCCGAACTGGCGTTGCACGACATGGCAGCGCTCGTTCCCATCATCACCGAGGCCGGCGGTCGTTTCACGTCCTTGGACGGCAAGGAGGGTCCCTTCGGCGGCGACGCCCTGGCCAGCAACAGCACCCTGCACGAAGCCGCCCTGAGCCTGTTGAACGCCGAGCACAGCCAAGGCGCCGACAGGACGGCGTAGAGGTCGAACCAGCCGTACCCGCCCGCGGCCCCAGAAGGCGGGTTGCCCTGGGTGACGACGTGCAGCACCGGGTCGGTCCCGGCCCAGGCCCAGGTGCCCAGCCAGGTCCCGAGGATCTCCAGGTACGAGACGACGACGAAGGCTCCCACGTAGAGCAGGCGGTTGGGCCCCCGGGCCAGGAACCCCAGCAGGCACACGCACCAGAAGGCGCCCAGGGCGTCGGGGCGGGGGGCCAGGGTCACCCCGTACAGGGCCCATCCGCCGGCCACCACGGCCGTGAGGATCGCCGCGCGCCCCTGGGCCCTGCGCAGCCGCGGGGACCGGGCAAGGGCGAAGGCCGCAAGATACACCAGACCGTGACCGGGCGGGACGAACCAGGGCACGGTCCCGATCCGGTAGGTGTACGCCTCCAACAGCGGGGAGAACGTGTACTCGACGATGGTGGCCAGCACGACCACCACGCCGGTCTGAACACGTACGAGCGGTGGACGCGAGCGCAGGAGGAACAGCAGGAGGGCCCAGGTGACCAGTCCGAGCAGGGGCCCGCTGATTTGTTCACCGGCAGGCGGGAGCCGGACGGCGTCCAGGGACAGCGCGGCCGCGATCCAGACGACGACCGCGAGGGCGGTCGGTGTGTCGCGTCGGGTCCCGGGGCGGGCAGGCACGTCCCCAGGCTGCCAGAGGGGGTGGTGGGCCCGCCGGACCGGGTGGGGTGCGGGACTGCGCGAGCCGGTCGAGGGCGGGGACCCCACAATGGGCGGGTGCGAATCTCCGCGAAGACCGACTACGCCGTCCGTGCCGCAGCCGAGTTGGCGACGGCCGAGCCGGGGATGTGGATGAAGGCGGAGGCCGTGGCCAAGGCCCAGGACATCCCGCTGCCGTTCCTGTTGAACATTCTGTCGGAGCTGAGGGAGGCCGGGATGGTGCTCAGCCGTCGGGGGGCTGTCGGTGGCTACCAGTTGGCAAGGCCGGCGGAGCAGATCGCGGTCGCTGACGTGATCCGGGCCGTGGACGGTCCGCTGGCCAACATCGCGGGGGTCGTACCCGAGGACGTGGAGTACCGGGGGGCCGCGACGGCGCTGCGCGAGACGTGGGTGGCGCTGCGGGTGCGGATCAGGTCGGTCCTGGAGGAGGTGCGTCTTTCGGATCTGGCGGCCGGGAGGCTTCCCGAGAAGGTCGCAGAGCTGACCCGCGACGAGGACGCGTGGCGGGTGCGGGGCTGAGGACCCGCGCGATCTTCCCGGGAGGCCCGGTCGGGGGTGTCAGGATCGAGTGTGCGGATCGGTCCGGGCGTGGTCGCTCCGGAGCACCGGCAGGGACCACGCGTGGGAGGCGGGTGATCCGCCCGAGGTACGGGTGCGGTCCTGGTTCAGGGTGCGGTCCTGGTTCAGGGTGCGGTCGTTCGGCCGGAGGTCGGTTCCGGTGTCCGGTGCCCAGGATCGGCTGTGGGACAGGGCGGGCACATCCGGCAGGGCCGGGGTGTCCGGCAGGCCGGGGACCCCGAAGGCCCCGAGCGCCCCGAGTGCCCCGGCCGCCAGGCAGGACAGGACCGCCGGGCGAGACAGGATCGCAGGGCGAGACGGTGCCGCAGGCTGCGACGGTGCCGCAGGCCGAGGCAGCGGGGCCGGGCGGGGCAGGCCGCGGAAGGGGCGGGCAGAAGGAGTGTGCATGAAGTGCTCCCCGAGTCATGTCCGGCCGGGGGGCTCCGGGGAGAGGGGACCGGCGACCCTTCCGTCCGGACCATCGACCGACCCGTACGACGCCGAGGGCGCTCGCGCCGGACGGCCGCGGAGTGTCGCGCACGGTGTCGCTCCCGGTTTCGCCGGGGACCCCGGTCGGTGAGCGTCCGGGGCGACGAGCGCTGTGGTGGACGATTGTGCGGGTCGAGTATTCGAACGGTGCGCCGTTTGCGGTTTCTGTCGTCCAGGCGACTTCATGAGATCACGCGCTCCACGGGGCGTCAACGCCGCTTCGTGGCCCGAACGGCACGCGACCGGGCGATGGTCCACTCCTTCGGGGACCTGCCCGGTCACGACAGATTCTGATCCACCCGCAGATGGATCATTCCTTTCTTCGGCCCACCGGGTCGAGCCGTCGGCGCGACTCGGCGGGGAGGGTGGCCTCCACACAGGCCGGGCAGGACGCTGCCCGTCGGGTGGAGAAGGGACGATCCCAGAACACGGTCCAGCCGCAGATCCATTCGCCGCACAGAGTGCGTCGGTTGCCGGGTTCCCAGGCGTGTTCGACCCCGTAGGGCAGCCACCGGTACGGCAAACCGCCGGCCCGGTCCCGCACCTTGTGGATCGAGACGACGAAGATCTCCCGGCTGGCGGATCTGCCGTCCCGGGATTTCGCCATGGTGAGAGGTGCCGCCATCGCGTTGGTCCTCCGCTTCCGTGTCAGCGGGATCGGTGATGACGATCCCGCAGGTCTGACACTTAGTGTCAGTTTTACGGCACCGAATGCAGAGCAACAAGGTGCATAGGTCCCAGCCGGCTACAGGCGCGCACGTTACGCTACGAGGATGAGCCCCTTTAGGTAACTATGAGTAATTCATTCAGTCACCCGAAGTGATATCACCCAGTGATCGCCACCGGTTGGGCCCAGGGATCACCACCGGTTGGTCCCAGTGGCCCCGGTGGCCCCGCGTTCGCGGGCACCCCCTACAGGACCCCGGCGATCCGTTGCAGGACCTCCTCGGCGGGCCGCGTGGTCCGCACGACGGCCAGGACCAGGTCCGTGCCCTCCCCCCGACGGTGGACGACGGGCGCGGATCCCGCACCGCCGGGCTCCCGCCCCCCCGGTTCCGTGCCGGGTTCCAGCAGTCCCTGCACCCAGGCGAAGGCCTGATCGAGGTCGGTGAGGGGATCCCCTCGCCCCTCGGCCCTCAGCCACATCCGCAGGACGTGGTTGTGCGCCGCCACGACGGCGGCCGCGGCCGTGTCGGCCCGCAGGACCGCGTCGGGCCGGCCCGCGAACCGCTGCCGGAGGTAGCTGCTGAAGACCCTGGTGTACCGGGCGACGTTGGCAGCTTCCCTGTCCTGCAGGGCCGGAACCGACCGGCTCAGGCGGTACCGCTGGACGGCAACCTCCCGTTCGTCCACATAGCTGCGGAACACGACCCGGGCGCCGCCGCACACCGCCTGCACGGGGGGTTCGGCCGTCGCGGCGAGGTAGGTCCTGACGTCGGCGACGATCCTGAGATGGTCGGGGAAGATCGCGTCGTCCTTGGAACGGAAGTACCGGAAGAATGTCCGCCGCCCGACCCCCGCCCTCTCGGCAATGGCATCGACCGTCGTCTGTTCGTACCCCTGTGCGGCAAAAAGCTCCCGGGCAGCGGCCGCCACCCGCTGGCGCAACTCGGGCGTCGGTGCCGTCGAGGCGGGGCGGAGCCCTGCTGTCCCCATGCGGTGCACCGTAGTGGCGCCGAGATGATCTCGTCAGGGGAACAGGCGTGATGCCCACCACGCCCCGGCGTGCCCCACGGAACTAGCTCTTGCCGTGTTCAGACCTTTTCGGGACATATCTGTCGATCTTACGATCGACAGACGCGGTGCGGCCGGTCCCCTCCCGTTCCGCCCCTCCCGGGCATACCCCCGCGACGCGCCGTTCCGGCGTCCCGCCGAAGAGCCGAACCTGCCCCGTCACCGGAACGCAGGGCTCAAGTCGCGCTTCTGGGGGACCGAGGCTGAGGTGGCAACAACCTGACGCCGATCGAACGGAAGGCGTCGAGGGGGCGTCGATCCGATGGAGGCAACCGATGACCGTCATCAAGGCCACCTGCCCGCACTGTGGGGACGTCGAGCTGACCGTCGCGCAGGTCCGTCTGGTGGTGTGTTCGGTGCCCGAGTGGTCCTACTACGCCTTCGTCTGCGCCGGCTGCGGCGAGGAAGTGCGCAAGGTCGCGACCCCGGAGATCGTGGGTCTGCTCACGACCGGCGGGGTCCTCGCGGAGCGCTGGAGCGTGCCGGCAGAGGTTCTGGAAGTGCATGTCGGCGAGCCCGTCGGCTACGACGACGTGCTCGATTTCGCACTCGGTCTGGCCCGCACCGACCTGCTCGCAGCCCTGGCCTCTTTCCCCGGTTCCCGAGTCGCGGCCCGCTGACCTGCGCTTCTCCCGTTTACGAGCCGAAGCCACCTCGTGCCGGCCGCTCCGAGCTGAAATACGCAGCGCAGAGATCGGGCGGGCGGTCCTTTCCGGGAACGCCCGCCCGTCACGTTCCTCCGTCGAGCAGTATCGCTCTCAGAGCGACCGGCCCTGAGAGCTGAGCGAGGAGGGACCGGCGGCCAGCTCCAGGCTCTTGATCTGTTCCCGGAACGGGTTGGCCCGGTAGACCCCCAGGATCCGGTAGTCGGCGAAGAACCCGAGCTCCTCGAAGGCCCGGCCGACGTTCGGATCGTCCGGGTGCCCCTCGATGTCGGCAAGGAACTGTGTCGCGAAGAATTGGCCGCTGACCATGTAGCTCTCGAGCTTGGTCATGTTGATCCCGTTGGTCGCGAACCCTCCGAGAGCCTTGTAGAGGGCCGCGGGCAGGTTGCGCACCTGGAACACGAACGTGGTGACGATCGGGCCGATCCCGGGGGCCGCCCGCAGGTTCTGGGGCGACACGATGATGAACCGGGTGGTGTTGTGCTTCTCGTCCTCGATGTTCTCGGCCAGGATCTCCAGCCCGTGGACCTCCGCCGCCAGCCGCGACGCGACGGCGGCCCTCGTCGGGTCGCCCCACTGCGCGACCTCGCGCGCGCTGCCGGCGGTGTCGGCGGCCATGACCGGTGTGAGGCCCAGTTCTCGCAGATGGGAACGGCATTGGTCGAGGGCCTGGGGATGGCTGTGGACCGTCTTGAGCCCGTCGGTGGTCGCGCCGGGGACGCCGAGCAACTGGTGACGCACGTGCAGGAAGTACTCCCCGATGATGTGCACGGTGGTGCGGGGCAGGAGATGGTGGATGTCGGCGACCCGGCCCGCCGTCGAGTTCTCCACCGGGATCATGCCGAGGTCGGCGTCCCGGCGTTCGATGACGGCGAAGCATTCCTCGAAGGTCTCGTAGGGCACCGGTTGGTAGTCCGGATACACATCGCGACAGGCGATGTGGGAGTTGGCGCCCTGCTCGCCCTGGAACGCGATCTTCTTGCGGCCGGTCATCGACGATGGTCTTCTCTCTGGGGTCGCACCGTGGGGGCTCCCGGGAGGGGCGCCCGACGGGAAACGGTCCGGTACGGGACACGCACCGGTCGGCCGGCGATCCTGCCGGTCCGGGGGTCGGCCCGGTCCGGCGATCCTGCCGGTCCGTGTGACGGATCGGGCCGGTGTGACGGATCGGGCCGGGCCGGTCGGTGGACCGGTCCTGCCCGACCGATGGATCACTCGGTCCGCCGGTCCCGGTCAGGATACGGCAGCGGGCGCCTCACACCGTGAGGAGGCGCACGGCTGCGGAGAGGGCCGTCCGGGGCCGATCGCGAGCGAGCTTCGGGACCGATGCTCAGAACCAGCCGGCGGTGGACCAGGCGTGGCTGCCCCAGGAGCCACCGCTCCACGCGTGGCTGTCCCAGGAGCTGTCGCTCCACGCGTGGCTGTCCCAACCGCCGACGGACCAGGCATGGGACTCCCACACGTATTCGGACCAGGCATGCGAGGACCAGCTGTCCGTGGACCAGGCGTGTGATTCCCATCCGGCGTTCGAACCGCCCTGGGCCCACCCGGCGCCCGTCCAGGTGGTGCCGTTGAAGTCGCCGCCGGTCCACGACGTGCCGGCAGCGGAGGCTCCCGCCCAGGCCGCGCCGTCCCAGACCTGCCCGAAGATGTCCTGTTCCCCGGTCAGTTCCGTGTACCCGTCGTGCACGTGGCTCGTGCCGCGGGCTGACTCCAGGGATCCCGTGCCCGTCGCGCCCGAGGCCGGCTGCGAGGCCTGCGGCGGGTTGTGGACGAGCGCGGTGTGGACGTCGGGGATCCCGTACCCGCCGTGCAGCACCTGGATCTGGGACGGGAGCACCGCCGAGTCCGTGAGAGCCGCTTTGACCTGGTCGGGCGTTGCCTGGGGGTACTGGGACAGGTAGAGGGCCGCCAGACCGGACACGACGGCTGCGGCCTGGGAGGTGCCGGAGCCCCGGAAGAACCTGTCCCCCACGCGGGCCTGCGGGTTGCGCCCGTCGATGGCACCGTTCGGAACCTTCAGACCGAGCACGTGCACCCCGGGGGCGAGGAGGTCCACGTGGCGGTCGCTCGTGCCACGCTGGGAGAACTCCGGGACGACGTCGTTGCCGATCCCGATGCTGCCGGCCGGATCAGAGGCTCCCACGGCCATGACCAGGGGGCTGGCCGCCGGGTTCGCCAGTTCCTGACGCTCTGTGCCGTCGTTGCCGCCCGCCACGACCACGGCGATGCCGGCCCGCCAGGCGTTCTCGACCGCGTAGCACAGGGGGTCCAGGTCGGCGGATTGCGTGGAGTCCGTGCCGAACGCGAGGTTGAGGACCCGGATGTTCAGGCCGTCGTCCTGTCCGTGCTGGGTGACCCAGTCGATGGCCGCGATGACCTGGGAGACGTCGCTGCCGCCGTCGGAGGCCGCGACCTTCAACGAGATCACCCGGGAGTCGGGGGCCAGGCCGTTGAAACGGTGGGTCTTGTCGGCCTTGGCGTACTGCGAGCCGTCGGCGGGGACGTCGCGGCCCGCGATGATCGAGGCCAGGTGGGTGCCGTGCCCGTAGGTGTCGGTGTTGCGCAGGGCCGCGTTCTGCGACTCGAAGGACAAATCGGGGCCGTTGATGACGTTTCCGCTGGTCAGGCCTGTGACGGGGGCCACGCCACTGTCGATGAGGGCGACGTCGATCCCCGCTCCGGTGATCCCGTTGCGCCAGGCCTCCCGAGCATGGGTGATCTTGGCGATCCTGTGCAGGGAGCCGTCGTCGGCCTCGACGTCGTACCCGAGGTCGGGGTCGACCGACAGCAGACGTCCCCGGGCGTCCGGGCTCACGGCGCGGACCCCCGGCGCGGACCCCACCTGAGCCAGCCGGTCGGCCGGGACGAGCGCGGTGAGGCCGTGGACGACGGGCAGAGGCCGTCGGACCGTTCCGCCGGCGCGCAGCACGGCCCGGGCCACGGCCGACTGTTGTCCGGGCCGACCTGTGACGATCACTTGCCGGGGGTCGCCTGCTCGCCGGGGGCCGGCGGCCCTTCGGGGGTCGGCTGCCCTTCGAGGGCCGGCCTCGGAAGAGCGGACGTGCGACGCCGTCCGTGCCGAAGGCGCCGTGTCCGCGGGATCGGGCAGGGCAGGGCAGGTGAGGGCCAGAACGGCCGTCAGTCCCCCGATCGCGAGCCCCGCCGGAGAACCCGGCACCCGTTTTCTGCCCGGGGACACCTGAATCCTCCCCAGAATTGCCTTGCCCAACGGTCCGGTTCCGAAACCGGAAGAGTTATCCATGAGTTCTGCCCCCAGGTGGTCGCCGTCGCAGGGAACATACCGTCACGGGCCGACCGCGTGCCGTAGTTTTCCCACGAATGGTGCCCCTGCCCGAGGTAGAACAGGAAGGGAAATCCGAACGGACTTCCGGCTATCGGTCCGGGCTGCTTCCGAGCACGGGTCCTGGCCCCGAGAATCGTTTCGGTCCGAAAATGTCGATCGCCCACGACATTCCCTGCCGCCGCGGGTAACCTGCCCACCCGGACCCCCTTCTGTCAGGCCCGTGTCCCCGCCCCTCCCCCCTCAGTTGCCAGGTCCTCCCCCGGAAGGCGTCGTGACCACTACTGCCGACAGGACGCGCCGTGGAGACGACGTGCCCCGAGGCGCGGCCGAATCCTGCTCAACACCCCGGAACGAAGCCGGCACCCGCCCCAGGAGCCTGTCCGAACGTCTGGCGGTCCCGGCCTTCACCCTGTGCTGGGTCGCTCTGGCAGCCCTGGGGTGGTTCCTTCTCTCACCCGACGTCCCCGGCCAAGGACAGCCCCTGCCGGCGTGGTCCCTGGTCCTCGGCTTCGCCGCGACCCAGTCCATCGTCCTCAACGTGCAGGTCCGCAGAGAAGCCCGATCGATTTTCCTCAGCGAGATCCCGCTCGTGCTCGGCCTGCTGAGCGCCGATCCCCACACCCTGGTGACGGCGAGGGCGCTGAGTGTACTGCTCGGATTCGGGATCCTGCGCCGCCAGTTTCGTTACCCCCGTAAACTCGTTTTCAACACGGCCCTCGCGTCGGCCGAGGCCACCGTGGCCGCGGCCCTCTTCGAACTCGGTTTCCACCTCTGGGGGGGCAACCCCCCGGGAGTGTGGTTCGCAGCAATAGCCGGCACGGTCCTGTCCACCGGATTCGCCGCGTTCGCCGTCACTCTCGTCATCCGCTCCCACGAAACCTCGGCGACGCTTTCCGGGCCCGGGCAGTGGATCCGGTCCGCTCTGCGGGCCGTCGTCGACGCCGTCCCGGCCGCCACCTTCGGCGCCCTCGCCGCAGCGGCCTGGTCCGCCACGGCCTGGTCCGCGCTCCCGCTCCTTGCCACCTTCGCCGCGCTGCTGCCGGCCTACCGGGCCTTCGCCTCCCTGCAGGAACGCCACCTCGGGCTGGAACGCCTCTACCGTTTCAGCCAGAGCGTGTCGGGTACGGCGGGTTCGAGCGACGTCGTCAGCACCGTCCTGGGACAGGCCAAGGAGCTCCTTCACGCAGAACAGGCCTGGGTCCTGTTCACCGATCCCCGGGGCCGTGCGACGGGTCCGGCCCTGCTCCTGGGCCCCGAGGACGAGATCGCCAGGGCCGCCGGTCCCCGAGGCGGCCACGGAGCCCCGAGGAGTCACGGTGCGGCCCTTCTCCACGGTGTTCCCGGTGTTCCCGGTGTTTCCGACGGGCAGGAGGCTCCCGACGACCCGGGAACTCCCGACGGCCCGGAGGCTCCGAGCTGCCGGGGCTACGCGACCGACGCCGTCGGTCGCGGGATGTCGAGCGGCCGGCGCTGGGAGCACCCACCGATCGACCACGCATGGATCATGAAACGAGTGTGCATGGGCCGGCCCACCTTGCTGCGCCGGGACTCCCGGGAGCCAGAGGTCCGCCGGTGGCTGGACGCTCACGGGGTGCGCGACAGCGTCATCGTCCCGCTGCGGGGCCGCGAGGGCACCGTCGCCGTGCTCGGGGTCGACGAGCGCAAGGGCGACATCCGTGGTTTCGACGACAGCGACGTCAGACTCCTGGAGACGGTGGCGAATCAGGCCGCCACGGCCTTGCGGAACAGCCAGCTGCTGGATCAGCTGCGTCATGAGTCGCTGCACGACCCTCTGACAGGACTGCCGAACCGGACGATGCTGCACCGGGAACTGACGTCGCGGCTGGCGCTGCGGCGTCCTCTTCCCCTGGCGGTCGCGATCCTGGACCTGGACGAGTTCAAGGACATCAACGACACCCTCGGACATCTGCAGGGGGACCTGTTGTTGCAGGAGGTCTCGCGGCGCGTGCGCCGGGCCGTGCAGGACACGGACACCCTGGTTGTCCGCCTGGGCGGGGACGAGTTCGCGATCGTGCGTTTCGGATGCGGCCGCGCCGAAGCGCCGGGTTTCGGTCAGGAGCTGCTGGGAGCGTTCGGACAAGCGTTCGAGGTGGACGGTCTCGACCTGACCGTGAGCGCCTCGATCGGCATTTCCCTGGCCCCCGACCACGGGACGACCGTTCCGACCCTGCTCAAGCGCGCCGACCTGTCGATGTACGAGGCCAAACAGCTGGGATGCGGGGTGAGGGTGTTCGAGAAGGCCACGGACACCACGTCACGGTCCAGGCTGGCCCTCATCACGCATCTGCGGCAGGCGATCGCGTCGGGACAGATCCAAGTGCACATCCAGCCCAAGACGACGTTGATCGACGGGACTCTGCGTGGTGTCGAGGCCCTGGCCCGGTGGACGCATCCCCGTCTGGGGTCGATCCCGCCCACGGAGTTCATCCCTCTGGCCGAGCGCAGCGGCCTCATCGGCCCGCTGACCGAACACGTGCTCCAAGTGGCGGTCACGGCCTGCGCGGAATGGCAGCACAGCCTGCCCGGGGTGGGGATCGCGGTGAACATCTCCCTGCGAAGCCTGACCGACGACTCCGTCCTGTCCCAGGTGGACCGGTTGCTGCGCGAGACCGGTCTGCCGGCGGACCTACTGACCCTGGAAATCACCGAGAGCAGCATCATGACCCGCCCCGAACGGACCATGGATCTGCTGCACAGACTGCGCGCACGCGGGATCAGGCTCTCGATCGACGACTTCGGCACGGGGTACACGACCCTGTCGTACCTGCGCAGCCTCCCGGTCGACGAGGTAAAGATCGACAAATCCTTCCTGCAGCACGAGGAATCCGGTGGCTGCGACCCCGCGATCGTCGGGGCCATCGTCGGCCTGGGCCGCAACCTGGGCCTGTCCGTGGTCGCCGAGGGCATCTCCGACCACCGCATCTGGAACGACCTCATCGATCTCGGCTGCGAGATCGGCCAGGGCTACGCCATCAACCTCCCTCTGCCCCTGGCCGAGGGCAGGGAATGGATGATCGCTTACCGCGACCGGGCCCTGTCGGGCGGCCCGGACGCCCCCGGCCGCCCCGAGACCGCGCCCTCCCCCGACTGATCTCC
>JAUPKJ010000146.1 GCA_030837505.1 Actinomycetota bacterium
GGTGTCGTGGCGGAAGGGGCAGCGGGTGTGGAAGCGGCAGCCGGGCGGGGGGTCGGCGGGGCTGGGCAGGTCGCCGGTGAGCAGGATCCGTTCGCGGGTGGCCTCGACGGTCGGGTCGGGGATCGGGATCGCCGACATCAGGGACAGCGTGTACGGGTGCAGTGGCGTGTCGTAGAGGTCGTCGGCCGCGGCCTGTTCGACCAGGCCGCCCAGGTACATGACGCCGATGCGGTCGCTGACGTGCCGGACGACGGCCAGGTCGTGGGCGATGACCAGGTAGGTCAGGCCCAGGGTGGTCTGCAGGTCCTGCAGGAGGTTGATGACCTGGGCCTGCACGGACACGTCCAGGGACGAGACGGGTTCGTCGGCGATGACCAGGTCCGGTTGCAGGGCGATCGCCCGGGCGATCCCGATGCGTTGGCGCTGTCCTCCGGAGAACTCGTGGGGGTAGCGGCGGGCCGCGCTCGCGGGCAGTCCCACGACGTCGAGCAGTTCGCGCACGCGGCGGTCCCAGCCGCCGGGTCCGGCGGGGATGTCGTGGGTGCGCAGGGGTTCCACGAGGGCGGAGTGGACGCTCTGGCGGGGGTCGAGGCTGGCCATGGGGTCCTGGAAGACCATTTGCATGCGGCGGCGGGTCCGGCGCAGTTCGTGGCGGTCCATGGTGGCCAGGTCCTGGCCGTTGAACTCCACGGTCCCGGCGGTGGGTTCGATCAGGTGCAGGATCGCCCGGCCCAGGGTGCTCTTGCCGCAGCCGGACTCCCCCACCAGGCCGTAGGTCGTTCCGCGGTCCACGTCCAGGTCGACGCCGTCCACGGCGCGCACGTGGCCCACGACGCGGTCGCGCAGGATCCCCCGGATGATCGGGAAGTGGACTTGCAGGTTGCGGACCTGCAGCAGGCGGCTCATGCGACGTCCTCGGGCAGGAGGTTCGGTCCGCCGGTGGCTGTCGGCGGGACCGGGCCGGGGGCCAGGACCGGTGCCCGGTCCGGTGCGGGATCCGGGGCGGGATCCGACAGGGGGTGGTGGCAGCGCAGGGTCCGGGGTCCCTCGGTGCGTTCGTGGGGGGCGCGGTCGGTGCAGAGGGCGTCGGCTCTCGTGCAGCGGGGGGCGAAGGCGCAGGCGTTGTCCCAGGGCAGGGTGTCGGTGGGGGAACCGGGCACGGGGACCAGGCGCGTGCCGCGGGGCGCGTCCAGGCGGGGCACCGAGGACAGCAGTCCGGCGGTGTAGGGGTGGGCGGGGTCGGCGAACAGGGGCCCCCGGGGGGCCGATTCCACGATCCGCCCGGAGTACATGACGTGGACGGTGTCGCAGGTGCCCGCGACGATGCCCAGGTCGTGGGTGATCAGCAGCAGGGTGGTGCCCGTGTCGGTGACGAGGTCGCGCAGCAGGGCCAGGATCTGGGCCTGGATGGTCACGTCCAGGGCCGTGGTGGGTTCGTCGGCGATGAGCAGACGGGGCCGGCAGGCCAGGGCGATGGCGATGAGGGCCCGTTGGCGCATTCCGCCGGACAGCTGGTGGGGGTACTCGCCCAGTCTGCGGGCGGGGTCGGGGATGCCGACCTGGTCCAGCAGGTCCGCGGCGCGTTCCCGGGCGCTTCCCCGGGGGAGTTTCTGGTGGCGGTGCAGGACCTCCGTGACCTGGGTGCCGATGGTCAGCACGGGGTTCAGGCAGGTCATGGGGTCCTGGAAGACCATGGCGATGTCCTTGCCGCGGATGGTCCGCAGGTCCGCCGGGGACAGGCCGAGCAGTTCCCGTCCCCCGAAGCGGATGCTGCCGGTGAGGCGCACGCCGCGGCGGGGCAGCAGGCCCAGGACGGCCAGGGACGTGACGGACTTGCCGCTGCCGGACTCCCCGACCAGGCCGACGGTGCTGCCCTGGGGGATGTCCAGGTCGAGGTGGTCCACCGCGACCTGGTCCCGGCGGTGCCGCTGGGTGAACGCGACCGTGAGGTCCCGCACCCGCAGCAGCGGCTCGGGGGTCTCAGCCGGGGGCCCCGGGTTCTCCTGGGGCACGACTACCTCCGGTAGGTGGGGTCGAGGGCTTCGCGCAGGGACTCGCCCAGGAGGGTGAACCCCAGGGCCGCCAGGACGATCGCCACCCCGGGGAAGATCGCCAGGTGCGGGGCGGAGCTGAGGTAGCGCTGGGTCTCTGCGAGCATCCGGCCCCATTCGGGCACTCCCGGGTCGGTCCCGGACAGGCCGAGGAACGCCAGCCCGGCCGCGTCGATGATCGCGGTCGCCAGGGTCAGGGTGCCCTGGACGATCACCGGGGACAGGGAATTGGGCAGGACGTGACGCAGGATGAGGGTGCGCCGTCGGACCCCCAGGGAGGTTATGGCCAGGGCGTAGTCGGCCGAGCGCTGGGTGAGCATGGAGCCGCGCAGGAGCCGGGCGAAGACCGGGACGTTGACGGTGCCCACCGCGATCATCACGGAGGTCAGGCTGTGCCCCAGGAGTGCTGCCAGACCGATCGCGAACAACAGTCCGGGCACCGCGAGCATGATGTCCATCAGTCTCATGATCAGGTTGTCGATCCGGCCGCCGAAGGAGCCGGCGACCAGGCCCACGAGGCTGCCGGTCACCGCGCCGAACAGCAGCGAGACGACGCCCACGACCAGGGACTGGCGGGCGCCGTGCAGGACCCGGCTCAGTTCGTCGCGGCCGAGGTTGTCCAGGCCCAGCCAGTGCTCGGTGCTGGGGCCGGGCACGTTGGTCGGGGTGACCAGGTCCTTGCCGGGGGTGTCCGTGGGCCCCCAGGGGGCCAGGACGGGGGCCAGGAACGCCACGGCCACGAACAGCAGGACCAGCACGGCCCCGACGATGGCCACGGGGTCCCGGCGCAGGCGGCGCCAGGCGTCGCGGCCCAGGGAGATCCCGGCCTGCTCGGTGTCGGGGGGCGCTGCCCGCTGCCGGAGGGGCGCGGGGTCGGCGGCGGTCATCGCAGCCTCACTCTCGGGTCGACCAGGCCGTAGCCGAGATCGACCAGCAGGTTCACCGTCACGACGATCACGGCGATCACCAGGATGAAGCCCTGGATGACGGCGTAGTCCCTCGCGGCGATGGCGTCGACGAGGAAACTGCCCACGCCGGGGAAGGCGAACACGGTCTCGGTCAGGACCGCGCCGGACAACAGCAGCCCCACCTGCAGGCCCGTGACGGTCAGGACGGGCAGCAGGGCGTTGCGCAGCACGTGGCGCCTGTTCACGACCGCGCGGGTCAGCCCCTTGGCCTCGGCCGTGCGCACGTAGTCCTTGTGGAGCACGTCCAGGACCGCGGCCCGGGTGATCCGGGTGATGATGGCCAGGGGAATGGTGCCCAGGGCGATCCCGGGCAGGATCAAGTGGCGCAGGGCGTCCCAGGAGGAGGCCGGGTCCCCCCGCAGCAGACCGTCCAGGACGTAGAACCCGGTGGGGTGGTCCACGAACAGGCGGGGGCTCTGCCGGCCGTCGGGCGGCAGCCACCCCAACTGGACGGCGAACAGGTACTTGAGCAGGAAACCCAGGAAGAACACCGGGATCGCCACGCCGATCAGGCTCCCCGCGACCGACAGGTTGTCGATCCAGGTCAGATGACGGCGGGCCGCGAGGTAGCCCAGGGGCACCCCGAGGCCCACCGCGAACAGGATCGCCACGACGGCCAGCTCCGCGGTCGCCGGGAAACGGGACACCAGTTCCTCGGTGACGGGCCGTTCGGTCATCCGGCTGACCCCGAAGTCCAGGCGCGCGGCCCTGCCCAGGAAGTCCAGGTACTGCTCCCACACGGGCCGGTCCAGGCCGTAGATCCGGTTGATCTGGGCGACCCGTTCGGGAGTCGCGCGTTCCCCCAGGAGAGCCGCGGCCGGGCCGCCCGGCAGGCTGCGGACCCAGAAGAACAGCAGCAGGCTCAGTCCCAGCAGGATCGGCACCAGTTGCGCCAGCCTGCGCACCACGAACCTCAGCACGGCGGGACTGCCGTGGCGCGGGACGGGGACGCGCCCTGGGCGCGTCCCCGGTGGTGGCTCAGGGCGCTGTCGGTCTCGGCGTTCACTTCGTCGACAGGCTGACGGTCGCGAAATCCTCGTTCTGCACCGGGCTGGGCACGAAGCCCTGGACCTCGGTGCGGAAGGCGAGCGCCTGCTGGGTGTGGACGAACGGGACCCCGGGCACGAACTCCATGATCTTGCGGTTGGCTTCCTGGTAGGCCTCGATCCGCCGGTCCCGGTTGGTCAGGGCCTCGGCCCGGTCGAGCAGCGCTGTCAGTTCGGGGTTGTTGAAGCCCCATTCGGGCATGGACTTCTGGAAGAACGTTCCGATGAAGTTGTCGGGGTCGCCGTAGTCGGCGGCCCAGCCCAGCAGGTACATCTGGGCTTTGCCCGATTGGACGACGTCGAGGTATTCGGGGGTCCAGGGGGCGGATTTGGTCGTGACGGTGAAGCCGGCCTTCTCCAGGTCGCCCTTGACCAGTTGGAAGACGGCGGCGGGGTCGGGCAGGTAGGGGCGGGAGACGTCGGTGGGGTACCAGAACTCGATCTTCGGGGAGGTCACGCCGGCCTGGGTGAGCAGTTCCTTGGCGCGGGCGGGGTCGTACTGGTACTCGGGGACGTCGTCGGCGTAGCCGAAGACCCCGGGGGGCATGAAGGCCTTGGCGACCAGGGTGCCCTCGGGGTAGTTGTTCTTCACGAGGCGTTCCCGGTCGATGGCGTGGATGATCGCCTGGCGGACCTTGGGGTTCTTCAGCAGGGGGGTGGACTGGTTCAGGCCGACGTAGCCGACGTTGAAGGCCGGTCGGTCCAGCAGTTGGAAACCTTTGTCCTTCAGGGTCTTCACGTCCGCGGGGTCGACCAGGTCGTAGCCGTCGATGCCGCCGCTCTGCAGGGATTGCAGGCGGGCCCCGCCGTCCGGGATGGCTTTGAAGACCACGTTCTTGGTCTTGGCCTTGTTGCCCCAGTAGGTCTCGTTGCGTTCCAGGACCAGTTGGTTGCCGCGTTCCCAGGAGCGCAGGAGGTAGGGGCCGGTGCCCACGGGGTGTTCGGTGCCGAAGGTCCCGGTGAAGCGGGGGGAGCCTGCCGCGCCGGAGACCTCGTCGGCCTTGTACTTCTTCAGGGCGGCCGGGCTGGCGATCGAGAAGGCCGGCAGGGTCAGGGCCGACAGGAAGGCCGCGGAGGGGCGGGCCAGTTTGATGACTGCGGTGAGGCCGCCCGTGGCGGTGCAGGAGGAATACAGGCTCTTGGGCAGGGAGGCGTCCTCGTTCTGGGCGAAGCCCCCGAAGACGGTGGTCCAGTAGTAGGAGACCGAGGGGCTCTGCCGTACGCCGGTGAAGTGGTACCAGCGGTCGAAGTTCGCGCAGACGGCCTTGGCGTCCATCGGGGTGCCGTCGCTGAAGCTGACGCCCTCGTGCAGGAGGAAGGTCCAGGTCCTGCCGTCGGCGCTGGTCGTCCAGGACTTGGCCAGCTGGGGCCGGACGTCGGTCTTGCCCGGGGCCGTGGTGACCAGGCCCTCGAAGATCTGGCGCACGATCCGCAGGGATTCCCCGTCGCTGACGAACGCGCCGTCCAGGAGTTTGGGTTCGGCCGAGGCCCCGAAGACGAAGGTGTCGCCCTCACCGGAGCCGGAGGAATCCCCGCACGCCGCCAGCCCTGTTCCTAACAGCGTCGCTGTTCCGGCGATTGCCAGCAGGCGGAGCCGTCGAGATCCGGTTGTGCGCATCTGTCACCTCTGTGCGGGGATCCTGTGCCGGTCGTCCCGGGGTTCGGCAATGACGGTCCGGATCGGTCGGTCGGTTGGGGCAGAAAGAACTGGCCCGGTGCGGTAGGGACGAAGTGGTACACGTCGGAACCACGGGGGGCGGACCAGTGAATGGTGTTGGCCCGGGGGCCTGTTCCGGGACTCCGTTCGACGTTGTTCGGGCTCCGGACGGCGCCCTGCCGCTTTCTCGGTGGAGTCGATAAGTCCATTACCGACCCTCCCGTGGTGTTGTGGGCGAACGACCGGAACCGACGTTCGTTGCCGACGGAGTTCCGGAACAGACCCTAGAAGGCGCCCGGGCACCGGGTACAGACCCCAAGGCCCGACTTCTGTCACGTTTCGGCAACATTATGCGAAGTCGCGGGACAAGGGGCCTGAATCCGTTGTGGGGGTCGGGGGCAATATGTCGGGCACCTTCGGTGGTGTCGTTTCTGTCAGCCCTGTCAGCCTTGTCAGCCCGGACAGGCCGGGCAGGGCGGCAGGAGGGCCTGCAGGTCCTCCAGCCCGATCCCCTCCAGGGACGGGACCACTCTCAGGCCCGGGGTCGCCGGCAGGGAGATCCGTTGCTGCACGCGCAGGACACCCGTTCCGGCCGCGCGGGCCGAGGCCGTGCCCGGCCTGCTGTCCTCGATCGCCACGCAGGCCGCCGGGTCCACTCCCAGACGGGCTGCTGCCGTCAGATAGGGCTCGGGATCGGGTTTGCCGCACGTGACCTCCTCCCCGGAGACGACGGTCGCGAACGACCCGGGGGGCAGGGCGTTCACGACCGGAGCGGTCAGGGAGCGGTACGACATCGTCACCAGGGCGCAGGGGATCCCGGCCGAGCGCAGTCGTTCCAGCAGCTCGGTGGCCCCGGGCATCCAGGGGACCTCCTCGCGCAGCCGGTCCACGACGTCCAGCAGCAGCCCCTGGACGATCTGCGGCACGGGAAGGTCGATCCCGGCGTGCTGCCGGATGTAGTGGGCCGAGACGTCCAGCGGGTTGCCGACCAGGGCCTCGGCGTGTTCGTCCGACCAGGTCCCACCGTGCGCCCGCACGAGCCGGTACTCGGCGGCGACCCAGTAGGGCTCCGTGTCGGCCAGGGTGCCGTCCATGTCCCACAGCACCGCGGCCGGACGGCAGGGCACGATCGTCGTCATGGTGGTCATTGTGCAGGGGCCAGCACCGGGGTCCGGCCCTGGGGGCTGCGGGAACTGCGGGAACCGGGGGAACCGGGGGAAGGGAGCTGGGGGACCCTGTCGGGCCCCCTCACCCCCTACGTCGCGTTGAAGTACTTGGCCTCGGGGTGGTGGACGACGATCGCGTCGGTGGACTGTTCCGGATGCAGCTGGTACTCCTCCGACAGACTGACCCCGAGGCGTTCCGGGCGCAGGGCCTGCACGAGGGGCGCTCGCAGTTCCAGGTCGGGACAGGCGGCGTACCCGAAGGAGTACCGCGAACCCCGGTAGCGCTGCCGCAGGATCCCCGACAGCTTCGGCGAGTCGGCCTCGGCCAGGCCCAGCTCCGCGCGGACCCTCGCGTGCCAGTACTCGGCGAGGGCCTCGGTGAGCTGGACCGACAGTCCGTGCAGCTCCAGGTAGTCGCGGTAGGCGTGTTTATCGAACAGTTCTGCCGTCGCGACCGACAGCGCGGGGCCCATCGTGACCAGTTGCATCCCCAGAACGTCCGGTCCGCCCAACCGTTCGGCCTCCTGCCGGGAACGGAAGAAGTCGGCCAGGCACAGCCGGCGCCCCTGCCGCTGCCGCGGGAACGTCAGCGTGAAACGTTCCGTGCCCGCCGGCCGGCCCGTGCCGTCGTCCTCGTGGTGCAGGACGATCAGGTCCCGGCCGTGCGAGACGCACGGGAAGTACCCGTGCACGACGCCGGCCTGCACCAGGCCCTCGGTCTGGATCCGTTCCAGCCACAGGCGCAGCCGGGGCCTGCCCTCGGTGGCCACGAGCTCCTCGTAGCCCGGGCCGCCGGCGGTCCGGGAGCCCTTCAACCCCCACTGCCCGCGGAAGGTCGCCCTCTCGTCGAGGAACCCCAGGTAGTCGGCCAGGGCGAGGCCCTTGACGACCCGGTCGCCCCAGAACGGCGGGGTCGGCACGTCGATCCCCCGGGCGACGTCCGAGAGTTCCTCCTCGGTGCCGGGCGGGGGCGGGGCGGCGGGGGCGCGCA
>JAUPKJ010000147.1 GCA_030837505.1 Actinomycetota bacterium
ACCTCCCCGGCCCTCGCCGCGGCAGACCTCGCGCAAAGGGCTGCTCTGCTGGCAGCGTTCCAGGCCGGGGCCGCTTCCACGGCCGGAGCCTCCGCGCTGCCCGCGCTCCTGTCCTCGGGGCTGTCCTCGGGGCTGTCCTCCTCCGCCGGGTTGCTTTCCACAGGGCTGTCCACAGGGTCCTCGGCGTTCGGCAGTTCGTCCCTCGCCTCCCAGTCGGCAGCGGCCTCGCTGTGGGCCGCCGCAGCGATCTCCTCGGCGGCTGCGGCGCAGGCCAGGGCTGCGGTCGGCGCGGCGGCCCCGGGTGCGACCGGACAGGCCACCGGTTCGACGGCGGCCGCGGGCCAGGGGTCCCGGACCGCGCGGACCGCGGGCCCCTCCCCGGTGTCCGCATCGTCCGGTTCGACATCTTCCGCGCTGAGCGGGCCGTTCTCCGAGTTGTTCACCGCTGCGGGCCGCAAGTACGGGATCGATCCGGCGCTGCTGTCCGCGGTGGCCAAGGCCGAGAGCGGCTACCGCCCCGAGGCCCGCAGCCCTGCCGGGGCCCTGGGTCTCATGCAGATCATGCCGGGGACGGCCCGTTCGCTGAAGGTCGACCCGCTGTCCCCGTCCCAGGCCGTCGACGGCGCGGCCCGGCTCCTGTCCGGCTATCTCAAGGACAGCCCCGGACGAGTGGATCTGGCCCTGGCCTCGTACAACGCGGGCCCGGGCGCCGTGAAGCGCTACGGCGGGGTCCCCCCGTACTCCGAGACACGCACCTACATCCAGCGAGTCACGCGCAACTGGGAGGCACTGCGATGACCATCTCTCCGACGACCGGTGTTCCCGACCGGGCAGCCACGCCCAGGGAACAGAGCCGCGATCCCGACGACACGACCACTGCCGAGTTCATGGCGGCCCTCGCGGCCTTCGTGTTCCCCACGGCGACGACGGCCGGGGCCGGCCGGGCCGACCCCTCGGCCCTGCTGGGCTCCTCGCGGGACGCGGGCTACCGTCCCCGCGAGGTCCACCGGGCGGACCGGGAGACGACCGGGGCAGACCCCCGGCTGCGCCGGCCCGATCGTTCCCACGCCGCCGAACGCACCGCCGACCACGGGGCCGAACGCACCGCCGACCACGCCGTCGAACGCACCGGGGGCACGGACCGGCCGGATCGGTCGGTGCGCGCCGACCGGGATCCTCGCAGCGCTGCGGGCTCGCCGAAGGTCGAACGGTCCGCGGCCGCCGGTGTCCCGGACGGCCGGGTAGTGGCCGACGGTCGGGCCGGGATCGGTGACCGGGTCGGCGTCGACGGCGCAGGCGGCGTCGAGGGTCGGGGCACGGGCTGGTCCCCGGCCCGGTTCGGAACAGCCGGGGCCCAGGTCACCGGTCCGACGGCGGCCGGTCGGTCGTCGGACGCCTCGAACGCCCCCACGGGCCCCGGTGCAGCGTTCGGTCTCGCGCGTACCGGGCTGGAGTCCCCGACGGCCCCCGACGAGGGGACCGGGCCGAGGGCGTCCGCTCCCACCGACCAGGGCGCGCCGTCCCCGGCAGCGGTCCGGGGCCAGGGCCCCACGGCCGACGTCGGTGCCGGCGGCTCGGACACCCGTTCCCAGGAGAGGGGTGCTCCCTTCGCGGGGCAGAACGTGACAGGGGCGCGGCCGGGCGCCCAGGCCGGGCAACCGGCGGGCGCGGTACCGGTGATGGGCCCTGTCGCCGGTCAGGTGGCCTCGGCCGCAGGCCGGGCCGGTGGCCCTGTCGCACAGGAAGGGCCTGCCCAGACGGGGGTCAACGCGGTGCAGGGCCTGGGCGGGAGCGGTCCGGCCACGGTCCGGGGGGAGGCCAGGGTCTCGCGCGGCGCTGCTGCCGGGCCGAGCCCCCAGTCCGACCCCGACGGAGCCCAGGGTGTCGTCGACCAGGTGGCACGGCATCTGACGGCCGTGCGGACGCTGCGCGACGGCACCCACCGCACGGTGCTGCACCTCTCGCCAGAGCACCTGGGGGCCGTGCAGGTCACCGTCGATCTCCTGGACGGGCAGGTGACCTTGCGTCTGACAGCGGGTGACGCCGCGTTGTCCGCGCTGCGCGGGGACATGTCGGAGCTGCGGGCCCAGTTGTCCCAGGCCGGGCTGGAACTGGGCGACGTCGATCTGCGCTCCTGGTCCTCGGGCGATGAGCCCCGTCGGGGCGCCGGTCAGGCCCCGGCTCACCAGGGTGCAGCGGACCAGAACACGGCCGACCGGAACACGGCCGGCAACGACCCAGCCGGTGGCAACGACCCGACCGGTGGCAACGACCCACAGGACCGGCACCCCGCGCAGAGCCCGTCGGCCCCGTCCCAGCCCCGAACCCAGACCCAGCCCCAGCCCCAGACCCAGGTCTCCCCTGGCGCAGCTCCGGGCAGGACCGGCGGAGTGGACCTGCGGGTCTGAGAGGCGATCGACGCTTCCCCGCTCTCCCGGCCCCCATCGATGTGTTTCAGTCCCCTTCGAGAACACCAGTCCCCTTCGAGAACCAAGGAGTGACCATGACGACGATCAACGGAGTCGGTGCTGCGGAGACGCGCTACAGCGCGGCCGCCGCCACGACGAACACCACCGGCTCGACGGAGGCCGCCCGATCCTCGAGCGAGACCTCGGGCACGTCGAGCGTGCAGGACCGCGCCACGGCCGACAAGGACATGTTCCTCAAGCTCCTGGTCGCGCAGATGAAGTACCAGGATCCCAACGAGCCGGTCGACACCGCGCAGTTCCTCAGCCAGAACGCGCAGTTCACGATGGTGGAGCGGCTGAACAATCTGATGGAACTCGACGAGGACATCCTGCAGGCCAGCCGGGTCCAGACGGCCGGAGGGCTGCTGGGCCAGGAGGTCACGTGGGCGGCGACCGACGGCAGTGACCTCACGGGCGTTGTCACCTCCGTGTCCTGGGAGAGCAGCCCGCCGACCCTTTCCGTCGGCGATCTGACCCTCACCCTGGACGACGTCAAGAGCGTCGGTCAGGCGTCCCCGGGTCGCACCAGCCTCACCTGATTCCCACGCCTAGCGGTGGCACGATGCCGCCGTCTTGGTTCGAACGGCACGGATGCCGTCTGAGTCCGCCATGAGATTCCGGGAGGGAATCCGTGCTTCGCTCACTCTTCTCCGGCATCACCGGTCTGCGCCAGCACCAGAACCTGATGGACGTTGTTGCCAACAACATCGCCAACGTCAACACCACGGGTTTCAAGAGCAGTTCCGTGGTTTTCGAGGACACCCTCAGCCAGTTGCTGAAGGCCGCAGGCTCCCCGAGCCCCGGGGTGGGGGGTCTGAACCCCGCCCAGGTGGGTCTGGGGGTCCAGCTGGGGTCCATCACCCCGAACTTCGGACAGGGCTCGGCCCAGAACACCGGCCGGTCCACTGACCTCATGGTCCAGGGAGACGGGTTCTTCGTCGTCCGAAACGGCGGAGAGACCAACTACACCAGGGCTGGGGCCTTCACCTTCGACACCAACGGCCGTCTGGTGAACCCCAGCGGAATGATCGTCCAGGGGTGGACCGGGGTGAACGGCGTGGTGAACACCGACGGACAGATCGGGGACATCGTCATCCCCACGGGAAGCATGATCAAACCGGTCCCCTCCACCTCGGTCGTGATCGGCGGGAACATCAGTGCGGGGACCGACACCGAAATGACCCTCAGCGCCACCGT
This sequence comes from Actinomycetota bacterium, assembly GCA_030837505.1. Lineage (GTDB taxonomy): Bacteria > Actinomycetota > Actinomycetes > Actinomycetales > Kineosporiaceae > JAUPKJ01. The sequence continues at coordinate 3,666 of JAUPKJ010000147.1, forward strand.
GTACGACGAAGCCGGCCGTTCCCACCAGGTCTCGATCCTGTTGACCCCCGACGGGGCCGGAACCGGGTTCGACGTCACGCTCACGGACCAATCGGACGCCGCGAGCACGAGCACCGCGGGCACGGTGCAGTTCACCGCCGGCGGCACCTACGACCCGGCCTCGACCGATCCGGTGCTGACCCTGACCGACGGGACCGCGATCACGATCGGACTGGCGGGCAGCACCATGTACGGCGGACCCAAGTCGCTGGCCGTGACCAGTTCCGACGGCGCGGCAGCCGGCAGCCTGCAGCAGTTCCAGATCGCTGCCGACGGCGCGGTGCTCGGTGTCTTCAGCAACGGCCAGAAGCTGACCCTCGCCCGGATCGCCCTGGCCAACTTCAACAACCCCATGGGTCTGGAGAAGATCGGCAACACGGTCTTCCAGACCACTCCCAACTCCGGGCTGCCGCAGGTCGGTACGCCGATGAGCGGAGGACGAGGTCAGTTGCTCGGAGGCACTCTGGAAATGAGCAACGTGGACCTCGCCCAGGAGTTCACCAACCTGATCATCGCCCAGCGCGGTTTCCAGGCCAACTCCCGTGTGATCACCACGAGCGACCAGATGCTCCAGGACCTCGTCGACATCAAGCGCTGATCCCACCACCGGTCAGCACCCGGCCGACGGGTGCGAGGGCCGGGTCGCCGTCCCCCGACGGCGGCCCGGCCCTTTCGACAACGGGGAGGGCAATTCGCCCGGGGCCGGCCCGCCGATACGGCCGAATGCCTCAAGTTCGGACCCCATGAGCCGAGGTGAAGGTGAGGCCGGGGACAAGCCTCATGGGCCTTCGAGGGACAGATACCGTGATTATCCTGACGCGACTGGGCGGCCGTGAGATGGCCGTGAATCCCGATCTGATCGAGAGGGCCGAGCCGACCCCCGACACCGTCCTCACGATGATCGACGGTCACAAGCTGATCGTGGCGGAGACCCTGCCCGAGGTGGTCGAGCTGATCCGCCAGTGGCGGGCCTCGGTCGCCCTGCGCACTCTCTCCCTGAGCCGGCGGAGCCAGGACCTCGACCTGTACGGGACAGACCTGGAGGAGGCCACCGAGGTGGCCGAGATCTGCGAGATCCCGGGCCGGCCGATCACCGGCCGCGAGGGGGACGCGTCCAGCCGGAGCCAGGGCCAGGTCCTGCGGCTGCCGCGCAGGGAGACCTGACATGGACCCGGCAGCGATTGCCGGCATCCTCATCGCCTTCGGCGCCATCTTCGGGGCCCAGGTGATGGAGGGTGGCAGCCCGGCCTCCCTCATGCTGATCCCCCCGCTGATGCTGGTCTGGGTGGGATCGATGGGGGCAGCCCTGGCGTCGAACACCCTCATCAACACCATTGGTGGCTTCAAATGGCTCATCTATGCCATGACCGCCAAGAAACCCGACATCGAAGGTGTCGTCGACCCCCTCGTGAAAATGGCGGAACGTGCCCGGCGCGAAGGTCTGCTGGCTCTGGAACAGGAGATGGAGAAGGTCACCGATCCCTTCATGCAGAAGGGACTGCAGATGGCCGTGGACGGCACCGACCCGGACGATCTGTGGGAGATCCTGTCCGCCGAGATCAAGGCCAGGAGAACCTCGGGGAACAACGGTGCCAAGTTCTTCGAGGACGCCGGCGGGTACTCCCCGACCATCGGCATCATCGGCACGGTCATGGGGCTCGTCGTCGTTCTGAACAACCTCGCAGAACCCGAGACACTGGGTCATGCCATAGCCTCGGCCTTCATCGCCACCCTCTGGGGGGTGCTCTCGGCCAATGTCGTCTACCTGCCCCTGGGTAAACGGATCAAAGCGGTGGCCCAATCCGAAGCGGCCCGCATGGAAATCATCATCGAGGGCGTCCTGGCGATCCAGGCCGGAGCGAACCCGAGGGTCGTGGCCACGAAACTCAGGTCCAAGATGACGCCCAACGGTCCGCCGTCGGCCAAGGAGGCGGCGTGATCGATCGCGAGGCTGCGGGATGAGCGGCAAACGGCGCCAGATAGAAGAGGAGCCGGAGGAACACGAGAACCACGAGCGCTGGCTGGTGTCCTACGCCGACATGCTCACGCTGCTCATGGTGCTCTTCATCGTCATGTACGCCGTCAGCCAGGTGGACAAGGAGAAGTTCGCAGCCCTCCGGGTCGGCCTGCAGGCCGGCTTCGGTTCGCCCGTCGATGTCATGCCCGGCGGCACGGCCCTGCTGGACCCCGGCGGGAACGTCGCGCCCGACAGCGTCAACCTCTCGGGCGACTCCGGCGGCGACGTTCCGAGCGCTGCGATCGACCCCCAGGCCAAAACCTTGGAGACGACGGAGAAACAGGTCGCGGAACTGGCCAAGGCCACGGAGGAAGCTCAGGTCTCCCAGGAGGTCAAGAAGCTGCAGGAGGCCATGGAGAAGCTCAAGAAAGCGCTGGCCGAGGCCGGGATGAAGGACGCGGCCAGCTTCCGTTTCGACGAACGCGGGCTGGTCGCGACGATCGCCACCGACAAGGTCCTGTTCGAGAACGCCAGCTCCGCCATGCGGCCCCAGGGAAAAAAGATCCTCGACGCCCTCGCGCCGACCCTGCGGTCCCTGCCCAACCGGATGATCATCGACGGGCACACCAACCGCGTCTCCATCAGCACCGCCCGCTACCCCTCCAACTGGGAGCTGTCCGCCGGCCGGGCCACGGGTGTCCTGCGGTACCTGGCCTGGAAGGGACGGATCTCGGCCACGCGGATGTCGGCCACGGGTTACGCAGCCACGCGCGAGCGCCTGCCTCCCAGCGATCCCCGATCGATCAACGTCAACAGAAGGGTCGAGATCGTCGTTCTGGCGATCGTCGACAACTCGGCGGGGCGGGCCGTGGAGGAATTGGGGAACGCAGGCTGAGAATCCCACGGGCCGAGAACCCTGCGAGCAGCGACTGAGGAGGGCCGATGGCGGTCAAGGACGACAAGAAGTCCTCGGGCGACAAGAAGAAAGGTGACAAGGGCGGGAAGGGCGGCGGCAAGAAAAAGAAGCTGATCATCATCGTCGTCGCCGTCGTCGCGGTGCTCGGATTCGTCGCGTTCAAGATTCTCGGGCCGAAACCCGACCCCAACGCCCCCCCGGTGCCCGGGACGATCGTGGAGGTGGAGGCCGTCACCATCAACCTCTCGGGAGCCCACTACCTCAAGCTCGCGCTGGGACTGCAGACCGCGGCAGGGGGCGGGGGCGGGCACGGAACGGAGATCTCCGGCGCCCTGGCCCTGAACGCCGCGATCGAGGTCTTCCACGGCAAGTCCATGACAGAGCTGTCGACCGCGGAGGGCCGTGAGAAGTACCGGAAAGAACTCGCGGAGAAACTCAAGGAGGCCTATCACGACGCCGTTTACGACGTCTATTACATGAGCTTCGTCATGCAATGACCCACAGACAGGCCCCGACAACCCCTGACAAGGGGACGGTTCTCACGACGGCAACGCTCAAGCGCGGCCCACGGGAATCCGATGCCTGCTAGGTGGGCTACTCCGATCAGGCGACCTCCCGGCTGCGCAGACCGCGGGGAGAACCCCGCGCCTACGACTTCCGCAGACCGGTACGCCTGGCCAGGGAACACGCCCATCTGCTGAGGGTCGCCATGCAGACCTTCAGCAGACAGGCGACCACGGTGCTCACCACGAGCCTGCGGGTCGTCTGCTCGGTGAGCAACCCCAAGATCGAAGAACTCAGCTACGACGAGTACCTCGGACAGATGCCCGAAACGAGCGTCTGCGCCGTCATCACCTTGGAGCCCCTGCCCGGCAAGGCCCTGTTCACCCTGGACCTGCCGACCGCCCTGAGCATGATCGACCATCAGCTCGGCGGACCCGGGGACGAGCAACAGCCCGAACGGCCCCTGACCGACATCGAACAGGCCCTGATCCGACACCTCATGGTCCGGGTCCTGCGGGAACTGGCCTACGCCCTCGAACCCATCGCGAAGGTCAACCCCCAGCTGCTCACCCTGGAGAGCGACGCCCGTTTCGTCCAGGCGGCCGCCTCCACCGACCCCGTGGTCAACGCCCGCATGGACATCACGGTCGGCGGTTCGAGCCACGAGTGTTCGATCTGCCTGCCCTTCGCCATGCTGCAACCGGCCCTCGAAGAGATCGTGAGGTCCAGCGAGAGCGGGGACAGGGCCCGGATCCGACGCCAAGCCGCAGAGATGACCCAGAGGCGGCTGGCGGACGTCGAGGTCGACGTCCAGGTCAGGTTCGCCTCCCTGCAACTGCCCTCCCAGGACGTGGGCCGGCTGCGGGTCGGAGACGTGCTGTACCTCGGCCACCGGACGACGGCCCCTCTCGCTGTGACCTCCGCCACCACGTCGGGCAGCACGATCTTCGCGCACGCCGTGCCCGGATCCTCCGGGCGCAAACTCGCCGTCCTCATCGTCCCCGACCCCTGACCTCCGCCCAGCCCCCGTCGGCCAGACCGACCGCTCAGGAAGAGATTCCGATGACCTTCTCCGCTTCGCCGCTCGTCCCCGGGCAGGAGTCCGGTGGGGCCGACGACTGGAAGCAGGCGGCCCAACGCGTGCTGACCGCGGTCAACGACTCTCTCGGACAGATCCCCAGCGACGGGGACCTGCTCATCGACGCCCCCATCGAACGGGCAGAACCCGAGCACCTGCCCGATCCGGCCGGAACGGCCATCACCGGTTACATGGGAGGAAAGGTCGAGGGCAAACTCCTCATGGTGGTGGGGTCGGAACTGCTCGAAGCCCTCTCCGGCACCCCCTTCGGCGCGATCGAGCCCTCCCAGGCCCTGCAACCCGCCCTGGAGAGCCTGGCAGGATCCCTCGGCGGCCGGATCGACGGGCCCCTCACCGAGATCGGCGTCGAGGGCTGCCTGGACGTGCTCGCTGGAGGCACTACCGTGCTCGTCCCGGTCCTGTCCGGGGCGAGCATCTACGCCCTCATCGGGGTGACCTTCAGCGATCGCACGTCCTCTCCCACGCCCGCCGCCTCCGTCATCCAGACAACGGCCGGAGCCGCGGCCCGCAGCTGGGGGATCGACATGCTGCGGGACGTCGAGATGGAAGTGACCTGCGAACTCGGCCGGACCCGCATGACGGTCCGCCAGCTGCTGGCCCTGTCGCCCGGACACGTCGTGGAACTGGACCGGCTCGCCGGGTCCCCCGCCGACCTCCTGATCAACGGCACCCTGCTGGCCCGGGGGGAGGTCGTGGTCGTGGACGAGAGCTTCGGACTGCGGATCACCGAGATCGTCACCAAGGAGGCGACGTGATCCGATCCGGACCCGGAGCGGACGGATGAGCGAAGACCTGTGGACTCTGATCCGGGTCCTGACGTCGCTCCTGGCCGTCCTCATGGTCGTCGGCCTGGCGGCCCGGGCCCTGCGGACCTCGACCCGAACGGGGAAGGGCGCCGGCCTGCAGGTCAGGGAACGGGTCGGGCTGACAAGGGACGCAGCGCTCGCCGTCGTGGACCTGCCGGGCCGCCGTCTGGTGCTGGGGGTGACCGCGAACCGGGTGGACCTGCTCGTGGAGCTCGAGCCGGACTACGAGGACGACGAGGACGACGAGGACCCGGCCGGGCGCGGGCCCTCCCCCGGCCGCTCCCGTGAGTCCCACGGGGTGAAGGTGACCCCGTTGCCCGTCGGGGCCGACCCCTTCCTGCCCCGGTTCCGCGGCGGACGACGCACCGGGTACCCGGGGGCGGGACGCGCTGGGACCGGACGCGCAGGGACCGGGGCGGGGGCCTTCGGCCGCAACCGTCGGGGACTGCGGCAGACCATGGAGAACCTGCGTGATCTCACGGCCAGGCGGAGGTGAGACCGTGAGGGAGGGACGCGCCGACCTGCCCTGCGGGCTGTCCCGCACGCTGCGCTCCGGCCCGAC
>JAUPKJ010000148.1 GCA_030837505.1 Actinomycetota bacterium
CCGTGCGCCTGGACGCCCCCAAGCAGCACGCATCGTCCTTCCCCCACCTGCCGGACATCTACCACCAGGCCGTCCCCGTGCTGCTGGCGCTGACCGCCGCATGGCCGACGCCGCCAGCGCAAACTGCGGACATCCCGCCCGCATACCGTGCCGAGCACCGGGACCTCGCCCCCGAGCGCCTAGCGCTCATGACAACGGAATTGGGCCGATTGGCCCCACTGCCCGACGGATACGATAAACCGCCTTGGTCGCAGACAGTCGCCATGGCGTGGCACTCGGTCGAGAAGGGCGCCAGCGCGCAGGACGCGGCAATGCGCCTGTGGCCCCAATACGCGCGCCAGGTCCGACGATGGCTCTGCGACGGCAGCCGGCGCTCTCCCCATGAGCGCGCCGCGCACCTGTCCGAGGCGCACGAGCGCCTCCTGTCCGCTGTCCGAGCCAACCAGGAGCCCCCGCCATGAGCACAGCCCCGACCTCCTCCTTCTGGGCGTTCGCCGTCGAGCCCTTCCCCCAGGTCGCCCCCGGCGACGACCTCGCGGCCACCATCGCCGACGCCCTCTCGGACAACGGGCTCGCCCTGATCGACGGCGACGTCCTCGTCATCGCCAGCAAGGTCGTCTCCGTGGCCGAGAACCGCCACGTCGACCTCGACAGCGTCACAGCGTCCCCGCAGGCGCTGGACATCTCCGCGCGCACCGGCAAGCCCGCCGAGGTCGTCCAGCTCATCCTCGACAATTCCACCGACCACTTCCTCGCCACAGAACGCGGGCCGATCATCGCCTGGCACACGCTGGGCTACCAGCTCACCTCGGCGGGCATCGACCGCGCCGGAGAGCGCGGCGCCTGGCTGCTGCCCGAGGACCCCGACGCCTCCGCCCGCGCCCTGCGCGACAGCCTCGGCAAGCTCACCGGCGCGCGGATCGCCGTGGTCATCGCCGACTCCGACGGGCGCGCCGACCGCCGCGGCGCCACCGTGATCTCCATCGGCGCCGCGGGCCTTCCCGCCGTACGCATCAGCGAGTTCGAGGGCAAGCGGCCGGAGGAGACCTTCACCGACATGATCGCCGCCGCGGCCGGGATCATCCTGGGCCAGCGCGGGCGCGGGGTGCCCGCCGTCGTCCTTCGCGGCATCGCCTACGACCACGACGACTCCGGCGTGGCCGCCATGCTCCACCGGCGCCCATGACCATCCTGATCACCGGCGCCGCCGGGACCATCGGCCGCCGGCTGACGGCCGACCTGGCGGCCCGGGGCCTTGCCCTGCGCCTGCTCGACCGGCGGCCCCTCGACTACGACCCGCCGGCAAGGGCCGAGAGCGTCACCGCCGATCTGCGCGACCTCACCCCCGTGGCAGCCGCGGCCGTCGGCGCCGCCTCGATCGTGCACCTGGCCGGGCAGACCCAGGAAGGACCCTTCCCGATCATGGTCCAGGACAACATCACCGCCGCGCACCACGTCCTGGAGGCCGCGCGCCGCGCGCACGTGCCCCGTGTCGTCCTGGCCAGCAGCCACCACGTCCACGGCATGAACCTGCCCGCCGACCCCACACCCATCGCGCCCGACAGCTTCTACGCCGCCAGCAAGATCGCCGTCGAGGCACTCGGGAGCCTCTACGCCGCCAAGTGCGACATGAGCGTGGTCATCGTGCGCATCGGCAGCTACCGCGACCGCCCGACCCTGCCCCGGCACCGATCCCTGTGGCTCAGCCCGAGGGACGCCAGCGAACTGCTGCTGCGAGCAGCCACCGCGCCGCTCGCGCGCAGAATCCTAACCGTCACCGGGACCTCCGCGACGCCAAGCCCCTGGTGGCCCGCCCCCGAGTGGCAGGCACTCGGCTACACGCCCCGAGACCACGTCGCACCCGACCCCGACGCACCGACGACGGACCGCTTCGTCGGCGGCGAGTTCGCCGAGTACGACCTCCCACGATGAACGACAGATGATCCGGTTGCACCGACGACTGGCCGTCGTCAACGAGCGCAACACCTCCGGCGATGCCACCGAACATCCCATTCTCGGTGCCGCTCACGCAGGTTCAACGTCCCAGTTCCCATACATACACCCCAACATGCAGTGAACTATCTGATTCAAGGTTCGGATCGGTAGTCTGCCCGATGCGCTGCCACGGAACACAGGGACGGACATGCCGCAGAGCCAGGACACCGCGGGGAAGCCGACGCCATCGATCGCGACGGGCTGGACCAGGTTGCTTGGGTCCCACCCGCTCTGGTGGGCCTGGCGCAGGACCTGCACGAGCACCGCAGACGCCTGCGGGTCACGCCCGAGGACCTCACGCAGGCGGGCCCGGTAGAAGGGTGCGGTGAGGACGGTGTGGGCGTGCGCGTGGCGCGGCACCAAACTCGACAGCGACGCCTGGCGCTCCGATTCCCGAACGGCCGCAGCGGTGGCGGCGGGCTCGGAGAACTCGCACGAGGACGCTGCGGGCGGTGCGGTTGTGCGCGTCCCACGTCATCTGGCCCGGGGCCCCTCCCGGCCGGGCGCGGATTCCTCGTCCGGCGTTCGGGTCCAGGAACACGATCGGGGAATGAGATGACACCCCGCCGAGGACGGGCGCACGGGCCGGCGGCGGGGTCTCATCCCGATCGGAGGGGGCGGAAGGGGTGGACGGACGGGTCCTTGTACCGGGATCGTGGGGGTGAACCGGACGGATTCGGTCGAACTGGCCAGGGTGCCGGAGGGCCATGGGGTGCCGGACGCTCGTGAGTCGTCGGCGGGCCGCGGAGCCGTGGGGTGCCGGAAGGGGGAAGGCCGTCGTGTCTGAGGGACCGTTCCGGGTCGGGGCCTGGCTCCCGTCCGATCAGAGAGTTCTGGACGCCTGGCTGAGCAGGCTCGTGGCAGCGGTCGAGCAGGAGTACGAGGGCGACGACGCCGACGGGTCCGAAGCCGATCGAACCCTGGCCTTCGCCGGTCCCGGAAGGCGACCGCGCAGAGGACTCCTGCCCGTGGTCGAGGAGTTCCGGCGCACGGTCGACGACGACCCCGAGTTGTACATGCTCTTCAGGTTCATGCTCCAACAGGTTCCGTTCGACAGAACCCCCACGGATCAGCCGCAGGTCAAGAGCACCGAGCAGATGTTCCGTCTGTTCGACTACGTGCTGAGGCACGCCCCGGAGTACGACGACACCGGCCTGGTCGGCTTCCCGATCAACGCGATCCTCGACTGGGCCATGGGGACCCAGGCCGGTTTCGCGGCCTTCCTGAACGACAAGGCCAACGCCTGTTTCAAGAAAATGTTGGACCAGTGGGCTGTCTTCCTGGCCTCCTCCGATTCCCGCCACGTCCTGCACCGCGACGACAACGGGTGGCTCGGCCGCAAGGCCATGGCGAGAATGCCTCGTTTCGCACAGGAGTACGTGTGTCGGCCCCAGGACCCGCACTACGGGTTCACGTCCTGGGACGACTTCTTCGCCCGACGGTTCCGCCCCGGGGCCCGGCCCGTGGCTTCGCGGGACGACCCGCGCGTCGTCGTCAACGCCTGCGAATCCGCGCCCTACTGTCTGCGACGCGACGTCAAATGGCGGGACGAGTTCTGGATGAAGGGCCAGCCTTACTCCCTCTCCCACATGCTCGCGGGCGACCCGCTGGCCGAAGCTTTCATCGGCGGAACCGTCTACCAGGCTTTCCTCAGCGCTCTGAGCTACCACCGGTGGCACAGTCCCGTCGACGGCCGTGTCGTCAAGGCCTACGTGCAGGACGGGTCCTACTATTCCCAGACCCCTGTGGAAGGTTTCGACCCCGAGAGCCCCAACCGTTCGCAGGCCTATCTCACAGAAGTCGCCACCCGAGCGATCATCCTCATCGAGGCCGACAACCCTGCCATCGGGCTGATGGGCCTGTTGCCCGTGGGGATGGCAGAGGCCTCCACCTGCGAGATCACCGCCTACGAAGGACAGCGCGTGGGCAAGGGCCAGGAACTGGGCACCTTCCACTTCGGAGGCTCCACGCACTGTCTGCTGTTCCGGCCCGGCGTCGATCTCGACTTCGACCTGCGCGGACAAGACCCCGGCCTGGACACCGTGAACATCCCCGTCAATTCCCGGATCGCCACCGTCCGATGACGCCTTCCGGGAATTGACGGCACCGTTCAGGACTTCCCGCCGCTGACCAACTGATCCAACTGCCCGGAGAGTTCCCCCAGGTCCTCCGCTGCTTTCTTCACCGCCGCCGACACCTGTGTGGTGTCCTCCGCCGAACCGGCGACCTCCACGACGTCCGACGCGATCTCGTGCACGGCCGCGGAAATCCTCTCGACCGCCTCGGCCAGATGCCCCGTGGCCTCCTGCTGCTCCACGATGCCCTGCGTCAGCAGCTGCTGGCCGGCGTTGAGGTCCCCCGTGCCGGCGTTCTGTTCGTCGACCGCCCGGGAAATGACGTGCTGCAGGTGCGCGATCGTGTCGACCGTCTCCACGATCCGCCCGATCGCCTCCGTCGCCTCCTTCATCTGGCTCTGCATGGCATCGACCTTGGCCTGGATCGTCTCGCTGGAACGCCCCGTCTCGTCCGCGAGCGCCTTGACGTCGGCTGCCACGACGGCGAATCCCCTTCCGGCTTCGCCGGCGCGGGCGCTCTCGATCGTGGCGTTGAGGGCCAGGAGCCGCGTCTGGGCGGCGATCGACGTGATGATCTTGACTACGTCCGCGACCTCGTTGCCGGCTGCGGCGACCCGTTGGACCAGTTCGGCTGTGCGTTTCGCGGCGTTGTCCGCCTCGGTGGCCACGGTTGTCGCTTCGGTGGCGCTCAGCGAGATCTGTTGCATGTTCTCGGTGAGCTGTTCGACGGCGTGGGTCATGGGCACGGTGTTGTCTGCCATCTGGTTGCTGGACAGTGACAGTTCGGTTGCGGCGGCCGCCGCGGAGCCCACTTCCTCCAGCACCGACGAGGAGGCCCTGCTGACGTTCGCCGCCCGCAGGCTCGTGTCCTGTGCGACTCCGGACAGGCGTTGGGAGAGGTTGCTCAGTCCGTGGTCCCCCTCGGCCATCTCGCGGACCTTGGCGGAGGAGTCGGTGACCGGGCGGGTCGCCCGGCGGGTTCCGAAGATCCCGAGAGCCGTTCCCAGGGCCAGGGCGATGACCGCAGAGGCCGCGAGGAACAGTTCGGTCCGGGTGAGGGCCGATTCCACCCGTTCCTGCGCCGAGGCGAGATCCCCGAGGGGGTCCTGGGTGACGAGGACCCAGTCCCAGGGTTCGTAGTAGGCGATCTGGACGGCGGTCGGCAGGTCTCGGTTCCCGCCGGGCAGGTCGATGTCGAACCGTGCGGTCTGGCCGCTGTCGAGTTCGACGGCTGCGGCGACGAGGTGTTTGACCCATTCCTTGCCGGTCTCGTCCTGGGCGTCGAGGACCGAGTCGCCGTCCTTGGCGCCCTCGGGCGCGATGTCGTAGATCCCTGCCCGGTCGCCGGTCGCGCCGATGACGTAGGCGGTTCCCTGTTCGCTGATGCGCATGCTCGTGACCGCGGACCGCAGGGATTCGACATTTTGTTGGCGTACTCCGACGAACAGCATGCCGTTGACGGTGCCGGCGCGGTCGCGCAGGGGTGCGTAGGCCGTCGCGTACCAGTTGCCGACGACCTGGGCGGGGCCGTAGTAGGTCTGTCCGCCCAGGACGGTTTTCAGGACCTTGTTCTGGGTGCCGTCGGGTGAGGTGGCGGGGATGTAGGTGCCGATGGCCCGTTTGCCGTCGCTGACGACGTTGGTGGAGACCCGCAGCATGTCCCCGGCCTTGTTCATCCTCTGGAACACGGTCGCGACGCCGCCGACCTGCCCGGCCACGTCGTCGACCAGGGGGCTGGGGGTCGAGGTGGCCTTGTTCTGTCCCAGCCAGGTGTTCCCGATGTACATGGTGGGCAGCTTGACCGCCAGGGTCGATTTGTCGACCTGGTTGACGGCTTGCCAGGTCACGGTGCGCGTCGGGCGCGTGGAGAAGGATCCCAACGAGCTGCTCGTGCGCTGCGCGACGGACAGGGAGGCCTTCAGCTGGGTGTCCGTCGCCTGTCCGAGGGCTTTGACCATGGAGGAGAAGTCGCGGGAGGTGTCCACGAGGCGGGCGTCGCTGCCGGTGCGGGCTTCTTGTTCTGCGGTGTCGGCCAGGCTCCGGGTGCGCTCGACGGTGATCGCAGAGACCATGACCAGTCCGGCGCCCACTGCCATGAGAGTTGTGGTCGTGACGCGTCGGGACAGCGAGGGGGAGCGTGTCCGCCGGGAACGGGGGAATGCTGACATGGAACTGGGACCTCTCCCACGGGTGTGGACTGCGATGTCCTTCCGGGTCCGGCCGCGTCCTTCCGCCGCGTCCCCCCAGGGTCGTCGGCAGGCTGGGGAAGGCGCTGGAGTCCTGGAGGGCGGGGCAGTTCCTGTGGGGTGCTGGCAGGTCTTTGCTGGCAGGTCTGTGCGGGGACGGGCGGTCCGGCGGCCCGCGCGGGAGCGGGTGGGGGCCGTCGTCGTGGTCAGAGGAGGGCCGGCCCGGTGTGGTCGGTGTTCTCCGGTGGGGGGGTCACGGCCACGCCGGCGTCGGTGAGCATGCTCAGGTCCAGGGACCAGGTGATGGCCGAGCGTTGCCTCCAGCGGGTGAAGGCGCTGTCGACGTGGCGTCGGGCCTGTCGTCCGTTCAGGCCGGCCACCGTCATGAGGTGCGCGAAGGCGATGTCCTGCAGCCCCCGCAGGGTGGCCTGGCCGAAGTGGGTGACCAGGTGGCAGTCGGAGCACAGGCAGATGAGGCGGCGGAGGATCTGCACACGCGTCGCGTCGTCGTAGACCCAGCGTTCGTGCAGGTGCAGGCCGGGATCGGCGCCGTCGTGCTCGCACAGCCGGGGCGTGCGTTGGGGGCCGTCCCACGCCGGTGCCCCGCACACCTCGCATTGTCGGCGGGCGCGGTCGAGGACCATCCGGTGCAGCCATTCCCAGTCGCTGCCGCGCACGCAGGATCGGACGTTCGTGAACCAGCAGCTCAGGGGGACCAGATCGACGAAGAGGTCGGAGCCGAGCGTGCGGTCCTCGCCCGGCAGAAGATCCAGGGAAGGGGAGTCCTCGTACCAACGATCGAGTTCTCTCATCCCAGGGCGGGGTGCGAACCAGCGGCGTGCCACCGGATCCCACCGTGCGCCGAGGGCTTGTGCCTCGTCCTTCTCCTCGAAGGGAACGTCCAACCACATGGGCTGTGCGACCATACCGACCCCCGGTATCACGAACGGCTACTCGAACGTCCGGGTCCGACTTGCGACTGTTGTCACCCCGTTACTGGATCGCACAGTATTTCACGGCCAAATCCCCGACTCGCGGATTCGTCACCACTGCGCCCGGGGTGATGTCCCTCGGTTCATCTTCCCCCCGGAAGAACCTCCTGGCCACTGAGGACGGGACTGCGGCCGCCGGAGACGGGGAACGGCCCGACCGACCGGTCCTGTGCCCGCGCGCCCCCGCCGAGGCTTTGCGAACCTCCGACAGGTCGGAGGTCCTCGGCGGGAGGGTGGTCCTCAGCGGGAGGGAGGTCCTCAGCGGGAGGGAGGTGGACCGAGGGCCGTGGCCCCGGGCTCCGGAGCGGGCACGGCGATGCCGACCAGCAGCTGGTCCACGACCGTTGCGAGGAACTTGTCGTCCACGGGCAGCCGGGTGAGCAACGTGCGTGCGTGGACGGGGGCGACCAGCATTTCGAACGCCACCCGCAGGTCGAGGTCGGGGTTGGCCTCGCCCCGTTCGACAGCGCGCTGCAGGATCCGCCGTCCGAGTTCTTGGCGGTTCTCCCAGAAACGCTCCCGCATCGCGGACAGATCCGGCACGTCGGTGCGCAGCGCCAGCTGCAGCATGGCCCTCCCCAGGGGGGTGGCGACGAAGGTTGCCACGTCGCGCACCAGACAGAGCAGGTCCTGCCGGAGTCGACCGCTGTCCGGGTCCGGGACCTGGGACTCCACGCGGCTGAGGACGGCGTCGACGGCGAGATTCCCCGGGGACTGCCACCGGCGGTAGATCGTCGTCTCGTGGACGCCGGAGCGGGCCGCGACCTTCGAAACGGTCAGTTCCTCCATCCTTCCGGTCAGGAGGATCTCGATGGTCGCGTCCAGGACGGCGGACCTCACGCGCGCACTGCGTCCCCCGGTCCGGCGGGTCGGTGGGGTATCGGAGGGCGCTTCGAGCATGTGTTCACCGTACCGGCCGGCCCCCTGGCCGCCGATGTTCCAAACAGCCCCCTCGCGGTTCTCACCCCCCTCGCGGTTCTCACGTGTCAGCTTCTCGCAAGTTGAGTTGCGTTAAGGTCCCCCAAGCCCCACAATGCTTAACGCAAGTCAAGCTGACTTAAGGGGTGGGACATGGGGACCTCCGTCCCAGACACTCGGAGCGCAGGCTCTCGGGACACCGGTAATCGGAGCACCGGCGCACGGGACACCGGCTCTCGGAACACCGACACCCGGAGCGCAGGGACACGGAACAGGGAGGCGGCCCTGGCCGTGCTCTGCCTGTCCGTACTGATCGTCACCGTGGACAACACGATCCTCAACGTCGCGCTCCCCAGCCTGGTGCGCGATTTGGGCGCCACGAACAGCCAGCTGCAGTGGATCGTCGACTCCTACGCCCTGGTCCTGGCAGGGCTGATGCTGGTCACCGGCAGCATCGCCGACCGTGTCGGTCGCAGGCGGGTGTTCCTCACCGGCCTGGTCACCTTCGCTGGGGCCTCGGCCTGCGCCGCGTACTGCGACTCGGTCACCACCTTGGTCGCGGCCCGGGCCGCCATGGGTGTCGGCGCCGCGCTGATCATGCCGGCGACCCTCTCCTTGATCACGAATCTCTTCCCGGAACAGGACCGGCGCCGGCGGGCCTACGGGATCTGGGCTGCCATGAGCGGCCTGGGGATCGCCATCGGTCCGATTAGCGGCGGCGTCCTGCTGGATCACTTCTGGTGGGGCTCGGTGTTCCTGGTCAACCTGCCGATCGCCGCGATCGGCCTGGTCGGCGCGCTGTGTTGGGTCCAGGATTCCCAGGACCCGCAGGCCCGGCGCCCCGACCCCGTCGGCTCGCTGTCCTCGATCGTCGGGCTCGCCCTGCTCCTGTGGGCGATCATCGAAGCCCCGAACCGCGGGTGGACGGCGGTCCCGGTCCTCGCCGCGGGCCTCGTCTCCCTGTTGGTGCTCGCGGCCTTCGCCCTGTGGGAGCGGCGGGTCGAGGACCCCATGCTCGACCTGGCCGCCTTCGGCCGCCGCAGCTACTCCGGGGCCGTCGTCTGCGTGGGCCTGGGGGTCTTCGGCCTGTTCGGCGCGCTGTTCGTCCTGACCCAGTTCCTGCAGTTCAACCTCGGGTACACACCGACCCAGGCCGGGGTGCGGATCCTGCCGGTGGCCCTCGTCCTGGCCGTGGTCGCGCCCCTGTCGAACGTCGTCGTCCCCAAGGCGGGGGTCGCGGTCACGATGGCCTGCGGTCTGCTCGCCGTCGCCGTCGGCCTGGCCCTCCTCTCGCGCACCACCACCGGATCCTCCTACGGCGACGCCCTGCCCGGCATGCTCCTGTTGGGGTTCGGGGCGGGGCTGCTCATGCCCACCGGGATCGGCTCGGCCATGGCCTCGATCGCCCCGGAACGCGCGGGGGTCGCCTCCGCGTCCGTCGGGGTGTCCGTGCAGACGGGCGGCGCGCTGGGGGTTGCCGTCATCGGGAGTCTGCTGTCCACCCGCTACCAGGACCGGATGACGCAGGCCCTGGCCCCCCACCACCTGCCCGACAAGATCACGGACACCGTCCTGGGGTCCGTGGGTTCGGCACTGCAGGTCGCGCAGCACGTCGGCGAACCGGCAGCCTCGGCCCTGCGCACGGCGGCCCGGTCGGCCTTCGTCTCCGGCCTGGGCATCGGCTTCGCCGCCGCCGCAGCGGTAGCGGCCTGCTCGGCCCTCGTGGCCCTCACGTGGCTCCCCCACACCCCCCAGACCCCACTGGCCCCCCGGCCAGCCCCCGAACCCCGGCCAGTCC
>JAUPKJ010000149.1 GCA_030837505.1 Actinomycetota bacterium
ACGTGGCCCGTACCGTCGGCCTCACCCCCGCCGGGCCCGCGGGCTACACCCTGCCCGCCGGGATCGGGCCGCACCTGCGCAACTCCTACGTCGAGAACCTGACCCTTCCGGCCTGCTCCGCGACCGGCCAGGGCTGCCTGACAGGCTTCCCCGGCCAGGCTCGCAACCTCTTCCCCGAGATCTACGAGGTCTGGGCCGGCGACTGCTCCGACGCCCTCGTCCCGCACGCCTTCGACCTGACGTCGGCCGACGCCGAGGTCGGCGTGCCCATGGGCAGCGCCCTCATCACAGTGACCAAGACCACCTGGGGATGGCCCGTCCCCACCGCGACAGAGGTCGCCGACAGGCCCCTGTACGCGATCCACGCCCCGGAACCCTCGGGCACCCCCTCGTGCCCCGCCGGGCAGACCCTCACCCTGCCGACGAGCCGGATCGGCGGCGTCGGGGTCCTGCTGCCCTTCGGGACGTGGACCATTTCCCTGAGCCCCCACGGGGGACCGGTCATCGCCACGATCACCCTGACCGGCGGCGGGCCCACCGCCACGGTGAACCTGGTGACACCGTGGTGAGCCGGCGCACGCGGGGGAGAACCCCTCAGGGGGACCGCGGGATGAGCCTCGTCGAACTCGCGGTCAGCATGTTCATCGTCTCGATCGTCCTGGCGGGCGTCAGCAGCGTCTTCGTCGGAGTCATGCGCAGCTCCCAACGGGCCTCCGTCACGACCTCCACCTCCGCGGACGCGCGGATCGCCACCGAACAGATCACGCGGGAACTGCGCGTGGCCGTGCGCCCCAAGGGCGAGAACTCCGCGATCGTCTCGGCAACGCCGGACTCCGTGACCTTCTACGCCCTGCTCAACCGCACCGGGTCCGCGGTGACCGGCACGATCGTGCCCACCCGGGTCCGGTACTCCTACAACGGCACCTGCGTACAACGGATCACGACGCCCGGCAACGAGATCATCAACCCGGCCGCGACCGGCCCCTTCTACACGTGGGCCACGGGGACCGAGACCCGCTGCCTCCTGCGGACCACCGTGCCGCTGGCCCTCGGCTACTACGACAGCGGCGCCGTCGAGAACAGTGCCACCCCCGCCACGGCCTTCCCCGTCCCGGTGGGAGGGCTGTCCCTCCTCACGCGCCAGAACGTCAAGAGCATCGAGATCACGGTGACGGCGGGCAGCGCGGAGAACCCGCAGACGGCGCCCGCCGTCGTCCTGGCAAGAGTGACCATGAACAACGTGGTGAACGACACCGGAGGGATCACATGACCGGACGCCTGTCCCTGCGCCGACCCGACCGGGACGACGACGGGATCGCCCTGGTCGCTGTGATCGGCACCATGGCGATCGTCACGGTCTTCCTGCTGAGCTCCCTGGCCCTGGTCCTGCAGAACACCGGGCCCAGCCGGGCCGACCAGGACGCCAAGGCCGCCATCGCCGCCGCCCAGGCCGGGGCCGAGGAATACATCTCCCGCCTCAACGCCAACGACAGCTACTGGACACTGGGCAACACCGACGCCTCCAACCCGGCCTTCAGCGCCTCCGGACGCACCATCCAGGGGCTGAGCAGCGACGCGGCCTCCTACCGCTACCAGGTGCTCAACAGCCCGGAGGACATCGCCAGCTCCGGGCAGATCCGGTTGCAGGTCATCGGGACCTCCCGACCGGCCTCCGGGGAGGACCCCGTCGACCGCACCCTCACCGCCGTACTGCAACCCCGCGGCTTCCTGCGGTACATCTACGTCAGCGACGTCGAGGTCCTCGACCCGGCCCTCATGAGCTCCCCGCTGTACATCCGGTACAACGGGTCCACCTACCGCGGCAGCACCCGCTACCGGTACGCGATGCAACCCGACCAGGTCTGCAGCCTGCACTACTACGAGGGACGCTCCGGGTCCTTCACCGCGACCGCCGCCAACCCGGCCCGCGTCTGGGACACCACTCTCGGGAACTGGGCCTCGGGGACCTACAGCGGCGGGAGCGTCAGCGACTTCAGCTGCCAGGAGATCCAATGGGCATCCGGTGACACCGTGAACGGCCCCCTGCACAGCAACGACGCCCTCCAGATCAACGGCACCCCGCTGTTCACGCACCCCATGACCGAATCCAGTTGGGCCGGCGCCCCGAACCCCTCCCACCTGTGGTGGGGCAGCGGCACTCCCTCGTCCTCCGGTTCCAAACCCGTGTACGCGGTGCCGCTGGCCCTGCCCGTGGGCAACCAGGAACTGCTCCAACACGTGGAACCGCGCGTCGACGACCCCGGCGCCGACCCCGGCCCCGGGTGCTACTACACCGGAGCCACCCGGATCACCTTCCAGGGCGACACCATGAAGGTCCTCAGCCCCTCCACCACGAATGCCCCGACCCGCTGCCTGAACGTCGCCTCCCGCTCGACCGAACAGACCAAGGACATCCCCCCGGTCATCTACGTGGACTCCACGACCACCCCCTGCACCTACGGCGCCGTGGGCTACCCCATCGCCAACGAGTGGTCCGGCGGGGTGACCACCGACTACTCGTGCTCGCGGGGCACCGCCTACGTCAAGGGGACCGCCACCGGCCAGGTCACGGTCGCCGGCAAGGACGACATCGTGATCGTCGGGGACCTGAAGCTGACCGACGGCACTGAGGGCACCGACATCATCGGACTCGTGGCCGGCAACTACGTCTGGGTGTGGCACCCGATCCGTTCCAACAGCACCAACCTGCTGTCCGGCACGGCCTCCGTCCACACCGTCCAGGCCGCGATCCTGTCCCTGCGCCACAGCTTCATCGTGCAGAACTGGGCCTACGGCGCGGCCCTGAGCTCTGTCGGGAACGACGCCTCCAAACTCACCGTGCTGGGCTCCCTGGCCCAGAAGTACCGTGGACCCGTGGGCACCGGCACCTCGAGCGCCCCGTCCACCGGCTACCTCAAGAACTACCTCTACGACGAGCGGATGGTCGCCCTCCAACCGCCCTACTTCCTCAAACCGGAGTCCTCCCCGTGGCAGATCGCGCAGATCATCGACAAGTGACCGTCGTACCGTGCTGATCCTCGGAGGCGCGCTCGCCGGGCTGCTCGTCGGTTCCTTCCTCAACGTGGTGATCCTCCGCGTGCCCGCGAAGGAGTCGATCGTCACCCCGCCGAGCCACTGCCGCACCTGTGACGCCCCCGTCCGCCCCCGGGACAACCTCCCGGTGGTCTCCTGGCTGTTGCTGCGCGGAAGGGCCCGCTGCTGCGGCGAACCGATCCCCGCGCGCTACCCGCTCGTCGAACTCCTGACCGCCGGAGCCTTCGCGGGCGTGGCGGCCTGGCTCGGCCCCTCGTGGGAACTGCCGGCCTTCCTGTACCTGGCCTCGATCTCGATCACCCTGGCGATCATCGACCTCGACACGTTCCTCCTGCCGGCCCGCATCGTCACCCCCTCCTACGCGGTGACGGCAGCCCTCCTGGGCCTGGCCGCCGTCGGGGCCCCCGAGCCCCTGGACGCCGCGCTGCGCGCCGTCGTCGGAGGGCTCGCCCTGTGGCTGCTCTACTTCTCCCTGCGCCTGATCCACCCCCGCGGCATGGGCTACGGCGACGTGCGCCTCTCGGGCCTGCTGGGCCTGGCGCTCGCCTGGCAGGGCTGGGACTGCCTGGCCGTAGGGGCTTTCACCGCCTTCGTCCTGGGCGGCCTGGGCGGTGCCGTGGTCCTCCTGCTGGGCAAGGGCAACCTCAAGACCGAGATCCCCTACGGCCCCTACATGATCGTCGGCACCTGGGTCGGCCTCGTGGCCGGAGGCCCCATCGGCGACTGGTACCTGGGCCTGTCCGGCGTCTGACGGCTCTCGTGGGACGCTGTCGGCAATACCTCTCCGGGCAGCAGATCAGGGCGTGGTCGTGGGCTCGGCGGGAAGGTCCAGCCTTTTCTTGGACCCCGGGCAGGTACTTGTTCCGGTCCGCTCTCCCGGGAACGTTCAGGAAATCGAATCCGAAGGCCCGGTGGACTTCGGTGATGTGGGCGGTCTGGTCGGCCAGGAAGAAGGCCTGGGCGGTGGCGCGGTCTCTTCCGGCGGCGGTGAGCAGGCCCGCGACGGGGTCCCAGCCGGCGGTCAGGGTTGTTCGTGGCGCCGGTGAGGTCGAGGTCCGGGGAAGGTGTGTCGGTCGCGGCCGGAGCGTTGCAGGTCCTCGACCCACGCCCGGGTCACGTAACCGGTGTCACCGACGTCGCCGGTGGCGGCCGCGAGGACCTCCCCCAGGCCGGCCTGGAGGTCCTCCACCAGGCCCCGTAGTTCGTGGGCCTGGGCGGGGTCGAGCGAGCCCGCGGCGGCCGCCTCGCGGGCCAGGGCCGTGGCCCGGACCATGGCCTGCTGCGCCCACGCCAGAGGCAGGGAGTCCTTCAGTGCGCGGGCGGCTCCGGCGTCGGGCGGGAACACGGTGCCCTCCAGGGTGCAGAACCCCGGCATCGCCCCCGACAGACCCAGGGCGTTGAACTGCCCGATCGTGGACGCCGGGATGTCGATCACCGTGGCTTCGGTGAGGACCCGCGCGGCGCGCGCGAACCGCTCCCGCAGGTCCTCGACCAGGCCCTCGACCAGGCCCTCGACCAGGCCCTCGAACCGGCGTCCCAGGACTCCCTGTTCCTGCTCGCAGTCCTCCCGCAGGACACGCTCACGCGCCGGAGCGCCCCCGCTCCCACCGGCCCCCCGGTTGCGGTGGCGGTGCGTTTCAGGTCCGCATGATCGAGAACCCACCGCCCTCACGGCCACCCCGCCGCGTCGCCCCGGTGGTCAAACCTCGATCACCCCGGCGGGCAGGCTGCGGTCCGGCCCGGCCCGGCCCGGTCTGGGGGTGATCGGGAACCGGCCGCCCCTTCGGTCCCTCCGCCGCGTCACCACGGCGGTCGAACCTCGATCAGGTGGGGGTGTGACCTTGCAGTCTCCTCGCCGGAGCGGAGCCTCACCTGTACCCACCACGGGTACCTGGGGGAACCGGCCGCAGGACTTGACCGGGACGACCTCCGCGTCACCCCCCTGCGCGGTCTGCCCGCCATGGGCGAGCGGATCGACCCCGACGGGCTCCGCCGGGCCGTGGCCGGGGACACCTTCACCTCAGGGCCCGGACATGACGGAACCCCCGCCGGTGCCGTGCAGGTCCTTGTGTCCAGGGCGCGCCGTCCGGGTCTGCCGGTCCGCGCCGTGTCCGGTGGCTACCGGGTGCCCGCGGACGAGGTGAGCGTTGACATCGTGCAGGCGAGGGAACTCCTGGGACGGGCGCGGTCGGCGCTGCGCTCGGAGCAGACGAGGGTCCACCACACGTGATCGCCCACCGGCGTACCCCGGAGCAGGCCGCGCATCGCCCTCACGAGGTGCCTCAGGGGATTGACGTCCGCGAAGGTCGGCGGCCTCGGCGAGCTGGAACCACTCCAGCAGTTCCGCGGCCCGGCGGCGGGCGTCGGAACGGCCCAGGTCCAGCAGTGTTCCGAACAGTTCCAGGTTCTGCCGGCCGGTCAGGTCCTCGTCGACCGAGGCGTACTGGCCGGTCAGGCCGATGGTCTCGCGGACCCTGTCGGCCTCGCGTACGACGTCGTACCCGGCGATCCGTGCGGAACCAGCGTCCGGGACCAGGAGAGTGGACAGGATCCGTACGGCAGTGGTCTTGCCGGCACCGTTGGGTCCGAGGACCCCGAGCACGGTCCCGCGGGGGATGGCGAGGTCGACGCCGCGCAGAGCCGTCGTCGCCCCGAACCGTTTCACGAGGCCCTCGGCCTCGATCACCAAGTCAGTTGTCATGGGTCCTACGGTGCGGGCACCGCCTGACACCGCCCCGACACCAGGGCGACGCATCCCGACACGGAGCTGACACGGATCCGGGAGGAGACCACGACCGTCAGGTGGCGGTCGCTGTGTACACGGCCAGTCCGGCACTGCGGGAGTCCGCGGGATTCCGGGTCGTGGGGGCGCGAGCGCCTCGCGTGAATGTCCTTCGGTCCCCTGGCCGGGCAGTGACGCGACGTCGTCCTTTCTGAACGTCGCCCGCCCTGAGCGCACTCCTTCTTGTCGCCTCTGGACACTGCACCACCTCCTTCGGCGGGTGGTCCTGTCTGCCGTCTTTCAGCCGGGGTCCCGCGTCTTTCGTCTGGGGCGGGCTCAGGATCTTCGTCTGACCTGCGTGGGGAGACCTGAGTTCCCCGAGAGGAAATGACGGGGCTGCGTTGTGGGTATCCCTTGTCCGAGGGGCGGCT
>JAUPKJ010000150.1 GCA_030837505.1 Actinomycetota bacterium
CCGTTCGAGCGGGGTCGGTCAGGTCGCCCGTTTGTCGCGGACCATCACGATCTGGTTCTCGCGTCGGATCTCGAACAGTTCTGTGGCTTCCACGAGATCGCTGAGTTTGCGGTACCCGTAGTTGCGCGGGTCGAAGGACGCCTGGTTGCCGATCTGGTTGCCCACCTGCCCCAGGTGTGCCCATCCGGTGTCCCCGGCCGCGGCCTCGACAGCGGTGCGGAGCATCCGTACGAGCCGGGTGTCCCCTCTCAGCTGTTTCGGGGGGATCCGTCCGAGGCCGGCGGCCTCGGGTTGGTTCCCGGCGTCCCCGGTGTCCTCGACCTGTCCGAGCCCTTCGACGTAGGTGAACTGGGAACAGGCGTTGACGAACGGTTCGGGGGTCTTCCTCTCGCCGAAGCCGTAGACCTTCAGGCCGTCGGTGAGGATCCGCATGACCAGGGGGGTGAAGTCGGCGTCGCTGGAGACGATCGCGAAGGCGTCGAGGGAACGCGCGTACAACAGGTCCATGCCGTCGATGACCATGGCCATGTCGGAGGCGTTCTTGCCGCTGCTGTAGGCGAACTGCTGGATGGGCCGGATCGCGTGCGAGTGGAGCACGGCTTCCCACTGTTTGAGATGGGGGCTCTTCCAATTGCCGTACGCCCGGCGGACGTTGGCCGTGCCGTGCCGGGCCACCTCCCCGAGGATCTCGTCGATCTTCGAAGCGGGCGCGTTGTCGGCGTCGATCAGCAGCGCTATGCGTTTCTCACGGTCGTTCATCCGTTCCCCATCGTCCTGTCGTTCGACGTACCTTCGGCTCGGCCCCGGGCTTCCGGTGGGCCCCCGAGGGTCTCCTGGACCCCCCGGTGGTCTTCGGCCGTCCCGGTGCGCAGCCCGAGTCTCACACGCCCCGCACCACCCGACCACGCCTGATCACTGCCCGTGACACCTGAGGACTCCGGCTCCGATGACCCACCCCGCCCGGGGTCACCGGCGCGCTCGCAGGGGCCGTGGAGGGTACGGACCCTGCGGGTCCAGCGGGGGCCGAGTTCGTAGCCGCAGGTGTTCCAGAGCCGGTGGGCGGGCTCGTTGGTGTCGAGAACGACGGCGTCGGCTCGGTGGGCTCCGAGGTCGCGCAGATGGGTCTGGGCGTCTTCGACGAGGGCCCGTCCGATGCCCTCGTGTCGTCGGTTCTCGGTCACGTGCAGTCGGTACAGGTGTCCCCGCCATCCGTCCCAGCCTGCGATGACAGTGCCGATCAGGTGTTCGCCGTCCCAGGCCAGGATCAGCGCTCCTGGATCGTGGAACAACAGCTGTTGCAGGTCCGGGAGGGCGTCGGGGGTTCTGAGCCCGTCGGGGGTCTCTTCGGACCACAGGTCAAGGACCGCCGGGAGATCCGGCACAGCCGCTGCCCGGATCGTCACCACTCACCGACGGTAGGCCAGACGCGAAGGCGCGTGCAACGGCAACGTGGTCGAGAACACGAAGGACACCGGATCAGGCGCGGCAGAGGATTTCGCCGCTGGGGACGGCGAACCAGGCGTCGGGGTGGGCGGCCCAGGCCCGCCAGCCGTCGGCCAGGCGGTGCAGGTCGTCGGGGTCGGCCCAGCCGGAGTCCACGATCTGTCGGCCCAGGTCGGCCTGTTCGAGCCTTCCGGCCCAGGTGGTTGCCCAGCGGGTCTTGTCATCGGCCGTGGTGTGGCACCACAGGCTCGCGGTCGCGGTGATATCGGTGAAACCCGCGGCCCGGGCCCAGGACAGCAGGCGCCGTCCGGCGTCCGGCTCTCCGCCGTTGTCCCGGATCGCCCGGCGGCACAGGCTCAGCCATTCGTCGAGCTCGGGGATGTCGGGGTACCAGTGGTTCCCGGCGAAGTCGCCGTCCCGGGCTGCCACGATCCCACCGGGGCGGCAGACCCTGCGCATCTCGCGCAGGGCAGCGACCGGGTCCGTCAGATGGTGCAGCAACTGGTGGGCATGGACGACGTCGAAGCCGTCGTCGGGCAGGTCCAGGCCAGACACGTCCCCCGTTCGGAACTCGACGTTGCGCACGCCTTGTTCCTCGGCCAGGGTCTGAGCCTTGGCCAGGACCTCCGGGGAGGGGTCCAGGGCGGTCACATGCCCCGGGGCCACCCGGGACGCCAGATCGGCCGTGAGGCTTCCCGGCCCGCAGCCGACGTCGAGCAGGGACATTCCCGGTTCCAGATGCCCCAGCAGGTACGCGGCGGAATTGTCGGCGTTGCGCCACCGATAGGACTGCAGCACCGTCTCGTCCTGGCCGTGGGTGTACCGAACAGGTCTCGTGGCCACGCTGGCCTCCTCCGGTGGGCTGTGCAGGAGCCTACTCGGGAAGTCTCACGATACGGAACATCTGTCTTGCATCATGAGACGACTCGTCGTTGGGGGCGGGACTCCCTGTCCGTTTCGAGCAGAGCGGGTTCCTTCAGGATCACCGTGGCACCGCAGGCCTCGGCCGCAGCGATCACCTGATCGAGCTGTTCGACGGGAACGTTCCGAAGGGGAAGGAAGACCCAGGAGGAGCGACCCGGGCGTCCTGTCGGGGACGGGGACCGTGGCGCCGGGAAGCGCGTCGCGGATCCAACCGCGGATCGTCTCGACGGCGCCCTGGGGCAGGACGCCGAGGGGGACGGTGAAGCCCCAGCGGGCCGGGGACGGTCCGGTGACCACGAGAAGGTTCCCGTGGGTTTCGATGACGCAGCGCGGGTCCCAGGCGAACCCCGAGGCCCTTCCCCCGACGGTGACCGAGCCGCCGAAGGCCGTGGACTGAACCCGCTGTCGCACTCCGACCTGGAAGGTTCGGGGACAGGCCAAGACACAGAACAGCTGCGTCGCGACGCCGGGCCGTCGCGCCACCACACCGTCCAGGCGAAGGGCACGCGCGCTGCGGAACGCCGCCACCCGGTCGAACGTGAAAGTGCAGTCGATCTCAGACATGCCCGACATCCAACACCACCGGCCGAACGGTCCCGCTCCGCGAGCGCTCGGAGGCACCCGGCAGCCTGCGTCAGGTCGGTGCTCCCGTCGCAGGTCGGTGCGTTCCGAGCCGGGGTGGTGCGCTCGTCACGGCGGAGGCCAGCAGGTCCGGATACATTTCACAGGTACGGATCGAGACCTTGGCCCGTCGGGAGATGAGACCGTGACCGTCCGGGATAAACGGAAAAACCGTGCCTTGGTCGCGGCAGGCTCCCTAATCAGGACCCGAACCGTCATGATCCCCGTGGCCGTTGTCGAAGAACTGACCGTCCAACGCGCTACCGCGCTGGAGCGCGCGACGGCCTCCGTACGGGCCGAAGGGCGGACTGCTGCTCCGGAAGTCGAAATGATCATGAGTTTCTGGGCTCGTGGGGAACTCAGTACCGAGCAGATGCGTGACCGTGTTCGCAGCCTTTACCACGTGCCGTGAGCGAGGATCCGTACACCTGCTCATCAACCGGTGTTCTCCGCAACCGACTGGAGGCCCCGCCCTCCACGTGACCGCGCACGAACTGGCCGACCTGAACGACCTCGCCCACCAGGCGTCCACCCTGCTCACCGACGACACCGCAACCCGTCTGCGAACCTGGCTCGCGACGGCGTCTCCCCCGCGGTGACGGCCGACCGGAGCCCCCGGCGTGGATCAGCCTCACCGGGAGCCGCCGGCGCGGACGTACGAGACAGCACCCGCGGTCACGAGCACGATGGCAACCACCGCGGCCGGGACGTCATCGGGGTACTGCTGCAGCAATGCCCACGGCTTGGGGGTGGCGAAGGCATCCCGAGTGCCGTACAGCGCACTGACCATGAGGAAGCCGAAGGCCGGAGCCCACGAGACCACCGGGGGGAGGTACCGGGCGACCAACAAGGTCAACCCCCCGGTGACCGCGATCGCCCGCAGGGAGACCACCACGCCTTCGCCGCTCCCCCCGTAGAGGGTGGCCACCAGCAGCAGCTCCAGCAGGAGTATCACCAGCAGCAGCCACGTCGCCCGCGCAACCGCCAGGCGACCGGATCGGCGGGGTTCCATCCCGCTGCCGGGGGCCTGGGTCAGCACCCCCAGCATGATCCCGAAGAGGCCGCACACCAGAGGCTGCAGGACGACAACAACTTGTTGCCGCAACGGAAGCTCGACCCACCCGCGAGGCGCTACTGCTCCGAGGACGATCCCCAGCGCAACGATCAGGAGGAGATTGCGCGCTCCTCGGCTGCGCGCGAACAGCATCCCGATCGTCCACGCGTGGACGCCGGCGATCCTGCGGCCGGGCCCACTGTCGTCGCTGCTCACGAGCAGCTCCGCATCTGGTCCAGCCATCGTCGAGCCTGCTCAGGACCCGCCGTGCGGACTTCCTCCGCACCCGCAGCGTCGCCCGCATACTCCCCGGTCAGCCAACCAGCCAGCTTGATCTCGGTGTTGAGCCAGGCCTCCGTGTCGAGGTCCAACTTCGTGTCGTCGCACCCGCTGGCCCAGAGCAGGGCGTTGTAAGTCACCTGCTGCAGCTCGGTGTCCCGCCGTGCCGTCAAGGCGACCGGCATCGCTCGGGGTGTCTGGTACTGCTGGTCGATGCGCTGTTCGACCCGGAGTGGTGCGTCCTTCCCCAGACGTGCCAGGGCAATGGCTACAGGACGTACGGCCTGATCGAAGGAGCTCAACTGCGCCGCGAATTCCGACGTGACGCACACCTGGGGCCGTTCCCCCTGGCAGATCCACCGCGCCCGCGCTCCGGGGTCGGGTTCGGAGACATCCGAGTCGAGCGACCACAACACGGAACCGCTGCCGAGAACCAGGAGGACGGTCATCGAGGCGATGGCGGTCCTCGCCGGCCCCCTGGGCCGGACATGCCACACGGTGCCGGCGAAAGCCAGGGACCCGAACCAGATCACCTGCCAGGCGATCAGGCTGGAACGTACTCGGAAACCGATCGGCGTGGCTGCCGTGCCACTGGTCATCGCAAGGTGTTCCCCGCCGTTGAGGACGAGCAGCAGCCAGACGGCGTAGAAGCCCGCGGCCACGAGCAGAGGGGTCAGCATTTCGGGCCGTGCCCAGCCGACCAGTGAGCCCAAGGCGGTCGCGGTCCAGATCAGAGCCAGGCTGGGCAGGACGGGGACGAGAGTGGGATCGGGCGCCTGGGCCAGGCTCCAGCCGTGGTCGGCCAGATAGAAACCCAGGCAGAGGCCGGTCCCGAGAAGGTGACCCAGTGTGCACCAGAGGGCCGTCGCGGCCACCCGCATCGCGTGGAACCTCTGCCGCCGGGCCTGCGGCACACCGAGCAGCTCCGCCGCACCATGACGGCGCAGGGTCACCGATTCCGCCGCGGCCGCACCGGCGATCAGCGGCGCGGCGAGGATCAGGGCGCTGCCACTCCAGTTGAGCGTTCCGCTGAACTCCGTCGCCCAATCCCGGTCGCGGCTCAACGCATTGATGGCCTCCAACACCAGCATCAGAGGCAGGACGTACAGGCCGGCGGATCGACGCAGCGCCACGCGCCACACCCCGCCCAGACCTGTCGTCCGCTGACGGATGTCCGGGGTGTCTGCTGCCGTTACCGGGGTCATGACCTGACCCCGAGCACGTTGAGATACGCCTTCTCCAAGAGAGACGACCCCGACCGTGTCCCTTCGCCCAGGGGGGCGAACTCCGTGATGGCACCATCGAAGGCCACGGTCCCCTGGTCGAGGACAGTGACCCAGGTCGCCAAGGACTCGACGTCCTCGATCAAGTGTGTCGAAAGGATGATCGTCCGGTCCGTCCCGAGCCGACCGACGAGTTCCCGGAAGAGGATCCGTTGCCCCGGGTCGAAACCGGCGGTCGGTTCGTCCAGTACCAGGACCGCAGGGTCGCCGACGAGAGCCTGGGTGAGCATGGCCCGCCGATGCTGGCCCCCGGACAGGGCTGCGAGCTTGACCTTCGCGTGCCGGCCCAGATCGACGGCCTCGATCACCTCAGCGGTCCGCGACGCACGCTGCCTCTTGGGCACCCCATGCACCCAACAGAAGTAGAACGCGAACTCCTCCACCGAAAAGTGGCCCGGCCAGCTCGCCTTTTGCGGGAGGTACCCGAGCCCGCTCCGGCCGCCCTCATCATCGTGGCCACCGACCCCGGTGGGGAAGGCAATCCTCCCGGAGGTCGCCGTCAGATCACCCACCAAGATGCGCAACAGGGTGCTTTTGCCCGCGCCGTTCGGTCCCAGCAGCGCGATCGTGCCGTGTGGCCACTGCGCTTTGACGTCGTCCAGTGCGACCGTCCCACCGCGGTAGCGATGCGTCACCCGATCCACGACGACACGCGGTGTGACTGCGCGGGGCTCATCAGAGGCGTCCATCAGTTCCCTCACCTTCATTCACTCACTGAACTATCGGGCGAGGACCTTGGACCACCCGCCGAGCCCCGACGCAGCCCTACCTCACTTCTGTCAGGGGTAGACCCTGCTCGAGCTCGCGCATTCATCGGGAGCCCAAGCCCTATCACTGCAGACGTTCGCAATGTCTCGCCAGCGCACACCTCGACGGGAGTCCGTCAGATAGATCATCAGGACGCCGGCGTTATGGTCGTAGCGGGCCGTGTCCTTGGCATAGATGCGCTGCCAGCCGTAGTAGCAGGCAGGAAGGCGGGGCGGGCAGATCTGGTTATAGCTCTGAAAATTGGCCACCATGTAGGCTTTGTTTCCGTCGTTCCTGGCGTCCCGGAAGATCGATTGCTGCGTCGGCTCGGATTGGGAGTGGTAGTAGAATTGCCCCCTCCCAATCATCACGTCAGCGGCGTCAGCGGCAGGGTATGAGCAGCGGTGTGGAAGTGTCAAACTAATCGCACACTCAATGAAATGATCTGAGAGGACGTTTGATCCCGGATAGTATGGAAATACTGCTGATGTGAGGGGTTTGTTGTGTAAGGGTCCCACGCCGCGGTTTTCTCGGTAAGATGTGTGGTCGCCCGACCGCTCTGGGTGATTTTTTGCAGTTCACGGGCCGTGTCGGCGTGTCAGAAGAAGGAAGCGTGGGGTCCCTGATCAAGGGTCTGGTTTGACCCAAGAACCGGATCTTCCCCAAAGACCCACGTGATTGCCTATCGTGCCGCTCTCGACGCCCCGGCGAAACGGTGATCCAGCTCACCCTGTGACCGGCTGCGCACCGACGCCGGCTGGGCACCCGAAAGCGGTGTGCCGTACGTCGATCATGCCGTTGTCGGCCCCGAGAGACAGCGAACGGTACCCCCTCCTGGTACAGGCCTTGACTCATGAGGTGTTTCCCGGCCCGGCTCACTGATCACAGACGCATGTGCAGGCCGTCCACGAACCCCACCGGAGCCTCATCCGCCCAATCGTCTTTTTTGTCCCCCGGGGCCGCTCGGCGACCTCGGCCTGTCGGGAGAAAGAGTCGGCCAGGTCGAGGTCTTCCGGATGAGAGGTGCAGGAACCCTCACCATCGGAGAATTGGGACCTCGACCTGGCCGGTACGGCAACGGCAACTTCCGACCCGCCTGCGACCCGGATTCGAAGAGGTGGCGAAGGCCACGGCCCGGGGCCGGATCGTCGGACGGCGACGGTTCAGGTTCAGGTGATGCGAATGCAGTAACCGTCCTCGGTGTTGTGCAGGATGGCCTTGCGGGTCTTGGGGTTGTAGATGCCGTCGGCGCTCACGCCGGCCTTCTTCTGGACGCGTTTGAGGGCGGCTTCCGTCGGGGTTCCGAAAACGCCGTCGACCGTGATGTTCTCCCCGTTGCAGTAGACCAGGGAGGCCTGGAGGGCAACCACGGCAATGTTGTCCGCACCTTTGGACATGACGCAGTCGATCAGACCGGAGGAAGACGCGGGGACGATGGCGTCGGTCTTCAGATGGATCGACTTGATGCAGTCGGGGAGGGCTGCGGACGCTGTGCTCGGCAGAACGATGAGCGCTGTGCCGACCGCGGCGAACGCAGCCAGACACGCCAGGGCCTTGCGGGCTGCCATTTTCAGGTCTCCATTCATTCGAGACAGTGAGATGCTGCAGCACTCGGCCCGGCCGGGCACGTTTCGGTCGGGCTTCGAGTCGCGTTTCAAAACGATACGCAGGGACAGGTACTTCGACGCAATCGTTCCGGTGATTTTCCTTCAGGAAATGGCAGTCTGCTCCCCGGAAGTGGGTAGATGTCACCACAGTGGTGAAGAAGCCGGGGAAGCGGGGAGGCACCGGCCATGATCCTTTTCCCCTGACCGGCTCAAGGCCCCTGACCGGCTCAAGGCCCTCGGACGGCTCAAGGCCCTCGGACGACGGTCGATGTAGGGCTGTGCCGCCGTGGACGGCGACGGAACAGGAAAAGGACTCGATGAACGTGCGTGCTGACACCCGTGAACACCGACGTCTGGCCGACATGAGCAGTTGTCCGCAGGACAGCTCCCACGACTGGTCCGCGTGGGGACCGTACCTGGCCGAACGGGCCTGGGGCACGGTCCGGGAGGACTACAGCGGCGACGGCCAGGCCTGGACGTACCTGCCCCACGACCACGCGCGGTCCCGGGCCTACCGCTGGAACGAGGACGGCCTGGCCGGGATCTGCGACTCCTCGCAGAGGCTGTGCCTGGCGTTGGCCCTGTGGAACGGCAAGGACCCGATCCTGAAGGAACGGATGTTCGGGCACACGGGCCCCGAGGGCAATCACGGGGAGGACGTCAAGGAGCACTGGTGGTACACGGACGCCGTCCCCAGCCACTCGTGGCTCGAAGGGAAGTACGCCTACCCCCTGGACGAGTACCCGTATGAGCAGCTCTCCTCCTGCCCCCGGGGCCAGGACAAGGAGCCGGGCGAGTTCGAACTGCTCGATACCGGGGTCTTCGAACCCGAACCGGACGGCGTGGACGGCAGCGGGCGCTGGGCGGATGTCACCGTGCAGATCGCCAAGGCCGACGTCGACGACATCGTCGTGCGCATCCGTGCCGAGAACATGTCGGTGCACGGCGCGACCGTGCACCTTCTGCCGACCCTGTGGTTCCGCAACACGTGGTCCTGGGACGGCACTGCGATGCCGTCGCTGCGGTGGGACCGAGGCCGGATCGTCGCCGAGCACCCGGAACTGGGGTCGATGGTCCTGACGGCGACGGGTTCGGGGGCGGCGGAGGGAACGCAGGGCGGGGCCGGAACGCCGGGTGGGGACGGGCCGACCCCGTTGTTCTGCGACAACGAGTCGAACGCCGCCCGGCTGTGGCACGTCGATCCGGCGTTGAGTCCGGCCTGTCCCAAGGACGGGATCAACGATCATGTCACCCGGGGGGCTGCGACCGTCAACCCCGACCTGACCGGCACGAAGTCGGCCCTGTGGTACCGGTTCGACCTGGAGGGGCGGGGCAGCGCCGAGATCGTGCTGCGCCTGTCCCGCACGGGCGCCGGGGTCGGCGAGGACGCCCTGGCCGTGCTGCGCGACCGCAGGGCGGAGGCCGACGAGTACCACGACGCGCTGCTGCCCTCCGGTGCGACCGACCAGGAGCGGCTGGTGCACCGTCAGGCGATCGCCGGCCTGATCTGGTGCAAACAGTTCTACCCCTACGACGTCACCACGTGGCTGGACGGCGACAGCGCGACTGTCCCACCGGCGTCGCAGCGCCGGTCGGGGCGAAACGCCGGATGGAAGCATGTGCGGGCGCACGACGTCATCTCCATGCCGGACTCCTGGGAGTACCCGTGGTTCGCCGCGTGGGACCTGGCGTTCCACACGGTCGCGTTCGCCCGGTTCGATCCCGGGTTCGCCAAACAACAGCTGCTGCTGATGCTCGACGAGCGATACCAACATCCCGACGGGCAGATCCCCGCCTACGAATGGAACTTCGGCGACGTCAACCCGCCCGTGCACGCCTGGGCCGCCCTGCGCGTCTTCCGGCTCGACGGCGGGAAGGACTGGACGTTCCTGGAGAAGGCCCTGCACAAGCTGCTGCTGAACTTCACCTGGTGGGTGAACCGCAAGGACGCCGAGGAGAACAACCTCTTCGAGGGCGGTTTCCTCGGAATGGACAACATCGGCCCCATCGACCGCTCCAGGCTGCCCGACGGCGTCCAGCTCGAACAGTCGGACGCCACTGCGTGGATGGCCATGTTCTGCCTGGACCTGCTGGAGATGTCCCTGCTACTGGCCTCCCGGCCGGAGAACGACTCCTACGAGGATCTGGCGATCAAGTTCCTCGAACACTTCGCCTACATCGCCACGGCCCTGCAGGACAGCTGCCTGTGGAACCACGACGACGGGTTCTACTACGACGCCCTGCGCGTGGAGGGCACGGTCACCCAGCTGAGGGTCCGATCGATGGCGGGCCTGCTGCCGGTGTTCTCGGTCAGACGGCTGCCGGGCGAACTGATCCGTGGTGCTCCGGGCTTCCTGGCCCACCTGCGACAGTTCCTTTCCGAACGCCCGGCCTGCGCCGAGGCCGTGGTCGGGGACGAGAACTCCCTGCGTCCGGAGGGGTGCGAGGACTCCCATCTGCTGGCCGTCGTGCGCTACGACCGTCTGACACGGGTCCTGGAACGGGTCTTCGACGAGGAACAGTTCCTGGGCCCCACCGGGATCCGGTCGCTGTCCAAGGAACATGCCGCCCACCCGTTCGCCCTGGACCTCGGAGGGGGACGGTCCGCGGAGGTGGGGTACGAACCCGCCGAGTCACGCTCCGGGATGTTCGGGGGGAACTCCAACTGGCGGGGTCCGGTCTGGTTCCCCGTCAATCATCTGCTCGTGGAGTCCCTCCGTCATTACGCCGCCTGGGAGCCCACGGTGAGGGTCCGACGCCCGGACGGGCAGGTCGAGATCCTCGACCTGAACGAACGGGCGGACGAGATCAGCCGCAGACTGGTGTCCACCTTCCTGCCGGGGACGGACGGCGTCCGCCCCGTCACCGGACCAGACTGGCACCGGATGCCCCCGTCCTGGCGCGACCGCATCCCCTTCCACGAGTACTTCCACGCGGACACGGGGGCGGGCCTGGGGGCAGCCCACCAGACGGGGTGGACGGCCCTGGTGATCGATCACATCGCGACTCTGAGCGAGAGACGCACCGAACGGAGTCCGGCTGTTCCGATCCAACACCCCGGCGGGCCGCCGGACGACGCGCCCTGTCCGCCGCCCCCGCTCCCTTCCCCCCACTTCCCCCTCCCGAGGTGATCACCGTGCGTTTGCAGGAATCGACGACCACCGTTCCGGTACCCGCCCGCAGCGTCCCGGGGACGGACAGCGGACCGTACCCCGTGCTGTACCAGATGAACGCCCGGGTCCGGATGACGCAGCTGAGCCGCTGCCTGGGCAGACCGGCGACCCTCGACGACATCCCCGACCCCGAGCTCGACGCCCTGGCGGGAGCCGGCTACACCTGGCTGTACCTGTTGGGTGTCTGGCAGACCGGCGAGACCGGTCGGAGGATCTCGCGGACCTCCCCCGGATGGCGTTCGGAGTTCGAACGGACCCTCCCGGATCTGACCGACGACGACATCCCGGGGTCCTGTTTCGCCGTCACCTGGTACACGGTGCACGAACGGCTCGGGGGAGACGCTGCGCTCGAACGTCTGCGGGGGAGGCTGAACAGCCGCGGCATGAAACTGATGCTCGATTTCGTACCCAACCACACGGCCCCGGACCACCCCTGGGTCATGGAGAACCCTGACTTCTACATCGCCGGAAGCCAGGAGGACCGGGAACGGACGCCCCAGAACTGGGCGAGATGCAGGACGGGGGCCGGGGAGAGGATTCTCGCCCACGGCCGTGACCCGTACTTCGACGGGTGGCCCGACACTCTGCAACTGGACTATTCGAACCCGGTCCTGCGGGCCGCCCGGATCGAGGAACTGCGCGGCATCGCCCAGCGCTGTGACGGCGTCCGGTGCGACATGGCGATGCTCGTGCTGCCCGACGTGTTCGAGCGCACCTGGGGCAGGGACCCGGGGAACTTCTGGGAGGAGGCTCTGCCCGCGGTGCGCGCCCAGGTGCCGGGCTTCGTGTTCATGGCAGAGGTCTACTGGGACCGCGAGTGGCAGTTGCAGCAGCTCGGTTTCGACTACACGTACGACAAGACCCTGTACGACCGCCTGCTCACGGGCGACGCGCGGACGGTGCGGGGGCATTTCCTGGCCGACCCGGTTTACCAGGCCCGCTCGGCCCGGTTCCTGGAGAACCACGACGAGCCCCGGGCCGCGTCCGTGTTCGATTGGGATCAGCACCGGGCCGCGGCGACCCTGACCTTCACCTGCCCGGGGCTGCGTTTCGTCCACCAGGGGCAGAACATCGGCCGTGAGATCCGGGTGTCGCCCCACCTGGATCGCGCCCCGGAGGAGAGGGTCAAGGAGGAGGTCCGCCGGTTCTACGACAGGTTGCTGGCGTGCGCGGCGAGCGAGCCCCTGCTCACGGGGTGCTGGCAGCTGTTGGAGACGCTGCCGGCCTGGGAGGGCAACGCCACGCACGAGGACTTCGTCGCCTTCTCGTGGGAGGGGGGCACCGGCGAACGTTTTCTGGTCGCCGTGAACTATTCGCCGCATCCCGCGCAGTGCTACGTGCCCGTGCTGTTCGACCGGATGGAGGGCCACACCTTCGTCCTGGAGGACCGCCTGGACGGTTACCGCTACGAGCGGTCCGGGGAAGACCTGACCGACCACGGCCTGTATTTGGACGTGCCGCCCTGGCGGGCCCACCTGTTCGAGCTCCGGCCTCTGGGGTGACCCCGTTCCTCCCCCGCCGCTCCGCTCCGATCCGTGCACTTCATGTCACGGTCGGAGCGGAGCGGCTTTTCCACGCGGCTCTGTGAGATGACCGTGTGTTTGCCGGGACAGCCCTGCGATCGTTATGAGGACTTCCCTCCGGGAGATAAGGAGGACAGACGGACAGTGTCCGGTCCCAGACCCTGAGTTGCCCTCCCCCGGCTTTCGTTGACTGCCCACGGTACGTGTGCGAACGTTGTCGAACTCGTGGCCCCGTCAGGGGCCTTTCGAATAATGCCGGCTTTCGGTGCGGCGACGTGCCGAGGCCGGCTCGGCATTTCACAGACATCGTCCGGGAGAGGCAGTGCGTTTCAGGGTCCTGTCGTTCGTCCTAGCCGTCGGAGTTTCGGGCGCTTTCCTGTCCGAAATGGTCGTGTCCCGTGCCGATCTGCTCCCGGGGACGGACCGGAAGGCCACCGGCCCCCTCCGGGAGAAAATAACAGGACCAGTCAGTGACCTTCCGGGCGGCAGCACGGGGGGAGACGTCAGTTCGCCGGGGACCGTGCCCCAGGGAACCTCCGAACAGCGAGCACAGGCGCAATCGAAACTCACCCTGAGCACGGTGTACGAAAAATGGCAGGAGGGTGAGGTCGGCGATGGCCGTCTGAAGGAGGAAATGCGGCACTACGAGGACCGATTCGGACGCGAGGTCCTCGGCCGGGACGGGGTCGCCGCGACCTTCCACGAGCTGGCCCAGCTCAAAGCCGCCTCCGGGAACACCAACCCCGGGAACAGCACAGACGTCTCCACCCAGGGCTTCACCGCCGTCCGACGGGTCCGCGGAGTGGCGCATCACGCCCAGGTCCGCAGTTATTACTGCGGACCGGCCGCCGCCTACTCGATCATTGAATACGTGCGGGGCACCAAGAAGAAGAGCGCCTGGGACGGCAGGAGGCTCAGCCAGACCAACCTCGCCCGCTCCCCCTACCTCAACACCGACGCCCGGAGAGCGACCCCGTGGTCCGCCGGCCGGATGAAGGTCACTCTCAACAGGTGGATCTCCGGCAGCAACAAGGGCTGGTACGTCGACAAGGCCTCACCGACCCCCGCCGAATTCAAGAAGGCCCTCGCCTGGAACATCGACAGACGACGCCCGTTCGCCGTGGACGCCGTCGAGATGCGAGGAAACAAACATTACAACGGCCATCCCGTCAACCAGACGATCGGACACTGGCTCGTCGTCAGGGGATATTCCGGGAGCGGGGCCGTCGCGCATTTCGTGGACCCGCTCGCCAGATCCTCGGCGGTCGGTTGGTCCAACCCCCGGCCCTACTTCACCGGCACCCCCACGGCTTTCACCAAGAATTTCCTGCAGTCGAACGGCATGACATGGTGACGGATCGTCCCTCACCGGCAGGCCGTCCCCGGCACCTTTCCGCCGTGGGCACGGCCTGCCTGGCCGCCGTCCTGGCCCTGTCCACAGCCTCCTGCGACCGGAGGGCCCCGACCGCCGGGGAACTCCGGCCCTCCGACCCGGCCTCCACGGGGACTCCCCTCCTGTCCACGCTTCCCTCCCCGGTCACGGAACCGTCGGCGAGCACGCTTCCCTCCGTGCCCCGGGCCTCCCGCGTCCGGCGTTTGACAGTGGCAGCGGCGCGACCGGCGGCGGCCTCGGCCCTGCGCGGCCAGAGCACCATCAAGGTCCAGGGACCGAACGGGACGGCGACCGGTCCCGAACAGCTGCTGGACGACGGCTCCTACCTGGCTGTGCGCAGCGAACCACCGGTGACGGGCCCATCGGGCACCCTGAGCCTGGGCCGACAGGAACTGGGGACCGTTCGCAACGGCGTGTGGAAGGCCCTGGCCCGCAACGGCACGGAGAACGCCGGAACCATGAAGGGCTCGGCCCGTCAGATCATCGGTACGGCCCTGACGTCGAAACACCTGGCCTGGGTCGAGACCCCGAGCACTGATCTGAACTACTGCGAATGGTCTGTCAGAGTCAGGGACACGGCCACGGGCACGACCCGTCAGATCTCCCACAGCCCGGTGCTCCAGGGAGGACTCCGGATCCTGCGAGTGTTCGGGGAAACCCGCCCGTTCATCGTGGGCGATCACGTCCACTGGGCCGCGAACACCCCGTTGGTCTCCCGACCGGATCCGGCCGAGCCGTCCCACTGGCGCTACGACCTGCTGCAGGCCCGAACCGACGGCACGGGCGGCACGACGGTGCTCGCCCGCGGCGCGGCCCTGCCCGCAGTGGACGCCGGATCCGTGTACTACGCGACCACGACGACGTCCCCCGAACGGGCCTTCCGGATCCACCGCCACCGGCTCTCGGACGGCCGTGGATCCTCCGACACGGTCGTGGCCTCCGGTCGGCTGCACGGGGAAGCGGCCCTGACCAACCTCTCGGCCGGGCAAGGGCGGCTGGTCTGGACCGTCAGCTCCCCGGACGCCGGCCAGGAATGGGACGCGAGCAGAGACACCCCGGGACACCTGTTCGTCCTGAACACGGCCACGCGGGACGTCCTCGACGTCACCACGGCCGACCTGGCCCTGGGCAACTACTCCATCGCCTTCGGACCCGGCCGTGTCCTGTGGGGCAACGGCAGCGGGAACGGCGACGCCGGCCAGTACCTGCTGGACCTGCGGACCCTGCGGCTGCACCGCCTGGCACGCACCCCGGGGTTCAGCACCGTCCTGAGCGCTCCGGGATCCGCCCGGATCATGTGGGGCACAGCCTGCCCCGGCCAGGGGACCGGACAGATCTGCTGGAGATCCGCCCGCTGGGCCGGTTGAGAGCGAGGACGGCGCCCGGCGGCCCTCAATAGGGGTCGGCAGGGGTGCCGACCTGATAGGCCCGGATCCCGTGCCGTCCTACTCTGAGCAGACCATGCGCTTCCTCTTCAGCAGCTTGCCGGCCCACGGGCACGCGTACCCGTTGATTCCCACGGCGCTCGCCGTCCGCGAGGCCGGGCACGAGGTCCTCTTCGTGACGGGCAAGACCTTCTGCGAGAACATCCGGGCGTTCGGCCTGGACGCCGTCGACGCCGGGATCACCATTGCCGAGGGACTCGTCGTGGCCAACGAAGGGCCCTACGACCGTCGGACGGTGACCTGCGAGCGCGAGACGCTCCTGCGCGCGCAGACCTTCGGCTCGGTCCTGCCCCGGATCTTCCTCGAGGAGCTCACCCCCCTCCTGCGGGGGTGGCGACCGGATCTGGTCGTCCACGACCCCGCCAACTTCGGGGCGTCCCTGGCCGCTCATCGGTGCGGGATCGGGGCCGTCTGTCACGGGTACGGGCTCGTCGTCGACGAGAACGACGTCGCTATCGGCGAGTGCCTGTCCCGTTTCACAGAGCAGGTGGGCCTGCCCTGGCCAGGGGGATTCGCCCGAGGGGGCAGCGATCCCTACCTGGATGTGTACCCCGTCTCGTTGCAGGGGCCGCAGCATGTGACCACGGCCCCCCGGTTCCCGCAGCGGTCGGTCGCCGTCGATGCGCCGGACAGTCCCACGGAACCGGTACGCCGCCTGCGGGCCCTTCGGGGCGAGCGCGCCGTGGTCTACCTGACTCTTGGGACGGGATTCGGTACCGCGTCCGTGCTCCGGCAGGCCCTCGACGGCTTGTTGCCCCTGGGCGTGGACGTGATCGTGTCGGCGGGACCCACCGTGGACGTCCGGGACCTGGGCCCGGTGCCCGACAGCGTCCTGCTCTTCGACTGGGTTCCGCAGGCAGCTGTCCTGCGCCAGGCGGACCTGGCCGTGCACCACGGCGGCAGCGGCACCACCCTGGCCGTGCTGTCCGCCGGACTGCCCCAGCTGATCGTGCCCCAAGGGGCCGACCAGTTCGTCAACACCGCGGCCGTCGTCGACGGTGGAGCCGGCCTCTGCCTGTTCCCGTCCAGCTTCAGCGCCGACACCGTGGGAACGTGCGTCCGCCGGCTCCTGGACGACACCGCCGTCCGGACCAGGGCCGGGGAAGTCGCAGCGGAGATGGCCGCCATGCCGTCCCCCGCCGAGAACCTTCCCGTCCTGGAGGAACTGGCAGCCTCCGGCCGAGGGGACCGTTCGCCGGCGGAACGTCCGTAAGAGGTCCCGTCGACAGGAGGCCTCAGCGCGCGGCGGCCGGTCGGTGGCGTTGCCGTCCCGGCGAATTTCCTGTTCTGAACAATTGAGAAGCATGTTTCGAATAACCTGTTCCGAACGGGCGGAGCAGGCCGTCTTGATCTGTGTCGCCCGACCACCGTTGGGAAGGATGCATCATGAGACTGCGCAGAACCGTGACGACTCTGGCTGTGGTCGTGGTCGCGTCCGTGACGGGGGTCCTGACCGCCGGACCCAGTCGTGCCGCGATTCACCTGCCGGTCGTCGTCGAAGTCCTGCCCACGGCACGTCTGGTGGCAGGAGGCGTCGCCGTCGATATCACGGTCATCGCACAGTGTGACCGACTGGACGACCCCGGGAGCGGCTATTACGACGAATTCTGGGTCGATGTCCAGCAGCAAACGCCCCTGGGAATGTCCGAGGCCTACTCACCCGGCATGGCACGGTGCGACACGCAGAAACACCGGTACGTACTGCGGGCGTTCGTATCGGACGGTGACCCTGCCCTCGTCCGTGGAAACGCCACCGTCCGCGGTATCGGTCCGGGTACCCCCGATCATTACGACTCCTACATCACCACCAGAACCGTTGTGATCAAGTCGTGAGGGTCGTGATGGCGACATCGGCACAGGAACTGTTCCCGAGAGCCTGTGGTGATCGGAAGACCTTGCGGTGATCGGACTTCTCCGCCGCGACACGATCGACGTGGAAGGAGAACCACATGAAGAAGTCGAGAAAGGTGTCCGTCTTCGCCCTGAGCGCGATCCTCTGGGCAATGAGCCCCGCTGCGATCGCCACGGCACAGACCGCAGCCACCCCTGACAAACCCTTGCGCGTCCGGATCGAACGCTTCGGACACCTTCTGGGCGACGGCTCGGTCGAGACCACCTTCCAGTACACCTGTCCCCTGGGGACAGCAGCCTTGGGGGTTCGTCTCCGACAGGCTGTCTCCGGCATCGTGGTCTCCGGCGAAGAGCACGTCTACGTTCCCTGCAACGGCCGTGAGCAGACCCGAGTCCTGCAGACGTCGGTCTGGCAATGGGGCAGCAACCTACTGGGCAAGCATTTCGGCGTCGGAGAGGCTCTGGCGGAGTACCGCATCGAATGGTGCGCCGATCCGACCATCGGGGAGTGTTCGGGCGGAACGGAC
The DNA here is from genome assembly GCA_030837505.1 of Actinomycetota bacterium. Lineage (GTDB taxonomy): Bacteria > Actinomycetota > Actinomycetes > Actinomycetales > Kineosporiaceae > JAUPKJ01. The sequence continues at coordinate 17,871 of JAUPKJ010000150.1, forward strand.
CGGTCGGAAACGATCTTCGTTCGACACTGACCTGCTCGTTCGAACGACACAGACCCTGTCCGACCGGTCCTGTTCCCTTCAGCGCGGGAACTTACCGAACTGTGACCAGGAAGTTCCTCGTCTCGATGGGGGCGTCCTCCCAGGGGCGCCTCAACTCTGCGGTGACCCAGGCCTCACCGCGCTGGGCCCCGGTCACCGCGAGGACCCGCAGACCGGACCTGCCGACCCCGGGCACGGGGTTCGCGATGAACGTGGTTCCGTCGAGCAGGACGGCATCCTGACTTCCCGGAGCCGTGGGCGACGCCGAGGGCCTCGGCGATGTGGGCAGACTCACCGAGGAGTTCGGAACGATCCTGGACCACTTGACGGAGAACTCCCAGGAGTACCCGGTGGAACCGGCGTTCTCCTGGAGCACGATGCCCCGCATCTGCGCGACCCCCAGGGAGATGCGCTCGTACTCACCCGTGGGGGACGGCTGCGGAGGAGCCGTGGTGAAGGTCGAGACGGCGGCGGGCCGGCTCTGCGCAGAATCCGCGCTCGCCTGTGAGGAGATGTTCAGGAGCAACGCGCCCGGAAGCGCGACGGCGGCCGCGAGTGAGACGAGCAGACGAGGGGTGAAACCGGGGACCGATATTTTCATCATCCTGTCACTTCCGTTGTGTAGATGACGCGCCACCTGACGCTGGAACTCTGCCCATGAAAGGCAATCTGCCATTTTGTCCCTTCCCGGACGTTTTGGCGAGCGGTGTCGGCGAGCAGTGTCGGTGGGCGGCGTCGGTGGGTGGCGATCGGGGTCGTACGGGGAGATCTTCCGGACGATCTCTTCGGGGATCTTCAAACAGGTCCGGGGAGCCAGCGCGGACACGGAGACCTTCTCGCCCCCGTTGTCCCGGAGCATCGAACAGGCGTCCACCCCCGGCTATGCAAGGTAGTGGATTGTGACTCTCGGTGGCAGGGTGCTGGGTGCTGGGCGGGAATCGTTCGGAATCCCCATGTTCGGTGACCTGCGTCACCTACGATGAAAGATCTTCCCAGTCGCTCTCCTGCGAGGGCGTGCCCTGTCCCTGCGGAACGGAAACCGACATGCGTACTCGATCCGCGCTGTTGACGCTGGTACTGGCGTTTGTATCTCTGTGGGGAACGGCAGCGCCCTCCGGGGCCGCTGCCCGGGCCTCCGCCCGAGCCGCCACCGGGGGAGGGTCCTCGTTGTGTCAGCTGTTCGACGTCCGTGTCGGTCACAGGGCGGGCCCCTACCGGATCGGGGACCTCTACCCCTTCAGACTGATGATCTCCCCGGGAGGACGGTCGGCCTCCGGGGGAACCGCCCCTGATGTCCACGTTCTGGGGGATCCGGACCCGGGGTGGGCACGGTTCCTCATCGACGGCCGTGAGGTCGGGCGCGTGCGTGCCTCCCTGACGCCGGATTATGACCTTGCCGCCGGGTTCTCGGTCCGGATCCCGGCGAACGCGCACGTGTTCACAGCCGAGTACCTGGGCACTGACCGGTTCGCCCCCTGTGAGGACCACACGTCGCCGGGAGTCGAAAAAGCGTTCACCCTGGTCGATCTGTGGGCTGTTCCGCAGGACGACCGGACCGACCGGGTCACGGTGCGCCTGCGCAGCCCCTACCGATCCCCGAGGGGGCGGGTCACCCTGTTGCAGGGGACCACCTCTGTGGGGACCACGGCGCTCTCGACCTGGCACACGGCGTCCTTCACCGTCCGCAGACGAGGGGCAGGGGCCACACCCCTCAGAGTGACCTTCCCGGGAGACCCTGAGCACGAGAGCCTGAACCACCGGGTGGACCTGCCCCGGCGGGTCCTGAGCAACAAGAACATGACCTTCACGGCCACCGTCGGGGACGTGTACTGGACCGAGCAGGCCGTCGCGACCCTGGGGGTGAACGGTCCCCTGCCCCGCAGATCCTCCCTGGCCGTGGCAGAGGTCACCCCCCGGGATCCGGACGATCCGACCCCGCAGCGGGTGACCTGCGCCGGCGCCCGATGGTGCCATGTCACCTTGGACCCCCGAAGAGGAAAGCGCGACTTCCAAGGACAGCAGCTCCTGGATCCCGGTGGTGTCCTGCGCCGTACGACCAAGCGGAGCGTCTACTGGTGGTACTGAGCGCCGGGGCAGGGAAGTCTCTTCTCGAACGGATTCTTCTGACCGGCCCGGAGCGTCGGCAGCCCGGAGACGGGCCGGAGCCGGGCCGGGGCCCCGGGCGGGGTACCGTCCGGGTGTCCTGATCCTCGTCACCGGGAGCCGTCGTGTCGGACCGCAGACGCCCGCAGGTGTGGTGGCAGGTCTACCCGCTGGGTTTCGTGGGCGCGCCCCCGGAGGCGGCCGAGAACGAACCCGTGGTCCACCGGCTGCGGCACCTGGTGGGATGGCTGGACTACGCCGTGGAGCTCGGGGCGGACGGTCTGGCCCTGGGACCGGTGTTCGCCTCCCACACCCACGGCTACGACACCGTGGACCATTTCCGGATCGATCCCCGGCTGGGTGACGACGCGGACTTCGAGGCCCTGGTCGAGGCTGCCCACGGTCGGGGGCTGCAGGTCCTGCTCGACGGGGTCTTCAACCACGTCGGGCGGGGGTTCCCCGCGTTCGCCGAGGTCCTGGCCACGGGCCCGCAGGCAGCCGGCGCCGAGTGGTTCCGATTGTCCTGGCCCTCCGCGTGGCGACCGGGAAGCGAACCGGAGTACGAGACCTTCGAGGGCCACGGGCAACTGGTCGCCCTGAACCACGCCGAGCCCGCGGTTGCAGAGCACGTGACGGCGGTCATGAACCACTGGCTGGACCGCGGGGCCGACGGTTGGCGCCTGGACGCGGCCTACGCGGTGCCCACCGAGTTCTGGCGGCGCGTCCTGCCGAGGGTGCGTCGGGAACACCCGGATGCGTACATTGTCGGAGAGGTCATCCACGGGGACTATCCCACGGTCGTGCGGGAGTCCGGTATGGACTCGGTGACCCAGTACGAGCTGTGGAAAGCTCTCTGGAGCTCGCTCAACGACGTCAACCTTTTCGAACTGGCCCACGCCCTGACCCGGCACAACGGGTTCTGTGAGTCCTTCGTTCCCTGGACCTTCGTCGGGAACCACGACGTCACACGCCTGGCCTCCCGTTTGCACGACTCCCGGCACCTGGCCCATGCCCTGGTCGTGTTGTTCACCGTCGGCGGTACCCCGTGCGTCTGGTCCGGGGACGAACAGGCTTTCCACGGGATCAAGGAGGACCGGCCCGGCGGGGACGACGAGATCCGGCCGGCCTTCCCCGCCGGCCCTGCGGATCTCGCCGAGTACGGGTGGCCGGTGTACCGACTCCACCAGGACCTCATCGGCCTGCGACACCGGAACCCCTGGCTGTCCACGGCCCTGACCGAGGTGTTCGAACTGCGCAACGAGGTTCTCGCGTACCGCGTCCACGTTCCGGGGGAGTCCGCCGGTCTACTGGTCCTGCTCAACCTGGGCGATGAGCCCTTCCGCCCGATTCTCCCCGAGGAACCGGCCCCGGCCGTGGGCGAGCCGCGGATCCTGCTGCGTTCGGGCCGCGATCTCCCCCCGGGCGAGGTCGAGCCCCACGGCTGGGCGATCCTGGCCCTCTGATCCGAGCGTCACGAACCGCCTGTCGATGACGTCCTTCGCAGATTCTCAGCCGTGGACGGTGACCGCGACATCGATGAAGATGATGAGGCTCCCTGCCATGGCCACCTGAGAACAGACGGCGCTGTTGTCGAGCACCCCGTCCTTGGCATCCTGCAAACAATTACTGATGGCCCTGACGTTCTTCCCCGAGACGGACACCGTGACCTCCTCCGCAAAGAAGGGTTTCGTGAAAATTCTGCCCTTCCGTATCCAAACATTCACTTTGTCGAGTTCGAGCGTGTCGCTGCTCGCTTTGATCTTCGAACAGAAGGAAGAGGCTTTCGCCACCTTGCCGTCGCGGGCATTGCGGACGCATTCCTGAAGATCATTGGTCTCGCCCTTCCAGACCCTGACCTCCACACCCTTCGCTTGATGCAGCACGGAGGCCGAGGCGGCAGAGCCCGACCAGAGACAGCAGGAGAAGGCGAGCCCGAGGGAGCAGAGCAGCCCCACGGAAAGGGGCGAAGAATGACGTACCTGGGCGGAAGGCATGACAGCTGCATTCTCCTTCGGTCGAGGGAACCGACCTCCGACGCTATCCCCGTTCTTCCTCCTGCCGTCCGTTTCGACCCGCGGATGAAACCATGATTTTTCAGGGGAGAGGGGAGGGACAGGGCGCCGATGGACCGGTGGGGGGACGACGAGGAGATCCCGGCCCGAGAACCCGCTCCCGAGGCGGGGGTGGCAAGCTCGGTACCGGAACAGCGACTCACGATCCGCCGTCCGGGTCCGCGGAGCCGACATTTCCTGACGAGCCGGGAGCACTCGATGAGCCAGCAACACCCGTCCACGGACAACGGGCTGGAAGTCCTGGACCGGTACGCGTACGGCTGGGCCGATCCGGATCCTGCCGGAGCCGAGGCCCGCCGCGGGCTCGACGAGGATGTCGTCCGTGAGATCTCACGGATCAAGGGCGAACCGGGCTGGATGCTCGAGCGTCGTCTGGAGGCGCTGCGGGTCTTCGAGGAGTCCGCTCTGCCCTCCTGGGGCGCCGATCTGAGCGATGTCAGGTTCGATGAGATCAAGTATTTCGTCCGTCCCACTGCGGGACAGGCCGCCGCCTGGGAAGACCTGCCCGCGGAGATCCGACGCACCTACGACCGTCTGGGACTGCCCGAGGCCGAGCGGCAGAGCCTCATCGCCGGGGTTCTTGCCCAGTACGAATCGGAGGTCGTCTACCGGAGGGTCCAGGAGGAACTCTCCGGCCAGGGCGTGGTCTTCCTCGACGCGGACGCGGGCCTGCGCGAGTACCCCGAACTGTTCCGGGAACACTTCGGCACGGTCGTGTCGCCTCAGGACAGCATGTTCACCGCTCTGAACACGGCAGCGTGGTCGGGCGGGACCTTCGTGTACGTGCCGCCGGGCGTCCACGTGGACATCCCCCTGCAGGCTTATTTCAGGATCAACACCGAGAACATGGGGCAGTTCGAGAGGATCCTCCTCATCGCGGACGAGGGCTCCTCCGTCCACTACCTGGAAGGGTGCACGGCACCCATTCACTCCTCGAACTCCCTGCACGCTTCGGTCGCCGAGATCGTCGTGATGAAGGATGCCCGGGTCCGGTGCACCACGATCCAGAACTGGTCGGGCAACGTCCACAACGCCGTGACGAAACGGGCGGTGGCCCACGAGGGAGCCACCGTGGAATGGGTCGACGGGAACATCGGGTCCAAGGCCACCATGAAGTACCCCACCGTCGTCCTCGCGGGCGAGGGCGCGCGGGCAGAGGCCGTCTCCCTGGCCTTCGCCGGAAGGGGCAGGCACCTGGACACCGGCGCCAAGATGATCCACTCCGCCCCGAACACCTCGTCCTCCATCGTCTCGCGGTCGGTCGTGCGGGGAGGCGGACGAAGCTCCTATCGAGGGCTGGTCCGGGTCGAGGAGAACGCCACCGGAGCGGCGGCGACGGTGCGCTGCGACACTCTGTTGACCGACAGGGTGAGCCGGGCCGACACCTATCCGTACGCCGACGTTCGCAACGACGAGGTCCGGGTGGGGCACGAGGCCACGGCCACCCGCGTCGGGGAGGAACAGGTCTTCTACCTGATGTCACGGGGCCTGACGGAGCAGGAGGCCATGGCCATGATTGTTCGAGGGTTCATCGAACCCGTCGCGCGCGAGCTGCCCATGGAGTACGCCCTGGAACTCAACCGACTGATCGATCTGGAACTGCAAGGATCCGTCGGATGACGACGTCCGGACCGATCGAGCATCCGCCACATCGAGCATCCGCAACCAGGAGGACACGTGGACACCCAGCCCACTGAGGACACCACTCGTGCCCCGGCACGGGTCGAGGACGTCCGCGAGACCCTGTGCGAGGTCATCGACCCGGACATCGGAGTGAACATCATCGATCTCGGGCTCGTGTACGGGGTGGAGGTCGAGCAGAGCGGGCAGATCGTCGTCACCATGACTCTGGCATCGCAGGGCTGTCCCTCCGCGCCGCTGCTGGAGCACTTCGTGCACAAGGCCCTGGCCGCGAGGCACCACACCACGGACACGGTCGTGAACTGGGTGTGGAAACCGACGTGGGACCCCGGCCGCATCACCCCCGAGGGTTTCGATCAGCTCCGTGCCCTCGGGTTCCGTTTCTGACGGACGCCCTGTTCCTGACGGACGCACCGTTCCCCCTCTCCCGCGGGTCCCCCTCGACATCCGTGGTCTGGACAGACCTCGGTGGTAGGAAGGAGAGTCGAGACCACGAGGAATGTGCGAAAAGTGCGTTCACCAGGGAACGACGATCCGGAAGAGGTGCTCTCATGCAACCCGTGAAGCAGGCAGCGGCACAGTTCCTCACCTGCAGAAGGATTGCGGTCACCGGGGTCTCCCGGAACCGGGCCGGGCACGGCAGCAACACCGTGTACCAGCGGCTGCGCAGCAAGGGCTACGAAGTGTTCGCCATCAACCCGAACGCCCAGGAGGTGGAGGGCGACCCCTGCTACCCGGATCTGGCCTCCGTTCCCGGCGGCGTGGAGGCCGTGGTCATCGCGACCCATGCGAAGCATGCCGAGCAGACGATGCGCGAGTGCGTCGACCTGGGAATCCGACAGGTCTGGATGCATCGATCGACCGGAGCCGGCAGCGTCTCGGACGTCGCTGCGGTTCTCGGACGCCAGAACGACATCACGGTGATCGACGGCGGCTGCCCCTTGATGTTCAAACCGGTCTCCGACCCGGGACACCGCGTGATGTGCCTGTTGCTGACCCTGACCGGCAAGATCCCGCGCAAGGTCTGAATCCTGCGCAAGGTCTGAGGGTGGAGTACTCGCGCAGGCCCCCTACTGGTTCCCGGCAGGGGGCAGCGGGAACGATCGCACCAACACCCAGGTGATGCTCACCCCGGCGGCGTAGCCGAGCACCATCAAGATCATCATGTTCGGGGAGAACTCCCCGAACCACGAAGGGGCCAAGGTCCCCAGACCGAAGAGGTTGTCCGCTCCGGTCCCTGCGATGCTCAACAAACCCAGTCCCACGACCGGCAGCGTGGCGAACAGCCCCACACCTTCGTTCTGGTGTCCTGACCCGGCTTTGAGAATCATGCCCATCGTCGACCAGATCAGCAGTACGACCCAGTAGGTCAGGAAGATCGTGGGATAGTCCCGGACCGAGTCGTAGATCCGGTGCTCCTGGAACTCCTGCCCCCACCCCCTGAAGTCATAAAGGACCTTCTCGGCCCCGTAGCCCAGGGTCATCAAAGCCGCGAGGACCGTGGAGGCCACGGCGACGAAGAAGGTGACCTCCACGGCGAACTCCCTGCGGGTCCTGCCATGGGTCAGACACACGGGCAGGAACTGACCCACCCACCACCATCCGTAGAAGAGCGCGACCCATCGCAGCATGCTGCCCGCGACGTCCCACCCGCTGATCTCCACCTCCTGGAACAGGGACACCACGACGGTGACGACGGTGACGAGGACCGCAAAAGCAGCCCAGACCACGACCAGGAACGGCAGATGAGTGCCGAGCAGCATCCGCAGGATGGCACGGTCCCCACCGGTCGTGCTCCGGGCCCTCCCGGGCTCACCCATGGCTCGACGCTCCTCTAGCGGACGGCTCCTGCTCGTGGCCGGTCCCGGACACGTCGTTCGACTCGGTCGGTTCGTTCGAGTCGGTCGGTTCGGTCGGTTCGGTCAGATGGATGAACAGCTCTTGCAACGGCGCGGGCTCCAGCTCCAGACCGGCGTGGGAAGCCCGATCGCGTTCCTGTTCGTACGACAGGCCGTACAGGACGACCGACGAGGTGTTCCCCAGCCGCTGAGGGGTTCCCAGGACCCGGCTCCCGGCGGCGAACGACTCCACGGCCTGGACCGGGCCCGTGACCCGACACCCGCTGTTGCGCAGGACCGCTGTCTTCTCCTGGAGGAGCAGGCGCCCCCGATCGATGATGAGGACCTCCTCGAAGAGAGGGGACGCCTCCTCGATGAGATGCGTCGAGATCACGAAGGTCCTGCCGCTGCGGTGGAACTCCGCGAGCAGCGCCTTCCCGAAAGCCGCCCGCGTCGGGGCGTCCATCCCCAGGGAGGGCTCGTCGAACATGGTCAGCGCCGCGCCGCCGGCCAAGCCCACGACGCTGATCAGGGCCGAACGTTTACCCCGGGACAGCTCCGACATCTTGGCGTCGGTGTTCAGATCGAAGAGCTCCACGAGTTCGGTCGCGTACCGCGCGTCCCACCCGCGGCGCAGGGACCGCGCCGTGGACAGGACCTCGCGCACCCGGTCCGACGGCTCACCCAGGAAACTCGACTCCCCGACGAGACACACGTGTCGGGTGACCTGAGAGTTTTCGAACACCGGGCGCCCGCCGACAAGCACCTGCCCACCGCAGGGCCGCAGGAACCCCGCGATCACCGACAGCAGGGTCGTCTTGCCGGCACCGTTGCGCCCGAGCAGGCCGTGGATCCGTCCGGGGGCCAGCGTGAACCCCAGCCCGGCCAAGGCCGTCGTCCTTGCGTATCTCATGCTGAGGTCCGTGGCCTCGACACCCAGGGTCATCTCCGCAGGCCCCCTCCCCGTCGCGATCCTGTGTCCCGATCGTTCCACAGCAGGACGAGATCTCCACCCCGTTCTCGTCACCGTCACAGGATCGATCCGGTGGGACGGAGAGGAAGCAAGAGCCCGGTGGGAACGCCCGAGCGTTCCCACCGGATCGAATCAAACCGGACCGCTCACTCGCCCCCGCGCAGGGAGACGTCGTCGACGCAGAAGGTGTACGGAGAGGACGAGCCACCCACCTGGAAGGCGATCTGCGCGATGGAGGTGTCGGCGCCCGCGGTGAAGGTGTACGAGAACTTCCGCAGCGACGAGCCCAACGAGACCGTGTCGGAGAAGTAGGTCGTGTAGGGGTCCTCACCGAGCTGAACGTTCGCACGGACCGATGTCTTGGGGTCCGCAGAGGCTTTGAAGGAGAAGGTGTAGTCCTTGCCCTCGACCAAGGTGATGTCGTTCTGGCCGATGCCGGCGTCCCACGGGTTCTCGAGCCCCTCGGGGACGGAGGCGCACAGCATGCCGTCCTGGACGTCGGCGGAATCCGTGCCGTACGCGTACCAGGGGTTCAGGCCCTCCTCGAAGGACCCGTTGACCACCTGTTCGGGGCCTACAGGTCCCACCGAGCCCGTCTCACTGGTGAGGGAGACGTTGTCCAGGCAGAACCGCATGGCCTTGGTGCCACCGCCGACCTGGAACTGCAACACGCCGGAGTCGGAGTCCAGGGTCGAGGTGAAGGTGTAGGTGAAGCTCTTCAGCGAAGAGCTCAGGGCCGTGTCCCGGGTCAGGGTGGCAGTCCAGGGGTCCTCTGCGAGCTGCACGTTCGTCTTGACGGTCGAGGCCACGCTCGCGGAGGCCTGGAACTTCAGCGTGTACTTGTCGCCCTTGACCAGCGGGACCCCGGTGTAACCGACGATCGCGTCCCAGGCGTTCTCGGTTCCGGTGGGGACCTGGGTGCACAGCCGGCCGCTGGTCACCTTCAGCGAGAGGTTGTCCGTGCCCCACCAGGGATCGACGGACGAGGTGAAGGAACCGTTGCTGATGTGCTCGGTCGTCGCTGCCAGGGCGACGGGGCCCAGACCGAAGGTCGCCAGGGTGGCGGCGCCGGCGATGGCCAGGGCTGTGTTCAGGCGGTGGAAGGTGGTTCGAGCCACAGAATCCTCCTGCTCGGGCGCGCTCTTCCGAGAGGAACGGAAGGCGCGCGGCGGTCCAATGGGCACATAACGGCATATTTCAGCTACCACAGGAGGGTGTGGTCCCCCCAGGGGCCTGTCAATGAGAGGGGTGGGCGGAAGACGGGCCTTTCGCCTCCACGGGCGTGAACAAGGTTCCGACACCGTCGGCGACCTGGAAGTTTCCGCCGTTCGACCACTGGGGGCCCGGCGCGCGGGGGTCCGGTTCGCGCCAAGGCTGCAGTTCCTCCCGAACCCGCCCCACCTTGCGGTGTGACAGGGGTCACATAAAATAAAGGTCAGCGAGACCATAAAGTGGCGTGCTTGCCCGCCCTTCCTGCGCTATGGTCATCGTGACCATAAAGGAGTCGGACGCTCCCTGCTGCCGGAGCTCTGAGAGAAGGAGACACGATGACCGCGACGGTCAAGGGTTCCGTCGGGACAGCACTGCTCACGGACCACTACGAGCTCACGATGCTCCAGGCGGCCCTGGCCGACGGGACAGCCCACCACCGGGCGGTCTTCGAGGTCTTCAGCAGGTCCCTCCCCCACGGGCGACGCTACGGCGTCCTGGCGGGGCTCGGGCGACTCACCGAAGCGATCGAGGAATTCCGTTTCGCCCCCGAACAGCTGGACTGGCTGCTCGCCACGGGGAGCATCGACACCCCGACAGCCGACCACCTGCGCGGGTGGAGCTTCACCGGCGACCTCGACGGGTACCGGGAAGGCGAGATCTACTTCCCCCACTCCCCCGTGCTGACCGTCACCGGCACCTTCGGCGATTGCCTGCTGCTGGAGACCCTCGTCCTGTCGGTGCTCAACGCCGACTCCGCTGTCGCCTCCGCCGCAGCCCGCATGGTCACGGCCGCCGCGGGCAGGGCGCTGATGGACATGGGCAGCCGCCGGACCCACGAGCGCGCGGGGGTCAGCGCAGCCAGAGCCGCCTACCTGGCAGGGTTCTCGGCCACCTCCAACCTCGAGGCCGGCTTCCGGCACGGGGTGCCCACCAGCGGGACGGCCGCCCACGCCTTCACACTCGCCCACACCAGCGAGAGCGCGGCCTTCGCCAGCCAGGTCGCAGCCCTGGGCACCGACACGACCCTCCTGGTCGACACCTACGACACGGCCCAGGGGATCGACACGGCCGTTCGGATCGCCGGGAAACAACTGGGCGCTGTGCGCATCGATTCCGGGGACCTCGACCAACAGGCCCGTGCGGCCAGGGCCAGGCTCGACGCCCTCGGCGCCCCCCGGACCCGGATCGTGCTCACCGGGGACCTCGACGAGTACTCGATCGCAGCGCTCGCGCGGGCCCCGATCGACGCCTACGGCGTCGGGACCCGGCTGGTCGCCGGTTCCGGGCATCCCACGGCAGGTCTGGTCTACAAGCTCGTTGCGATCGCCGACGGACCCCAGCGGTCCGCGGTCCTGCGGCCGGTGGCCAAACGCAGTCCGGGCAAGGAGGGGATTCCCGGTCGCAAGGTCGCCCATCGTGCGCTCGACGACGACGGCCATGCCGTCGCCGAGCGCGCTGTCCCGCAGGAGCCGCACCGTGACGTCCCGGGGACCCGGGACCTGCGGGCTCTGCAGGTCCCGGTGATGCGCTCGGGGGAGGTGATACACCGCCCGACCCTCGCCGAGATCCGTTCGCATCACGAAGCGGCCAAGTCGGAACTCCTGGAAGTCGATCTCGATCTGGCTCCCGGGGCTCCGCGGCTGCGGGCACGAGGGGCACCCGGTGGCGCGCCCGGCACCGACAGGGCCGCGGCCTGAGACCCGGCCCGGACCAGCCCGGGGGGCCGGGTCGGTTCGGGCCGTCCCCGGCCGGACGACGAGGCACCGGCCGGACGACGAGGAACCAGCACCGGTACGAAACGTCCCAGCACAGCCACCACCAACGCAGTGCGGAGAGCCGACCATGAATGCACAGACCCCCGGAACCACGCCCGTTCTCCCGACCGAGGACCTCGGTCGCACCGGGGAGCGGCGGGCGCTGCTCGTCGTCGACGTCCAGCCCACGTTCTGCGAGGGAGGGGAACTGCCCGTCCCCGGGGGCGAGGCCGTCGCCCTCGCCGTCGCCCAGTACCTGCACGAGCACCGCGACCGGTACTCCCTGCTCGTGACCACCCAGGACTGGCACGTGGACCCGGGCGACCACTTCGCCGGGCCCCAGGGACCCGACTACGTCGACACCTGGCCGCCCCACGGCCTCGCGGGCACCCCGGGCGCAGAACTGCATCCGGCCCTGTCCCACCTGAACGCCGACCCGCAGGTCGTCCAGGTCCGCAAAGGACACCACAGCGCCGCCTACTCCGGGTTCGAAGGGATCGATCCGCAGGGCAGACCCCTGGAGGAGGTGCTCGCCTCGCACCGGATCGAGGCCGTCGACGTCGTGGGGCTCGCCTCCGGCCACTGCGTCGCAGCCACGGCCCTGGACGCGGCGGACCGCGGGCTGCGCACCCGTGTCCTGGCCCGGCTGACCGCCGGTGTCACCCCGGAGTCCGAGGCCAGGGCCTTCGGGAAACTGCGCGAGGCCGGCGTCGAGATCCGGTCCCGCGACGAACAGAACGGGAACTGACGCGTGGACACCGGATCCCCCCGGATCGATCCCGTCGACGAGGGACCGACGGACCCCGCGGCGCAGTACGACCCCCACGACTATCCGCCGTTCGCCCTCACTGTGGACCTCGCGGTTTTCACGATCCGGGACACCGGTCTGAAGGTCCTGCTCGTACAGCGCGGGGTGGACCCGTTCGCGGGCCACTGGGCCCTCCCGGGCGGATTCGTGGGACCGGACGAGGACGCCGAGCGGGCGGCAGCCCGTGAGCTGGCCGAGGAGACGGGGCTTGCCGTCGGGGAGTTCACCGGGCACCTGGAGCAGCTGAGGACCTACTCGACGCCGGACCGCGACCCCCGCATGCGCGTGGTCAGCGTGGCCCACGTGGCTTTCGCCCCCGACCTGCCCGACCCCAGGGCCGGTTCCGACGCCGCTCAGGCCCGCTGGTGGGACCTGGAGGACCTGGTCCTGCCCGGTCTGGACCCTGCGTCCGGCCCTGCGTCCGGCCCTGCGTCCGGCCCTGCGTCCGGCCCCGCGGGCCGAAACGGCCCGGACGACCTGTCCGCTCCACGCGTCCTGGCCTTCGACCACGCCGAGATCCTCGCCGACGCCGTCGACCGGGTCGCGGCGCAACTGGAGTACACGGCCTTGGCGACTTCCTTCGTACCCCAGCACGTCACCCTCGGGGAACTCCAACAGGTGTACGAAGTGGTGTGGGGAGTCCCTCTGGATCGGACGAACTTCCGC
>JAUPKJ010000151.1 GCA_030837505.1 Actinomycetota bacterium
GAGGGCCAGGTCGTAGTCGGGGCCGTCGACCGAGACGGTGAACAGGGTCGTGCCTGCCCGCAGCAGGCCGTCCCCGACCTTCTCGGGGGGATCGCTGACACCGGCGGACCGTTCGATGAGAGCGGGGGAGCGGCCCACGGTGCCGCACCATTCGTCGAGTACCCGATGTTTGTGCGCGATGACCTCGGCATCACCGAAGCCGTGCCAGATGTCGGCGTGCTCAGCCGTCAGGCGTAGGGTCTTGCGTTCCCCGCCGCCCCCGATGAGCACGGGGATCGGACGCAAGGGCCGGGGATGGAGCTGGTCCCAGCGCCGGCGGAGGCGGGGGAGCGCCCGGCCGAGATCGTCCAGACGGGCGCCGGCCGTTCCGAACGTGTACCCGTATTCGTCGTAGTCCCTCTGGAACCAGCCGGCGCCCAGACCGAGGATCAGCCTGCCCCCACTGATGTGGTCCACGGTGCGGGCCATGTCGGCGAGCAGGTCGGGGTTGCGGTAGGTGTTGCAGGTGACCAGGGCCCCGATCTCCACCCGGGAGGTCGCCTCGGCCCAGGCGCCGAGCATTGTCCAACACTCGTAGTGCGAACCGTCGGGGTCCCCGCTGAGCGGGAAGAAATGATCCCAGTTGAAGACCACGTCCGCCCCGGCCTCCTCGACGGCGGCCACCGCTCTGCGAATGCGGGCGTAGTCGGCGTGCTGGGGTTGGACCTGGACTCCGATGCGGATCTGGCGGGACACGGCAGTCCTTCCGGGACGGGGGCGGTGTCTTCGGGGCGCAAGACCTCTCGTAGCGGGAACACTGCGACCGGGGTGGGAATTTCCCGGGGCGGCGTCCTCCTCCGGGAGAAAGTTGAGTGTTCGTTATTACATAATGCTTCCTTATCGGTATTCCCCTCCCACACATCACCGTTCCTTCCGAACCCCAACCAAAAACCCCGGCCAGGAGGGCCGGGGTCGAGGTTGCTCTGGCACGTGCAGTCGGGGCAAGTGCTCAGACGTTGGGAGCCACGACGGTTCCCTTGCCGACGACGGTGATCCCCGAGGGGGTGACCGTGAAGCCCCGCGCTCGGTCCTCGTCGGGGTCCACGCCGATGCGGGCGCCCTGGGGCACGTGGACATTCTTGTCGAGGATCGCCCTGTGGACGACGGCGTGGCGGCCGATGAAGACGTTGTCCATGAGCACGCTGTCGCTGACCGTGGCCCACGAATGGACACCGACGTTGGGGGAGAGCACCGAGTTCTCCACGAGTGCCCCGGAGACCACGCAGCCGGGGGAGACGATCGAGTTGACGGCGTGCCCGATGCGCCCGTGCCACCCGTGGACGAATTTGGCGGGAGGCCAGGGGCCCAGGTGGGTGTAGATGGGCCACTCGTAGTTGTAGAGGTTGAAGATCGGGTGGACCGAGATGAGGTCCATCTGCGCCTCGAAGTAGGCGTCGAGAGTTCCCACGTCGCGCCAGTAGTCGCGGTCGCGGTCGGCGGATCCCGGCACGTCGTTGTCCCGGAAGTCGTACACCATGGCTTCGCCGCGGGAGACGAAGTCCGGGACGATGTCGGCCCCCATGTCGTGCTGGGAGTCCTCCCGGGCGGCGTCGCGGGTGACGGAGTCGACGAGCGCGTCGGCGTCGAAGACGTAGTTGCCCATCGAGGCCAGGATCTGGTCCGGGGCGTCGGGCAGGCCGGGGGGGTTCGTGGGCTTCTCGAGGAAGGCCTCGAACCTCCCCTCCCTGTGTTGGATGACCCCGAACTGGTCGGCGAGCGTCACGGGCTGGCGGATGGCTGCGACGGTGCAGGCCGCGCCGGACTCCCTGTGGGCGTTGACCATTTGTTCGAAGTCCATGCGGTACACGTGATCGGCTCCGACGACGATGATGATGTCGGGGCGTTCGTCGTGCACGAGGTTGAGGCTCTGGAAGACGGCGTCGGCGCTTCCGAGGTACCAGCGTTTTCCGACGCGTTGTTGGGCCGGCACCGGGGCGACGTAGTTGCCGAGCATGGTGGACATGCGCCAGGCCTGGGAGATGTGTCGGTCGAGGCTGTGCGACTTGTACTGGGTGAGGACGACGATGCGGAGATAACCGGCATTGACGATGTTGCTGAGGGCGAAGTCGACGAGCCTGTAGACGCCTCCGAAGGGCACTGCCGGTTTGGTCCGGTCCCCGCTCAGGGGCATCAATCGTTTGCCTTCGCCTCCGGCGAGGACGATGGCCATGACCTTGCAACCGGTGCGGGTGGTTCCCCGGGATGTCGCCATGGGCGTGACTCTAGGGGTCGGGGGCCGGTGGGGACTACGGTGACATGCGTGCGTATCGACCTGCTGACCCGGGAGTATCCGCCGGAAGTGTACGGCGGAGCGGGTGTTCATGTGGAGAATCTTGCTTCGGTCCTGCGCAAGCGGGTCGAGGTGCGGGTCCGGGCGTTCGGTGCGGAGCGCGCGGAGGCCGGGGTGACCAGTTACCGGGAGCCCGAGGGTTTGGCGGACGTGAATCCGGCTTTACGGACTTTCGGCGTGGATCTGGCAATGGCAGCGGATTGCGCATCGGCGGATCTGGTGCATTCCCATACGTGGTACGCGAATCTGGCCGGTCATCTGGCGGGATTGTTGCACGGGATCCCGCACGTGGTGTCGGCGCACAGCCTGGAGCCGTTGCGGCCGTGGAAGGCCGAACAGCTGGGGGGTGGGTATGCGTTGTCCTCGTGGGCCGAGAGCACTGCCTATCTGGGGGCTGCGGCGATCATCGCGGTGAGCGAGGGGATGAGGCAGGACATCCTGCGGTGTTACCCGCAGGTGGATCCGCAGCGGGTACGGGTGGTCCACAACGGGATCGATCTTACGAACTGGAGTCGCCAGGAGGACTCACGGGCGGTGGCGGAGCTGGGGATCGACGCGCAGCGTCCGAGCGTGGTGTTCGTCGGTCGGATCACTCGTCAGAAGGGCTTGCCGTACCTGCTGAGGGCCGCGGAGTCCCTTCCGCGCGACGTCCAGCTGGTGTTGTGCGTGGGGGCCCCGGACACGCCCGAGATCGCGGCCGAGGTGTCGGAGCTGGTGGAAGGGCTGCGTCGGCGCCGGCAGGGGGTGGTCTGGATCGAGCGGATGCTGCCTCGCCGGCAACTGTGCCAGGTGTTGTCCGTGGCGACGGTGTTCGCTTGTCCGTCGGTCTATGAGCCGCTGGGGATCGTGAACCTGGAGGCGATGGCGTGTGAGGCCGCGGTCGTCGGTACTGCGACCGGTGGGATTCCGGAGGTGGTCCGGGACGGGGTGACCGGAAGACTCGTGCCGATCGACCAGGCGCAGGACGGGACGGGGACGCCGAAGGACCCCGAGGGGTTCGTGGCGGATCTGGCCAGGGTCCTGACGGAGGTGGTGTCCGATCCGCAGCGGGCCCGCGAGATGGGGCGCGCAGGACGGGCATCGGCCGAGGAACACTTCTCGTGGGACCGCATCGCGGACCGGACGATCGAGGTGTATCGGTCGGTACTGGGACAGCGCTGAGGCGTTGCCCCGACGGCTCCGCGGAGGGGGACGGCGCCGGTCAGAGCGACGTTGGACCACAGTGCCCGGCGTAGTGTGCGGGGAGTGTCGAGCACGGTGTTCAGGGTAGGCGTCCGGTGGAGGAGCCGGGTGCCCTAGGGTCAACCGTTATGGGTGACGTGCTGGACTTGATCGGCGTCACAGTCGTCCGGGGTGAGTCAACCCTGTTGGACGGCGTGACGTGGACCGTCCGAGAGGGCGAACGCTGGGTCGTCCTCGGCCCGAACGGCGCGGGCAAGACGACTCTCATGCAGATAGCCGGGGCAAGGCTGCACCCCACGAAGGGGTCGGCCCATGTACTCGGGGAACGTCTGGGTGAGGTTGACGTCTTTGAGCTGCGTCCTCGGATCGGGTTGTCGAGTGCTGCGTTCGCGGAGAGTCTGCCATCGGCCGAGCGGGTGGCCGATGTGGTGCTGACGGCGGCGTACGCGGTTTCCGGACGCTGGCGGGAGGAATACGACGAACTTGATCATCAACGCTCGAAGGATTTGTTGTCCGCGTTCGGGGTGGAGCACCTGGCGGACCGTACCTTCGGGACCCTCAGCGAGGGAGAGCGCAAGCGGGTCCAGTTGGCTCGGTCATTGATGACCGATCCGGAGCTGGTCCTCCTGGACGAGCCGGCGGCGGGTCTGGATCTGGGCGGTCGGGAGACCCTGGTCCGGGACCTGGCGGAACTGGCCGGCGATCGGCGTTCTCCGGTGATGATCCTGGTGACGCACCACGTGGAGGAGATCCCGCCGGGGTTCACCCACGCGTTGTTGTTGCGGGCCGGTTCGGTGATCTCTGCGGGGCCGTTGGACGAGGTTCTGCGCGATGACGTATTGACATCGGCATTCGCTGTGCCTCTGCAAGTGGAGCGCAGGGGCGATCGTTGGACGGCCCGGCTGCGCGTGGATTAGCGCCGTTCGGCCTGCCTCCTGTCTTTGCCGGTCGGTTACGATGACTGTCCGACGGTCGCGTATCCGGGGGTGATGACGGTGGCTGGGCTGCTTTGGGTGGGTCTTGCGCTCGTTGCTGCGGTCCTGGAGGTTTTTTCTCTGGACTTCGTGTTATTGATGTTCGCGGGGGGCGCTCTGACTGCGGCGTGTTTTGCCTGGGCCGGTCCTGTTGTCCAGATCGCCGTCTTCGCCATGGCTTCCACCGGTCTGCTGCTGGCGGTTCGTCCTTCCTTGGTCCGCTGGACACGACGTTCGACCATCGAGACCGCCACCGGCGTGGCCGGGCTGATCGGCCGGTCCGCAGAGGTCCTCAGCGAGGTCACTGACGGCGAGGGACTGGTCAAGCTGGCAGGGGAGACCTGGACGGCACGGTCCGAGGAACAGGGCGAGAACCTGCCGGTCGGGGCCCAGGTCCGTGTGGTGCGGATCGACGGCGCGACGGCAGTCGTCGCGGGAGAGACTGTCTGATTCCGCTCGGTGAGGGGTCCGCGGGCGAGGGCAGCGGATCGTCTCGGTTCGTCCGGCCGTGCGGACACGGTGATTCGTCCTGGTCCGGTGTGCGGTGCGGGCCGGTGCGTGTCGAGTGATTCCGTGTACAGCCTTCGAGGGTTGTGCGCGGCCTTCCGTCCGGAAAGCCGCGTCCGTCGATCGAGCGGAGTGGTGATGTCCCCTGAAAGTGCAGTGACGCTGGTCGTTCTCGGTCTTTTCGTCCTTTTCGTGATTTCGACGATCTCGCGTTCGGTGCGGATCGTCCCGCAGGCGGCTGCGGTGCTCGTGGAGAGGCTGGGCCGGTATTCCCGGACCATGCATGCCGGTCTGCATTTCCTGGTGCCTTTCGTGGACAGGGTCCGGGCGGTCGTGGACCTGCGGGAGCAGGTGGTCTCCTTCCCGCCGCAGCCTGTGATCACATCGGACAACCTGGTGGTGAGCATCGACACGGTGATCTACTTCCAGCCGACCGATCCGAAGTCGGCCGTGTACGAGATCGCCAACTACATCCAGGGCATCGAACAGCTGACGGTGACGACGCTGAGGAACGTCATCGGGTCGTTGGACCTCGAACAGACGTTGACGAGCAGGGACCAGATCAACGGCCAGCTGCGGGGGGTGCTGGACGAGGCGACCGGCCGGTGGGGGATCCGCGTGAACCGGGTCGAGTTGAAGGCGATCGATCCCCCGGCGAGCGTGCAGGACTCGATGGAGAAGCAGATGCGCGCCGAGCGGGACCGCCGGGCCACGATCCTGACGGCCGAGGGCGTCAAACAGTCGCAGATCCTGACAGCGGAGGGCGACAAGCAGTCGTCCGTGCTGCGGGCCGAGGGGCAGGCGCAGGCTGCGATCCTGAAGGCACAGGGTGAGGCGCGTGCGATCCAGCAGGTCTTCGAGGCCATTCACCGGGGCCGGCCGGACTCGCGGTTGTTGGCCTACCAGTACTTGCAGGTTCTGCCGCAGATCGCGCAGAGCCCGTCGAACAAGCTGTGGATCGTGCCCACGGAGCTGACTCAGGCCCTGCGGGGAATCGGTGCAGCTCTGGGCGGGCAGGACGACGACGCCGCCCCGGTGATGACCGGCCCGCAGCCCACCGCGTCCGTTCTGGAGGAACCGGAGCTGGAGGATCCGCAGCAGGCCTTGTCCAAGGCCAAGGCGGAGGTCGCTGACGCGACGGGCCTGGTCGAGCAGCAGGTGCAGGGCCGTTCCAAGCCCTCGGAGGGGCCGGCGGGGCCCTGAGAGCCCGCCCGGGAATGTTCTGTCGCGTGTGAGCCGTCTCGTTGGTCGGGGGGCGGCTCACACGCCTGACGGGGCGGGGACGTCCGCGGGGACGGTCTGTCGCTCTCAGCCGTTAGAGTCCACCGGGTGACGGTGTGGGACGTGGTGTGGGTCTTTCTGTCCGCGGTGGCGGCGGGGGGAATCAATTCCGTGGTGGGTTCGGGGACTCTGGTGACCTTCCCGACTTTGTTGGCGGTGGGTTTCGATCCGGTGTCTGCGAACGTGTCGAACTCCCTGGGACTGGTGTTCGGGGGAGCGACGGCGACCTGGGGATACCGACGGGAGCTGTCAGGTCGGTGGCGGACGGTGCGCTCCCTGTTGCCGGTGTCGGCGTCGGGGGCCCTCGTGGGAGCGGTACTGCTGTTGGCGCTGCCGGCGGACACGTTCGAGGCGGTCGTCCCGGTCCTCATCGTGATCGCGGTGTTCCTCGTGCTGGTGCAGCCCTGGTGGGCCCGGTCCGTGGCCCGGCGGCAGACCGGGACGGAGATCCGTGGGCGATGGCGGGCGGCCCTGCTGGCGGGGGTGTTCCTGACAGGGGTGTACGGGGGCTACTTCGGCGCCGCCCAGGGCGTCCTGCTGATCGGGTTGCTCGGCGTGCTCCTGACGGTGTCGCTGCAGGAGGTGGTCGCGGTGAAGAACGTGTTGGGAGCCGTGGTCAACGGCCTGGCGGCCGTCGTCTTCCTCGTGGTGAGTCCGCAACGGATCGATGGCGGTGCGGTCGCGGTGATCGCGGTGGGGTCGCTGATCGGTGGTGCTCTGGGCGCCGGGGTGGGCAGGCGCCTGTCGCCGGTGGCCCTGCGCGCGGTGATCGTGATGGTGGGAGCTGCGGCGACGGTGTCCCTGTCCGTGAGCTGAGGGCCGGACGGGGCTGAGGGCCGGACGGCGGGAGGACCGGTGGGACCGTCCGGGACGGGGCCGTGGGAAAGTGTGCCGGTGAATGCTGCCGGACCGCAGACGACGGGGACGGTCGGGTCCGCACGGACGGAACTCGACACGGAACGACAGGACGGGGCGTTCCACCGGGTCGGTGGGGTCGAGGACCCGGCGGTGGCCGATTTCGTGGGACTGACCGATGTGGCTTTGCGATCGCGTCGGGAACCGGAACAGGGGCTCTACCTGGCCGAGGGCGAGAAGGTCATCCGCCGGGCGCTGGAGGCGGGGCATCGGCCGCGGGCCCTGTTGTTGTCGGATCGGTGGGTGCAGCCTTTGTCGTTGTTGATCGATCGGGTGGTCGGGGCCGGTGGACGGGTGTTGGTGGGGGAGCCGGGGGTATTGGAGTCGATCACCGGGTTTCATGTGCATCGTGGGGCTATTGCTTCGATGCATCGGCCGGTGTTGCCGTCGGTCGAGCGGGTTCTGGCCGGGGCTCGGCGGGTTCTGGTCCTGGAGGATGTGGTGGATCACACGAATGTGGGGGCGGTGTTCCGGTCGGCTGCGGGGATCGGGGCGCAGGCCGTGCTGGTGACTCCGCGATGTGCGGATCCTCTTTATCGCAGGGCGGTGCGGGTGTCGATGGGGACGGTTTTTCAGGTCCCTTGGACGAGGATTGCTCCTTGGCCCGAGGCTTTGGGGCGGTTGAAGGAGTCGGGGTTCGTGGTGGCGGCTCTGGGGCTGTCTGCGCAGGCGTGTGATTTGGATCGTTTCGTGCTTGATCTTCCTGAGCGTCTTGCCTTGGTTCTGGGGACCGAGGGGGATGGTCTGTCGGGGCGGGCGTTGTGCGAGGTCGATCGGGTCGTGAGGATTCCGATGGCTGGTGGGGTTGATTCTTTGAATGTTGCCGCAGCGGCTGCTGTGGCTCTGTGGGCTGTCCGCCCGGGGGCTTGATTTACGGGGTTCGGTTGTTCGCCGGGTGGTCCGGTTGGGCTCAGGGTTCGAGGAGTTCGGACAGCGGGCGTCGGGGGGTTTTCGGGGGGTCCACGAGTGCTCGGCCGATGCGTAGGAGGGCCTGGGGGATGCCCCAGATCTGCAGGGCTTCGGCCACTCGCGGTCGCATGGTGTTGTCTTGGAGGTGTTGTTCTCCGAAGGCTGCGACCAGTCCTTTGAGTCCGGCGGTCAGCAGTAGGCGTTCGAGTGCCAGGCCGGCGACGATCCAGTCGTGGCGCGTGTCCCCCGCCGTGGAGATGATCAGGATGGTGCTGCGTGCGAGTTCTTTTCTTGTTCGGTTGCCGGTGGATTCGCAGGGTCTGGTCGGGGGGAGGAGTTCGGCCAGGTGTCTGCGGGCGGGGGAGTCCGCCACGGTCAGGCGGGCGCCTTCTGCCGTGACACTCTCGCGCAGGGCGAAAAGGTCTTCTTCGGCGATGGCGTGCGATCGGTAGACGCGGTGGTGCGTGTGTCTGCGGGGGATCATTCGTAGTAGTTCGAGGTCTTCTCGCGCGGGGGGGCTGGTTTCCGTGGCTCGTACGCTGGCGAGAACGCGTTTGTTGTGGGGTTCCGGGCAGAGTTCGACGCGGGGGCGCAGGCTCAGGCCGCACATGGCGATACGGGCGTTCAGAATGGCGGTTCCGCAGGAGATGGTGCGTTCTCGGCCCGCGGGGTCCGTTCCGGGGAGATCTCTGGCCGTGTCTTCCAGGATCGTGAGCCCGTCGGGCAGGCGGCGGAGTCGCCAGGGTTGGGTGTTGCCGATGGACGGCGAGCGCCGGACGGCTTCTCCGAGGGTTTGGAATTGGGTGTCGGTGAGGGTGAGGTGGTGGGGGGTGGTGGCCTGGGGTCGGTGGGGACCGTCTGCTGGGGCAGTCATGCCAGGCCTTCCGGGTCGCAGGGTTTGGCCACCGTAGGCAACGGGGGGGTGGGGTGGTCAGGGCGAAGGTCCTGGGGTTTTGTCGTGTTGGTGAGGCTGTGGGCTGGGGCCC
>JAUPKJ010000152.1 GCA_030837505.1 Actinomycetota bacterium
ACCGGGGCGGCGCGCGGGGGAGGGTCCCGGCACGGGATCGACCGGACGGGGTGAGACGATCGGGCCATGGCGCGTTCGTGGTTGCTGGTTCTGTGGGACATCGATCACACGTTGATCGAGAACGCTGGGGTCAGCAAGAAGAATTATGGGACGGCCTTCGAGATCCTCACCGGTCGTGCGTCCCGGTTCACCGCTCACACGAGTGGGCGCACCGACGCCGTGATCATGGAAGATCTTCTGAAGGCCAATGGGGAAGACCCCGAGTCCCACCCCCTGCACTTGCGGGTCAAGGCCCTCAGCGAGGCGGGAGCCCGCAACCGGCAGGAGCTGGCGGACAGAGGGTGCACCCTGCCGGGCGTGGAGGACTGCCTGTCCAGGCTCTGGCGCGCCGAGCACGTGAAACAGTCGGTCCTCACGGGCAACATCAAGGCCAACGCCAAGATCAAACTGTCGGTCTTCGACCTGGACCGCTGGATGGACCTGAGCGTCGGGGCCTTCGGTGACGAAGAGCCGGTCCGATCGTCCCTGGTCCCGGTGGCCTGGGACAAGGCCCGGGCCCGCTTCGGGTTCGATCCCCAGCGGGACGCCACGGTGGTCATCGGCGACACGCGCAACGACGTCCAGGCCGCCCGTCGGGGAGGCGCCCGCGTCCTCGGCGTGGCGACCGGTACGGCGTCCGGGAAAGAACTCGCCGAGGCCGGTGCCGACGCCGTCCTGCCCGGCCTGAACGACGCCGAACGTTTCTGGCAGACCGTCCAGGACCTGCGGGCCCTCCACTGACCTTTCGACCTCCGACCCGCTTCCCTCGGACCTGCGAAGACCCGAAGACGGACAATTCGTGTCCGATCCGTACTGGTGCTTGAACTGTTCGACTGGGATCCTGGACCTCCAGGGATCCCCGCCCCGGCCCCCCGTCCGGGCGCCCGGGGATTCCCGGCGGCCGGGTGACCTGATCTCAGATCACCCGGCCGCACTGCCCACGGCCGCGACACCCCCGGCCCCCGGCCGCGACACACCGGGCCGTCGGCGTCGTGCACGAACGATCTCGACAGGCCGACGGATTTTCGCCTTCACCGGCTCCGGAAGCACAATCGACCGGTGCCGACATCGCGTCTCGTGACCCATCTGCGTGGACTGGACGAGAAGAGCCTCGTGTCTCTCCTGCGAGCCAGGCCCGACGTCCTCGTGCCTCCGGTCCCACGGAACTTCGATCAACTCGCCCAGAGGCTCTCGGGGGACGCCTCGCTCCTGGCAGCTCTCGAAAAGCTCGACCGGGACGCCCTTGTCACCGGACAGGCCATCGCAGTCCTCCCGGGACGAGCCACGTTCCCCACGGTCGCGGACCTGCTGACGGCCGACCCCGCGCACGTGCGCCGGGCGGTGAAGAACCTGGAACGGTTCGCCCTGGGCTGGGAGACGCCCAACGGCGCCCTCCAGCTGCCCGAACGCCTGGCCGACCACTGGTCGGCCGAGATCGGCGTCGGTCGTCCGTTCCGTGCGGTCGCCAATTCCCTGAGAGTCGGAGAACTCCGCGAGGCCGGCCAGGCCCTGGGCGTGCCCACCGAAGGACTGCTCAAGGCCGGGCTCATCGATGCCGTGGACCGGGCCCTGGCGGACCACCGGGCCGTGGCTGAAGCCATCTCCCGCCTGCCGATCCCCGCGCAGACCCTGCTGGAGGAGCACCGACACGGCCTGTTGAACGCGTACTACGGGTACAACAGACAGGGCGGCAACATCCTCGTGGCGGCGGGGCTGGCGATGAACGTCTCCGGGAGCCTCGAGATCCCCTGCGAGGTCTCCGTGGCCTCCTGGCTCCGGTCCGGCCAGATGCAGGTGACCGGCCCGCCCGTCCCCGAGCCCACCGGAACCACCGAGCCCACCGACCCCACCGGAACTGCCCGACGCGCCGGAGCCGGCCACCCCTCGGGCAGACCGGCGGCCGAAACGGCCCTGCGCGATCTGACCGCCCTGCTCGACGCCGCCGCCAACACCCCCCTGACCAGTCTGAAGAAGGGGGGCATCGGCCCGAGGGAACGCTCCCGGCTTTCCACAAGGCTGGGGATCGAGGACACGGAACTCGTCCTGTGGATCGATCTGGCCTTCGCCGCGGGACTGCTGGGCCAGGCCGAGAAAGGCTACGCCCCGACGGCGGACTACCCCGCCTGGCGGGAGTCGGACCCTGCCCGACGCTGGGCAGCGCTCGCCGACGCCTGGTACTCCCTCCGCCACTCCCCGACGCACCGGGACATGGGGGGCGACAAGGATCTGCCCCCGCCGCTGCCGCTCCTGTCCCGGGCCGGAGTCATACGCCGCAGCGTCCTGGCGACCCTGCGTTCGGGCGTGCCAGCCGCACAGACCTTCGAACACCTGTACTGGTACTGCCCCCTGCACGGGTACTCCGATGAGATCCTGGCGCAGAAGGCCCAGTCGATCCTGCAGGAGGGACAACTCCTGGGGGTTCTCGTGGGGCAATCCCTGTCGGATCTGGGCCGGCACCTCCTCGAGGCCGCCGAACAACCCCCGGCCGGGCGCGCCGCCGTCCTGACGAAGCTCTGCGAGCACCTGCTGCCGCGGGACGCCTGCACCCTCGTACTGCAGTCCGATCTCACCGCCGTCGTCTCGGGACAGCCGTCGGCGGCGCTGTCGCGTCTGCTGATGCAGACGGCCGTCAACGAGACCCGGGGCCCTGCGGGGATCTGGCGTTTCACCCCGCAGAGCGTGCGCTCGGCCATGGATGCCGGCCGGCAGTCCTCCGACCTGCTCGAGGAACTGCGCGAACACGCAGAACACGAGCTTCCTCAGCCCCTCATCTACTTGATCGAGGACGTCGCCCGGCGGCACGGCAAGGTCCGGGTCCGGGGGATGCGCAGCTGCGTGATCGCGCAGGAGGCGATCGCCGCGGAGATCCTCCACACCCGTGGCCTGAAGGACCTGCACCTGAGCCGGCTCGCCCCGACCGTGCTGGGCTCCCCGCAGGACCTGCAGACCGTGCTCCAGCGGCTGAGGGGCGCGGGCTTCCTCCCCCTGGCGGAGGACGCCACGGGCACCGTCATCGTCCAGGAGGGGGCGGAGCAGCGGGCCACGGCGGGAAACGGGACTCCCGCGGCCCGGACGCGACCGTTCGTCGACCCGGAGCGCTTGGCTTCGGACTTGCTCTCGGGCGTTGCCGCGGGCGCGGGGGAGACCGGGGAGCTCTCCCGGGACCACGACGAGCTGGCCCGTCTCGGCCCGCAGCTGTGCGAGGCAGAACTGGAACTGTTGTCCGAGGCCCTGGCCGAGCAGACCGACGTGTTGATCACCTACTTCGATCGAAAAGGTCACCGGACCACTCGTCTGATCCGGCCCCAGCGTCTGTTCGGGCGGTGGCTCGACTCCTGGTGCCATCTTCGCGGGGCCCAGCGCGACTTCTCCGTGAGCAACATCGAGGCCGTGGAACCGGCCACCTGAGGAACCGCCGGGCCCCGACCCGCACTGGCCCCGACCCGCTCGGACCTGGACCCGCTCGGGCACGGGCGACGACGTCGGAGACGGGCGAGGGACGGCGGGCGAAGGAGGGCCGGGCGAAGGGCTCTGCGGACGCCTCGTGATTACGCGATGTGCTCCCCGATTGACGGGTTGTGCCCTGGCTGGAGTCCTTCCGGGGTGTCGGTAGGCTGCACCCCAGCGGCCTTACGCACGGTGTAAGAATCATCTGCGAGGAGCGGATGGGAGAGGGGTTGAGGTGCCTTTGAGCATCGAAATCACCCAGTCGGCCGCCGACGGCAAGGCGTTGTGCGTCGGGGACCTGCGAGCATTCCTGGCCGAATGCGATCGGGTAGGCATTCCGGCCGAGCTGCGGTTGCGGGGAGACACCAGTTTTCGTGGCTGGCTGCGAGCAGTGGCAGCTGAGCAGGTGACCGAGGAGAGCTCCTTGGTCGCACCACAACCGACTCCCCGGGGACGAGGGGCCCGGGGCCGTTCCACCGCGAGCAGCGACGCTTCGGAGCCTTCCACCGGCAAGAGCGGGGAGAGCGGGAGCGGGAGGCGTCAGCGCTGACAGGACATCCGGAACGGCCCGGTTCGCAGCGTCCGGCAGTCGAGGACGGAGAACCGGGCCCTTCCTGTGCCCTCGGCACTTCGAGTCCTCTGCGCACGCTCTTCGAGGAGCTCCGGCAGGGTGCCGAGGAGCTCCGGCAGGGTCGTGAAGGGATTTTGCCGCCTCCTGTCGTCCGCCCCCTGACGAATGCTTTCGGGGATCTGTACTCTTACGCCCCGTTGGTCTTCCACCGGAGGACTGCTGCGTGAACGGTCGGCGTGGAGGGGACACTGTGCCGGCCGTCGAACAGCGTCCGGTCCATCGGTACGCCCCTGCCACGGAGGTCTCCCCATGCCTGACGGCACCGCCCATCTGTCCTCCCCCCGCGTGTCCTCCTCCCGTGCCCCGAGAAGGCTCCGCCGTCTCGTCGTCGCAACTTTCGCTGCCACCGCGGCGCTGGCCACAGTCCTGTCGAGCCAGGCAATGGCCTGTCCCTACGGGCATTGGCCCTTCCAGGTCTCCCACGAGTACGTCGCGCTCGGGGACTCCTTCTCCGCGGGCGTCGGCACAGGAGAGTACGACCCGGCCTCCGGGGACTGCCTGCGCTCGTCGAAAGCCTATGCACCCCTGTGGGCGGCCGACCACCCCTCGTACAGCCTGGCCTTCCGGGCCTGCAGCGGTGCGACGAGCAAGGACGTCCTGGCCCTTCAGCTGAAGGGCCTGAGCGATGACTCCGCCCTGGTCACGGTGACCGCCGGCGGGAACGACATCGGCTTCAGCACCATCCTCGGCACCTGCCTGCAGGCCGGCGAGGCGGGCTGCGCCGTTGCGGTCGAGAAGGCCAAGAAGTCCGTCGCCGAGGACCTCCCGGGCCTCCTGGAATCCCTGTACGAGGAGATCGAGGACCGGGCGCCCTCGGCCCGGGTCATGGTGCTGGGCTACCCGACGATGTTCGACACCTCGGGGGAGTGCCCCCAGTCGGGCCTGAGCCCGAAGTCCCGAACAATGATCAATGATGGGACCCAGCTCCTCAACGTCACCATCCGGGAGGCTGCGAGGGCAGCCGGCCTGAACTTCGTCGATGTCCGGCCGGTGTTCACCGGGCACGCGGTCTGCTCGTCCGACCCCTGGCTCAACGGGCTGATGTCCTTCGAGTACGACTCCTTCCACCCGAACGCGAAGGGGTACGCCCTGGGGTACCGCGCCGCCCTGGCCTCGGCCGTGGGCTGACGAACACCCGCACGACGGCCCGTTCCGATCGGATCGTCCGGTCGGAACGGGCCGTCGTCGTGAGCGAGCCTCTTCCGGGCCGACGGCGCAAGCCCTCCAGGGGTGCCGGGAAAATTGTGTGTGACTAAATGTAGCTAGTTGCTTTCGAAGGGTGATTGCTCAGGGCAAGATAGGTCCTGTCCACCCCCAGGAAGGGACCAGCATGACGTACCCGCAGGATTCCGGTACCCCGGACGGATCGGCCTGCCTGCTGCCGGTCCTCGAACCTGACTTCCCGACCCTGCTCCTCGGCGAGAAGTCCCCGCTCGTGCTGCGCGACGGCTCCGGCGCCGGTCCGGGGCCCGGAGATCCGGGGGGCCGGGGCGGCAGAGGAGAGGGGAACGGGGACCCCGGCGGCGGCCTGAGAGGCCCGCGCAGGCGCCGCGTCCCGGTGTGGCGCAGAGGGTGGTTCCTGGCGGTCGCCGGTCTGGGGGCCGGGTTCTGCGCGGGAGTCGGCACCGTGTACGCCACGGGCACTCTGCAGTCGCGGCCGACGGCGGCCGGTGTGCCGGGGGCTCGTCCCCCGTCGGGCGCCGACGTCTCTGGCGCGACCCCGGTTCCCCGGGCCTCGGCCCGGGCGGGGAAAGCCGTCGGATCGGCCCCCACCGGCCCCACCGGCACTGCTGGCACTGCTGGCACTGCTGGCAGCGCGGGCACTGCCGACCTCGCGGGAGGCGGCGCCTTCGCGGGCGCGTCCCCGCGCGGCAGCAGGATCGCCGGCACGGGTGTCTTCCTGGTGGGCAAGGAGGTCCGTCCCGGAACCTATCGGACCTCCGGAGGAGCGACGTGCTACTGGGCCAGGTTGCGTGCGACCGACGGGACCCTGGAGTCGATCATCGCCAACGGCGTCCCCTCCGCGCAGGCCGTCGTGACCGTCCAAGCCTCGGACAAGGCGTTCGACACGGCGAACTGCGGTGTGTGGGAGCGGGTCGAATGAGGCCGGTCACGCCGGAGGCGTCACGACGCAGTGTGAGACTCGATCACGGCTACGCTGTCATTCCTGGTGCGGATGTGGTCCATGGGGCAGAATGAGCCGGCAACAGACACCGGGGATCGGAGCACCGGAGCCACCGGGACCGACTTGGTCGAGGTCGTTGGGGAAGACGAACCTCAGACCCAGGAGGAGGTCCAGATGGCCGGTGGGATGACGCACGGCGTCCTGTTCGTGCATTCCGCGCCGCGAGCGCTCTGCCCGCACATCGAGTGGGCCGCCGGCGGCGTACTCGGTATGCGCTTGTCCCTGGACTGGATACCCCAGCCCGCGGCCCCGGGGCTGTACCGGACGGAGTACTCCTGGCAGGCCGAGCCGGGGATGGGCGCCCGCCTGACCTCGGCTCTGCGGGGCTGGGCCCACCTGCGTTACGAGGTGACGGAGGACCCGAGCCCGGGCCAGGACGGCTCACGGTGGAGCCACACGCCGGAGCTGGGAATCTTCCACGCGGTGATGGACGCGCACGGGAACGTCGTGGTGCCCGAGGACAGGGTGCGGTCGGCCATCGAGGCGTGCACGGGGGACTCCGGGCGGCTGATCGCCGAACTGGACGTGGCCCTGGGCCGGGCGTGGGACGACGAGCTGGAGCCCTTCCGCTACGCCGGGGACGGTGCCCCCGTGCGCTGGCTGCACCGCGTGGGCTGAGCCAGTAGACGCCGACCCAGTAGACGCCGACCCAATAGACACCGGGCCGGGAGAACGCGACGAGGCCCGCTGCCGGGTTCCGGCAGCGGGCCTCGTGTTTCCCCCGTGGTTCCCCTCCGAACGGCTCAGACGGTTCTGAACGGCTCAGACGGTTCTGAACAGCAGGGACACGTTGTGTCCTCCGAAGCCGAACGAGTTGTTCATCGCCGCGATGTCGCCGTCGGGGAGCTTGCGGGGCTCCTTGCGCACGACGTCCAGGTCGATCGCGGGGTCGGGGTTGTCGAGGTTGGTGGTCGCCGGGACCTGCCGTTCGTGCAGCGAGAGCACCGTCAGCACGCTCTCCAGCGCGCCGGCCGCGCCGAGCAGATGCCCCGTCATGGACTTGGTGCCCGTGACGGCGATCGAATCGGCGGCGTCACCGAAGGCCGAACGAATGGCCTTGGCCTCGGCGACGTCCCCGACCGGGGTCGAGGTCGCGTGGGCGTTGATGTGCACGATGTCGCGAACCGTCACCGAGGAGGCCTCGATCGTGGCCTTCATGGCCCTCGCGGCTCCCTCTCCCGTGGGTTCGGGGGCAGCGATGTGGTAGCCGTCGGAGCTCAGGCAGCCGGCGTCGAGTTCCGCGTAGACCCGGGCCCCGCGGGCCGCGGCGTGTTCGGCGGACTCCAGCACGAGGATGCCGGCGCCGTCGCCCATGACGAACCCGTCGCGGTCGATGTCGTAGGGGCGGGAGGCGGACTGCGGGTCGTCGTTGCGGGTGGACAGGGCGTGCATGGCGGCGAAGCCCGCGATGGGCAGCGGGTGGGTCGCGGCCTCCGTGCCACCGGCGACGACGACGTCGGCGATCCCGGAACGGATGAGGTTCAGGGCCTGCGTGATCGACTCGGCGCTCGAGGCGCAGGCCGAGACGGCCGTGTGGACCCCTGCCCTGGCCCCGAACTCGATGCCGATGGCTGCCGCCGGCCCGTTGCCCATGAGCATGGGCACCGTCATGGGCAGCACGCGTCGCGGGCCGCGTTCCTTGAGGGTGTCGTAGGCCGACAGGAGGGTCCAGATCCCGCCGATCCCGGAGGCGACGCAGACCGCGAGCCGCTCGGGGTCCACCTGGGGGCTGCCGGCGTCCGCCCAGGCCTCCCGGGCGGCGATCATGCCGTACTGGCCGGAGGGGTCGAGCTTGCGGATCTCCGAGCGGGGCAGGACCTCCTGCGGGTCGACCATGACCCGGGCGGCGAAGGTGACGGGCAGGTCGTAGCGCTCCTGCCATTCCTCGGGCAGCGGCCTGACGCCCGAAAGGCCGTCGAGGGCGGCCTGCCAGGTGGTCGGGACGTCGCCGCCCAAGGGGGTCGTGGCGCCCAGTCCCGTGACCACCACCCTGCGTCTCGTGTCATCGGTCATGGCGCATTCCTTCGTCGTGGTGGCTGTCACGTGTACTGGTTCCTGCGAGCGTGCTGGATCCTGCGAACGTGCTGGTGGCAGGGCTCCCGGCGGCAGGGTTCCCGGTGGTGCAGGGCTCCCGGTGGTGCGGGGTCCCCGGTGGTGAGGGGAGGGCCG
>JAUPKJ010000153.1 GCA_030837505.1 Actinomycetota bacterium
GCCGCCCCCCAACATTCCAGCTGCTGACAGTCCCTACCCCTGGGTAGCGTGTCCCCATGACCTCGGCGGCCGGCAACACCCCCACCTCCCCAGCGGACCGTTACGCCCAACACCGCAGACGACGCCACGCCGAGGGACCCCACCTCGAGGCCTTCCGCAACACCTACCCCTTCGGCCTGGACCCCTTCCAGGAACAGGCCTGCACCGCCCTGGCCTGCGGCAGGGGAGTGCTCGTCGCGGCCCCCACCGGATCGGGCAAGACCGTCGTGGGCGAATTCGCCGTCCACCTGGCCCTGGCCGAAGGACGCAAGGCCTTCTACACCACCCCCATCAAGGCCCTGTCCAACCAGAAGTACAACGACCTGGTCCGACGCCACGGGCCCGACCAGGTCGGCCTGCTCACGGGCGACAACACCATCAACGGCGAGGCCCCCGTCGTCGTCATGACCACCGAGGTCCTGCGGAACATGCTGTACGCCTCCTCCCCGGCCCTGGACCACCTGGGCTACGTCGTCATGGACGAGGTCCACTACCTGGCCGACCGGTTCCGCGGCGCCGTCTGGGAAGAAGTCATCATCCACCTGCCGCAGGACGTCCGGCTGGTCTCCCTGTCCGCCACCGTCAGCAACGCCGAGGAGTTCGGCGCCTGGCTGGACACGGTCCGCGGCGACACCGAGGTCGTGGTCTCCGAACACCGCCCCGTCCCCCTGGGACAGCACCTCCTGCACGGCCGACGCCTGTACGACCTGTTCGCCCCCGCCCGGTCCACCGACCCGACCGACACCGCGGACTCCCCCCACCCGGCCCGCGTCAACCCAGAACTGCACCACCTGGCCCGCACCACGAACGACCACCGCCCGACCCGCCGAGGCCCCCACGGCCCCCGCCGAGGACCCCACCACGGCCACGGACGCGGCCACCACGGCGTCACCCCCCGCCCCGAGGTCATCTCGACCCTCGACCACGCCGGCCTGCTGCCCGCCATCATGTTCGTCTTCAGCCGCGCCGGCTGCGACGCGGCCCTGACCCAGTGCCTGGCCTCGGGCGTGCGCCTGACGACCGCCACCGAACGCGAAGCCGTCCGCCGCCTCGTGCGCGCCCGCTGCACCGACATCCCCGAACAGGACCTGGACGTCCTGGGCTACTGGGAATGGACCCGGGCCCTGGAACGCGGCCTGGCCTGCCACCACGCCGGCCTGCTGCCCACCTTCAAGGAGACCGTCGAGGAACTCTTCGTCCAGGGCCTGGTCAAAGTCGTCTTCGCGACCGAGACCCTCGCCCTGGGCATCAACATGCCCGCCCGCAGCGTCGTGCTGGAAAAACTCCTCAAATGGAACGGCGAGACCCACGCCGACGTCACGCCGGGGGAGTACACCCAACTGACGGGACGCGCCGGCCGCCGCGGCATCGACAGCGAGGGACACGCCGTCGTCCTGCACCGCCCAGGCCTCGACCCCGACGCCGTCGCCGGCCTGGCCTCCACCCGCACCTACCGACTGCGCTCCAGCTTCCGCCCCACCTACAACATGGCCGTCAACCTCGTCGGCCAGGTCGGCCGCGACCGCGCCCGCGAGATCCTGCAGACCTCCTTCGCCCAGTTCCAGGCCGACCGCGCCGTCGTCGGCCTGGCCCGCCAGGTCCGCCGCCACGAGGAGGCCCTCGCCGGCTACGCCCAGGCCCTGCACTGCGACCTGGGCGACTTCCCCGAGTACGCCGCCCTGCGACGCGCCGTGCACGACCGCGAGACGGCGCTGTCCCGCGCCGCCGGCCAGGAACGCACCGACGCCGTCCGCGCCGGCCTGGAAACCCTGCGACGCGGCGACGTCGTGAACCTGCCCGGCGGCCGCCACGCCGGCTGGGCCGTCGTCCTCGACAACCCCAACGCCGCCGACGGACAGACCCTCACCGTCCTGACCGCGCAACGCGCCGTCCGCCGCCTCGCCCCCGCCGACCTCACCACCCCCCTGGAACCCCTCACCCGCCTCGCCGTCCCCCGACACTTCAACCCCCGCAACGCCCACGACCGCGCGAACCTCGCCTCGCGCCTGCGCACCGCCCAACGGACCACCGACCACCACCCCGATCACCCCACCGACCGCCCAGACCGCCCAGACCGCCCCGGGAAAAAGCGCTCCCCCGCGGCCGACGACCAACAACTCGCCGACCTGCGGGCCCAACTGCGCTCGCACCCCTGCCACCGCTGCCCCGACCGCGAGGACCACGCCCGCTGGGCCGAACGCTGGTGGCGCCTGTCCCGCGAGACCCAGGTCCTCACCCGCCGCATCGAAGGACGCACCAACAGCATCGCCCGCGTCTTCGACCGTGTCTGCGACCTGCTCACCGAACGCGACTACCTCGCAGGCGACACCGTCACCCCCCACGGCCAACGCCTGCGCCGCCTCTACGCAGAGACCGACCTCTTGATCGCCGAAAGTCTGCGGGAAAACACCTGGAACGGCCTGGACCCCGCCGAACTGGCAGCCGTCGTCAGCACCCTGGTCTACGAATCCCGCCGGGACGACAACAACCTGGCCCCCCGCCTGCCCACCGCCGGCGTCCACCGCGCCCACACCGCCCTGACCGCCCTCTGGTCCTCCCTGGAGGAACACGAACGCGACCACCGCCTGCCCGCCACCCCCGCCCCCGCCCCCGGACTGGCCTGGACCATCCACCGCTGGGCCGAGGGCAACGACCTGGACGCCGTCCTGAAGGACAGCGACCTGGCCCCCGGAGACTTCGTCCGCTGGACCAAACAAGTCACCGACCTCCTGGGCCAGATCCAACTGGCCACCACCGACCCGGCCCTGCGCCGCACCGCCGCCCGGGCCGTCGACCGCCTCCGCCGCGGCGTCGTCGCCCACTCCTCCCTCCTGTGACCACCCCTCCCACCACGCGCCACGCCCACCGGAAAAATCCATCGGACATCACACGCCGGACGGGTAGTCTGCCCGCCGTGGAGGACACCGACCGACAGATTCTGCGCCTGCTGGCCCAGGACGGGCGCATGAGCTACACCGACCTCGGGAAGGCCACCGGCCTCTCGACCTCCGCCATCCATCAACGCGTACGACGCCTGGAACACCGGGGGGTCATCCGCGGCTACACCGCAGACCTCGACCCCCACGCCCTCGGCCTGCCCCTGACCGCCTTCGTCTCCGTCACCCCCCTGGACGTCGCAGCCCCCGACGACGTCCCGGCCCGGCTACGGGACCTGCCGGAGATCGAGGACTGCCACTCCGTGGCCGGCGTGGAGAACTACATCCTCAAGGTCCGCGTGCCCACCCCCGCCCACCTCGAGGAACTCCTGGCCCGCATCCGCGCCGCCGCCATGGTCAGCACCCGCACCACCGTCGTCCTGTCCACCTCCTTCGAGAACCGCCCACCCTGCCTGCGCGCCCCAGCACCCCCCACCACCCCAGCACCCCCCACCACCCCAGCGGCCCCGGACGCCCCCCGCCCGTGAACGCCCCCACCACCCTCTACCTCTGCCCCGACATCCTCACCGCCACGGGCCACCCCGGCGACCGCCCCACGGCCCTGCTCACCCACGGCCCCACCATCACCTGGACCGGCCACCACCGCCACGCCCCCCGCGCCGACCGCGTGATCGACCTCGACGGCGCCCTCCTCACCCCGGCCTTCGTCGACGCCCACGCCCACCTCACCCCCACCGGCGCCGCCGTCCTGGGCCCCGACCTCGGCACGGCCCGCACCCTCGAACAACTCCTGGACCTCGTGCGCACCGCCGCCGCCACCACCCCCACCGGCCCGGTCACGGCCCACGGCTGGGACCCCGCCCTCCTGGCCGAGCACCGACCCCCCACCCGCACAGAAATCGACCACGCCACCGGCCACCGCCCCACCTACCTCTCCCGCACCGACTACCACTCCGCCGTCATCTCCACCGCCCTGGCCCACGACAGCGGAGCACCCCACCTCGACGGCTGGCACCCCGACGGCCTCGTCCGCCGCGACGCCCACCACGCGGCCCTCGCCACCCTCCGCACCCGCACCACCACCACCCAACGCCACCGACGACACCGGGCCGCCCTGCACGCCGCCGCCCGCGCCGGCATCGCCACCCTCCACGAAATGTCCACCCCCCACCTCACCGACGAACAGGACCTCGCAGAACTCGCAGCGCTCGCCGCCGGCCCCCCCGACCCGAACGGCCCGCACGAACCCGCCCTGCCGGAAGTCATCTGCTACCGCGCCGAACTGGTCGACACCCCCCGACGCGCCGGCCAGGTCCTCGACCGCCTCCGACGCGCCGGGATCCGCCCGGTGGGCCTGGCCGGCGACCTGTGCGTGGACGGGTCCTTCGGCTCACGCACCGCAGCCCTGACCCAGGACTACACCGACGCCCCCGGCGAACGGGGCCACCTCTACCTGACCGCCGCCCAGATCCGCGACCACGTCACGGCCTGCACCCTCACCGGCCTGCAAGCCGGCTTCCACACCATCGGCGACCGCGCCCTGCACACCGCACTGGACGGCTTCGAACAAGCGGCCCGCACCCTGGGACTCCAGGCCCTGCGGGCCGCCGCCCACCGCCTGGAACACGCCGAGGCCCTCACCCCGGCCACCATCGCCCGCCTCGCCCACCTGAACCTCACCGTCTGCGCCCAACCGGCCTTCGACGCCACCTGGGGCGGACCCGACGGCCTCTACGCCACGCGCCTGGGACCATCCCGAGCCGCCACCCTCAACCCCCTGAGGGCCCTGGCCGACGCCGGGATCAACCTCTGCCTGGGATCCGACAGCCCCGTCACCCCCCTGTCCGGCTGGGCGGCCCTGCGAGCCTGCGTCCACCACCACCGTCCCGAACACCGCCTGGACGCCCACCGCGCGCTGCGGGCCCACACCGTCAACGCCCACCGGGCCGCCCGCCGCACCGCCGGCACCCTCACCCCAGGAGCCCCGGCCACCCTCGCCGTCTGGGAGACCGACGACGGGACGAACGACCTGCCCGACCTGCTGGAACAGACCCGCGCCGACCCCCGCTGCCTGCTCACCGTCCGGCACGGGCACGTCCTGCACGAACAGCTCCCCTCCACGACCTGACAGCGGGGACGAACGGCGGGCGGCTCCGGCTCACGACGACCGGTCGGCGGCCGCCGGGCCGGACCACCGCTGCCGGTCCCTCCGCTCCGGGACCAGAACCGACGACTGCGAACCGGAACGACTCACAGAAAAACCCGAAATACACAGCGTTGTGATTTGATCACATACAGTTGTGACACGTGAGTGCGCTGCCCCCCCGACCCACCCCACCCGGCCCCCCGGTCCCCACCCCCACCGGTGCCGACAGCGCTGCCGACACCCCCACCGGACAACGCCTCACCCGCACCCTCGAACACATCCCAGCCCTCGACGGAGCCCGAGGCCTCGCCGTCCTGATGGTCATGGGCTACCACTTCTCGGTCCCGGGCCTCGACGGCGGCTTCCTGGGAGTCGACCTCTTCTTCGTCCTCTCCGGCTTCCTGATCACCACCCTCCTCATCACAGAACTGAGCAACAAGGACCGCATCGACCTCGGACACTTCTGGCTCCGCCGCGCCAAACGACTCCTCCCGGCCCTCTTCCTGCTCCTGGCCACAGTCGTCCTCGTCACCGTCCACGCCGACCCCCTGAGCAAACCCGGCCTGCGCAAAGACCTCATCGCCAGCACCCTGTACGTCGCCAACTGGTCCTTCATCGCCGACGGACAGTCCTACTTCGCCGAATACACCGCCCCCTCCCCGGTCAAACACCTCTGGTCCCTGGCCATCGAAGAACAGTTCTACGTCCTGTGGCCCCTCCTCATCGCCGGCGCCTGCCTGATCATGAGCAGAACCCACCACCCCACCCCGACCCGCCGCGCCCTGCTCACCCTGCTCACCACCGGCGCCCTGACCTCCCTGACCGCCCTCGCCCTGCGCTGGGAAGAAGCAGACCCCACAGCCTCCTACTTCGCCACGGACACCCGCGCCCACGAACTGATCATCGGCGCGCTCGCGGCCATGCTGATCTTCCCGCGGCAGACCACGGACAGGACCGGGAAGACCCCCCTCGCCCGTCCGCTCCTCCAGGCCGCCCTCTGGGGCGGTCTGGCCGTCGTCCTGGGCCTGGCGCTGCTCGTCGACGACTCCGCCGCGCCCTATTACCACGGCGGCTCGACCCTGTTCAGTCTCGGGGCCGCCGCCCTGCTGGTCGGCCTGTGTCTGGGCTCCGGCCCGGTCGTGTGGCTCCTGTCCCGGCCCCTGCTCGTCCGGATCGGCTTGATCTCCTACGGCCTGTACCTGTGGCACTGGCCCATGAGCGTGTGGATCACTGCCGACTCCATCGGCCAGCACGGCGCAGTACTGCTCCTGCTGCGGTTGTCCGCCACCGTGACCATCGCACTGTTGTCCTACCACCTGGTGGAGATGCCGATCCGGCGCGGTTCCTTCCGAGGCATCCCCCTCGGGGCCCGCCGCGTCGTCATCGGGTCGCTCACCTCGATCGTCGTTCTCCTCGCCGGGGCCGTCGTCGCCACGAGGGGCGGCCGGGAAATACCCGACTACCTCAAGGAGAACACCTCGATCGCCGCGCACGTCGCCGCCGGCGCGAAGAGTGACAAGATCATCGGGATCATCGGGGACTCGGTGGCCGAGAGCATCTACCCCGGTCTGAAACAGCGCGCTGCCGAACGGGAAATGGGCACCGTCAAGGCTGCCTTCTCCGGCTGCTCCGTCGGCAGCATCCAGAGGGCCGACGACACGGGCAAACCGTTCGGCAACACCCGCTGGTGCGCCGAGAACGTTGCCCGGCTGCAGACAAAAATGGTCAGTACGTACGATCCCGCCACGATCCTGTGGTACAGCGGCCGCGAACGGTACGACCTGTCCCTGGAGGGCCGTCTGGTCGAGGCCGGGACCCCCGAGTGGGTCGACAGGGTCCACGCCGACTGGGACCAGGTCCTGACCAGACTGCGCGCCGACGGCGCCCGCGTCGTCCTGGTCCTGCCGGTCTTCAAGGTGGGGGAGACCCCCGCCCTCTGCTCGGTGCCGGCCCCGGGGGCCCCCGATCCCTGCCCGAACGGCAACTACCTCGGCACCGGCCCCCTGCGCAGGATCTACACCGAGTGGGCCGACCGCCACCCCGGCGAGATCACCGTCGTGGACCTGCTCGACGTCCTGTGCCCCGACAGGGCGACGGCCTGTCCCACGACGATCGATGGCCAGGTGCTCCGGAAGGACACCGTCCACTACTCCGACGTCAGCGCCGCCTGGATCTGCGACCGACTGCTGCGCCGCCTGCCCTGGCTGCCCGGCGTGAAGTCCTGAGGAACACCGTTCAGGGAAGACTCGGCTGCGGGGGAGTGTTGTAGTCGTCCGCGGTCTCCTGGCCGGACATCCTCGCGATACGGGACATCACCTCGTCGGTGATCTCTCGTCGCGCCCGCCCGGCCCCGCCGGAGGCCTCCACGGCCCACCGCCACGGTTCGGGGTCCACGACCGGGCCGAACTCCACCCGGATCCTGCGCACCCTCGGCACGCGGGCCCCGATCGGTTGCATCCGTTCCGTGCCCGTCAGAGCCACCGGCACCACCGGGGCCCCCGACGTCAGGGCCAACCACCCCACCCCGGTACGCCCCCGGTACAAGCGTCCGTCCCGCGAACGAGTGCCCTCCGGGTAGATCCCGAAGGCCGACCCCCGGGACAGCGCCTCCAGAGCCGTGTCCAGTGCCCCCAACGAGTCCCGCCGACACCCCCGACGGATCGGAACGGCCCCGACCACGCGGAAGAACGTCCGGGACCACGCCCCCCGCACCCCCCGGCCCTCGAAGTACTCGGACTTCGCCAGGAACGTCACCTGCCGGGGAACCACCAACGGGATCACCACGCTGTCGATGAACGACCGGTGGTTGCTGGCCAGGATCACGGCCCCTTCCCGGGGCAGGTGCTGCACGCCCACGATCGTCGGACGCCAGACCAATCGGAAGGCACACGCGACGACCCAACGGGCCACCTCGTACAGCGACACCCAACACCTCCACGTCAGTGCGCACAGCTCGTACGCCCGGTACCGCCCGGTCCGGTCGCTGTCCCGTCCTGTGATGTCCTCGGCGAACTGTACTCTCAGGCCGGACCCGGCCCCAGCCCCGACCACCCCACCACCGCCACCCAGCGACACGCGAACGACACGCCGCGTTCATCGAACTAGCCCGTTGCGGTCACCGCCGCAGACAAAGCCCCTGACCTGCGCCTACCCTCGACGTCGCAGGTCAGGCGCTGGTTGACAGGCCCGCTGGGCAGACTAAGTTGCGGTAACGGCCGTCCACCCCTCCAGGACGGCTGCCGTGATCACACCGGAGAGACAGACGGGCCACAGGGAGGTCCGTGCGACCCCCGACGGCCAGGACCCGTCATCTCCTTCCGGACCCTCACGGCGGCCTGTGGTGGGCTTGGCCGGGCCCGCACCGCCCAGTAGACAACAGGGACTCCCTCGCACCCTGCGAGGTCGTCTCCAGGACCGAAGGGCGGAGGCGGGCCCGGTCCACCCCGCCCGCCCGGTCCAGGCGTCCCACGCCAGAACACCTTCCCACGCGGGTCCCGTCCGCCCCCGGGGTTCACCGACCGACACACCCAGCGTTCTACGCTGCCCCGGTGAGCGACTCCACGGCAGCACCCCACGCCGCCGACCCGACGGACCCCCCTCGCGGGCCCCTACGCCATCTGCAGCACCGCCTGCGGCACCACGGACGCCCCCCCGGGCCCGACGGCCCGCCTCGCGCCGAGACGCCCCTCCTCGGCCTGCTGCACTTCCTGGTGTCCGGGCCGCGCGTGTCCCCGAGGGTCCTCGTCAGTTTCCTGTCCGGCGTGATCCTGGCCGCGGCCTTCCCCTCCTACAACCACTGGTATCTGGCCCCCCTGGCCATCACCGGCCTGGCCCTGGCCACCCGCGGACAACGTCCCCGCCGCGCGGCCCTCCTCAGCATGATCACCGGCCTGACTTTCTTCCTGCTCCACCTCAGCTGGTCCGGGGTCTACGTCGGTCCGCTGCCCTGGATCGCCCTGGCCGGCTTCGAAGCCTCCTACTTCGCCCTCATGGGAGCCTTCCTGCCCCGCGCCTGGCGCGCCCGCGGCGGCCCCCCCGCGCAGGTCCTGGCCATCACCGGCCTGTGGGTCCTCCAAGAGGCGATCCGCGGGCGTCTGCCCTTCGGCGGCTTCCCCTGGGGACGGCTGGCCTTCTGCCAAACCGACAGCCCCCTCCTGGGCTTCGCGGCCCTCGGAGGAGCGCCCCTGGTCACAGCCGCCGTCGCAGCCGCAGGAGCCCTCACGGCCGTCGCCCTCGCCACCGTCCCCCGGCCACGTCTCCCGCACGCCGTCCCCCGCCCGGCCCCCGGCCCCGCCCCGCACGACCCCCCGCCCCCGGACCACCCCTGGCGAACCACCAAAATCATGCTCGCCCTCGCCCTGGCCCTGCCCCTCGCCGGGACAGCCGTGCCCCGCCCCACCGACGGCCCGCGCACCGCCACGGTCGCCGCCGTCCAGGGCAACGTCCCCCGCCCCGGCCTGGACTTCAACGCCGAACGACGAGCCGTGCTCAACAACCACGCCCGAGCGACCACGGACCTGGCCCAACGCGTCGACAACGGCACAGTGCCCCGCCCGGACCTCGTCATCTGGCCCGAGAACGCCAGCGACATCGACCCCCTGGCCAACCCCGACGCCGCGGCCGTCATCCAAAAAGCCACCGACGCCATCAAAACCCCCGTCCTCCTCGGCACTCTGCAGGACAAACCCGACGGGATCCGCAACACCTCCATCCTCTGGGGCCCCACCGGCAGCCCCACCCCCGGCCCGGGTGCCTCCTACACCAAACGCCACCCCGCACCCTTCGGCGAGTACATCCCCTACCGCTCCTTCTTCCGACTCTTCTCGGACAAAGTCGACCTCGTCCGCAAAGACTTCGTGGGCGGCCCCAGAACAGGCACCATCAACACCCCCGCGGCCCGCCTCGGCCCCGTCATCTGCTTCGAGGTCGCCTACGACTCCCTCGTCCGCGACCAGGTCCTCGACGGCGCCGACATCCTCACCGTCCAGACCAACAACGCCACCTTCGGACGCACCGACGAAAGCGTCCAGCAACTGGCCATGTCCCGCCTGCGCGCCGTCGAGACCGGACGCTCCGTCATCCACATCTCCACCGTCGGCATCAGCGCCCTCATCGCCCCCGACGGAACCCCCCTGGCCACGTCCGAGCA
>JAUPKJ010000154.1 GCA_030837505.1 Actinomycetota bacterium
GACCATGGGCGACCGAGTCCGTCCAAGCCCGCATGGACGCTCTCAGCGCGGCTGGCATCTGAAGGTCACGTGTTCGAGGAGCCACACATCC
This sequence comes from Actinomycetota bacterium, assembly GCA_030837505.1. Classification (GTDB taxonomy): domain Bacteria; phylum Actinomycetota; class Actinomycetes; order Actinomycetales; family Kineosporiaceae; genus JAUPKJ01. The sequence continues at coordinate 92 of JAUPKJ010000154.1, forward strand.
GATCGACGGCCCTGACCGGCCGCTCAACACCAGTCTTCAGGTCACGGCCCAGCCGACTCAATCGTGATGTGACGTGTCGCACGCACCCGCCAAAACCCGCCCAGTCCTGTCAACAAACCGTCAACAAAACCAATCAGAGGCCGCTTCGAGATGACCCCGAAACAGCCTCTGACCTGCACTTTTACCGGTGGAGCTGAGGGGATTCGAACCCCTGACCCCCTCCATGCCATGGAGGTGCGCTACCAGCTGCGCCACAGCCCCGGACGTGATCAGTGGACGGTACCCCATTGCTGGGATCCCTCGGGGACAAACCCCGTGTCCAAGGATCGGACCGATAGTTAGTACCCTACGGTCCCCCTCTGGGAGGTGGCCCGTGAAGGCTTCGCCAGTGTATCGGGTACCCACCCCCCGCTTTCAAATCGGTACCCGGCGGGGCGTCGAGCGGGCCGGATCCGGCCGACCTCCTGGCCTGACCGGCCTCCTGGTCCGGCCGGCCCGGGAGGTGTGCCGGGCAGCCCGCCGGTCCTCGGGGGCCCAGTCTCAGGGGCCCAGGTTGTAGCCGGTCAGGCGCCAGCCCCGGTCGCCGTGGGCCAGGGTGGCCCAGCGGGCGTTGCCCAGGACGCCGAGGATTCCCCAGCGGGCCGGGCCCAGGCCGAGCAGGGTCGCTATCGAGCCGTTGATGATGCCGCCGTGGGACACGGCCACGAGGGTGCCGCCGTCCAGGGCCTGGGCGTGTTCGGCCACGGCCTGGGCGCCGCGGGTGCCGGCCTCGCTGCGGCGTTCGCCGCCGCCCAGCGGGACGTCCTCGCCGTCCAGCCAGGCTTTCAGCTGCGGGCCCGTGTCCGACTCCATGATTTCGGCTCGGGTCCGGCCCTGCCAGGATCCCACGTTCACCTCCCGCAGCCGTTTCTCGTAGAGCACCGGGACGCCGCTGACCTCGGACAGGGCCTCTGCGGTCCGGGCGGCCCGGCTCAGGTCGGAGGTGACGATCCGCAGTCGGTCCCCGAGATCCACCGTGCGGTCCCCGAGATCCACCGTGCTCGGGGGTTCCGTCGGGGCCGGGCCTTCCGTCGGGGGCGCGGCCGGGGCGGGGGGGCTGCCGGAGGGGTCGGGGGCGGTCAGCTCCGCCAGGAGCGCTTGCGCGGCCCGGGCGGCCTGCTGCCTGCCGATCTCGTCCAGGGGGATGTCGAGTTGCCCCTGCCAGATCCTGTGCAGGTTGTGTTCCGTACGGCCGTGGCGCCAGAGGACGACCGTCCCTGCGGTCACGGGGCGTCGACGCCGTTGACGGGGGTGCGGACGCCCTCGGGGAGCTCCAGCGGCGGGCAGTCCCGCCACAGGCGTTCCAGCGCGTAGTACTCGCGTTCCTCCACATGTTGGACGTGCACCACCAGGTCTGCGAAGTCCAGCAGCACCCAGCGTCCTTCCCGCTCGCCCTCGCGGCGCAAGGGCTTGACCCCCAGCGGTGCGAGAGCCTCTTCGATCGCCTCGACGATCGCCCGGACCTGGCGGTCGTTCGGGGCCGAGGCCAGCAGGAAGACATCGGTGATCACGAGTTGGTCGCTGACGTCGAGGGCCACGACGTCCGTGGCCAGCTTGTCGGCCGCTGCGAGCGCTGCGGTGTTCGTCAGCTCGATGGCGTGCTCAGTTGCTGTCAACTGCGGAAGCCTTTCCTGTGAAGCGGAGGGGGTTCCACCCTCTCACGGCGCGCCGGATACCACGAGGCTCGAACGCGGCCGTCCGATATGAACTTTTTCGACCGTGGGGCGACCGGCGGGAGAGGGCTTCGGCTTGCTGCGGCCGGGCGGCTCCCGGCCGCGTTGATCCTTGCGGGATCCGGTACCACCGGACTGACAGTCGTCGCCTCAAGCGTTGCGAACCAGGGCGCCTCCGCCGAGAGGAGGGTCTCAGATCATCCACAGGAGCAGGAGCACCGCGGCGAGGGCCAGTGTCCCACCCCCAACCATGATCCACTTCCTGGTGCGACCGGGGCCGTGGACGACCTCTGTGCGGCTGCCGCCGCCGGGCACATGGTGCCGGGCCACTGCCGCGCGGCCTCCCCTCGGCACGGGCCTTCGCCCGCCTCTGAGGGTCTCCTGCCAGGTCGCCAGCCGGTGGGTCAGGCGGTGCGAACGGCGCCCGGCCGGTGTCACGGACTCCCCGGGCCTGGTCACGGGGGCCGGGGGCTGCACCGGGGGACGGCGCTCGGACACACCCCGCAGGTCCACGACCGTCGGCGGGCCCGGGGCCGGAGGCGGGCTCTGGGCCGTCGGCGGACGCGCGGCCGGAGGGGTGCTCGGAGCCGGAGGGGGCTGGGAGGTCTTGCGGTGGGCTCGGCCGCGCCGGCCCTGGGGTAGGGCACCGGTCTGTGGGGGGCCGGCGGGTGGTGCTGGTGGTGGTGTTCCGAACAGGTTCGGCAGGGAATGGGTGGAGGGGAAGGCGGCCAGGTCCTCGGCCTAGA
>JAUPKJ010000155.1 GCA_030837505.1 Actinomycetota bacterium
CCGTTCGTCGGCGGTCAGCAGGATCCGCACGTCGGCGTCCGGGGCGACGACGGTCGTGATGTCGCGGCCCTCGGCCACGCACCCGCGGCCCGGGCCGCGGCGGGCGGCCTCGATCAGGTCGCGCTGGCGGCGGCGCATCTCGGCCCTCACGTCGGGGTCGCCGGCCACGGCGCTCACGGCGGCGGAGATCCGGCCCTCCCGGATCGCCGCGGTGATGTCCCGGCCTCTGACGTGCACGGTCGCGGCCCGCGGGTCCGTGCCGACGACCAGGTCCAGTTCGTGCACGTGGTCGGCGAGCGCGCCGGGCCGGCCGGGGTCGAGGCCGGCGTCCAGGACGGACCAGCAGACGGCGCGGTACATGGCGCCGGTGTCCAGGTACTCCAGGCCGAGTCGGCGGGCGACTTCCCGGGAGACGCTGGATTTGCCCGAACCCGAGGGGCCGTCCACGGCGAGGACGAGGGGCGGGCGGTCCGAGGGATCGGACGGGACTGCGGGCACCTCGGAACCTCCGGGCGGTGTCGGGAACTGCTGGACGAGCCTGGGCTCTGTTCCGGAACAGACCCTAGTGCAGGTTCCGGTAGTGCTCCTGCGGTGCGTCGGTGGACTCCTCCGGGGCCGGCCCGGCGCACGGGATCGTGGGGATTCAGCCGGGTTCGCCGGTCGAGCCGGCCAGGCGCCACCCGGTGTCGGCCAGGGCGGTCTCCAGGCCGTGCCGGGTCTCGGGCAGGACGGAGAGTTCGACAAGGCCGACGGCGCGGCCGGGGGCGTGTTCGAGGGCCAGTTCCTCGACGTTGACCCCGGCCCGGCCGATGTCGGCGAACAGGCGTCCCAGGCTTCCGGGTTCGTCGGGGACCACGACGGTGAGGACCGCGTACCGGCGGGGTGTTCCGCCGTGTTTGCCGGGGATCCGTTCCCTCCCGGTGTTCCCGTCGGCGACGAGCCCCGCGACGGCCGCCCGGGCGCCGTGGGCGGCCCTTCTGCGGTTCGACGCCGGGGTTCTCGGGCTCGACGCGGGGCTGCTCGCCCCGGTCGCGGGTCCGGCAGCCGGACGGCCGGGAGCCGGGCTTTCGCAACAGGCGTTCTCGGCCGCGAGCGCTTCCAGGGCCTGCAGGAGGGCGTCGAGGTCGTCGCGGACCTCGCTCAGGACGCGGCGGACGGGTCCGGCGTTGGCCGCGAGGATCTGCGCCCACAGCAGCGGGTCGCTGCCGGCGATCCGGGTGACGTCGCGCAGCCCCTGGCCGGCCAGGCCCACGGCGGGTTCCGGGGCGCGGCCGAGCCGGGCGGCCACGAGGCTGGCGGCCACCTGGGGCAGGTGGGACACGAGGGCGACGGCCTCGTCGTGTTCGCCCGGGGTCATGGTCAGGGGCCAGGCGCCGAGGGCGACGGCCAGGTGCCGGACGGCGTCGGCCCTGTTTCGGTCGCTGCCGGCGCCGGGGCACAGGACCCAGGGGCGGTCGAGGAAGAGGTCGCCGCGGGCAGCGACGGGGCCGCTGCGTTCCCGGCCGGCCATGGGGTGGCTGCCCACGTACCGGGTGAGGTCGGCGCGCAGGTCGGCGAGCTGGTGGGCGATCCCGGCCTTGACGCTGGCGACGTCGGTGACGGTCGCGCGGGGGTGGCGGGCCAGTTCCTCGGCGACGACCTGGGCGGTGACGTCGGGCGGCGCTGCGACGACCACGAGGTCCACGTGTTCGCCGCCGGGGTCGGGGCGTCCGGCGCCCAGGTCGCAGGCCAGGGCGAGGGACGTGGGCGAGGGGTCGGACAGCAGGACGTCGGCCCCGCCGGCGGAAAGGCCGAGGGCAACGCTCGTGCCCAGCAGGCCGGTGCCCACGACGCGGACCGTTCCCAGGCCCTCGACGGCCCCGGGGTCCAGGCCCATCAGGAGCCCTCGGGGATGGGAGGCACCCCGTCCCGCAGGGTGTCCGTTCCGTGCAGGTAGACGTTGACGAGTTCTGAACGGGGTTTGTCCGTCTCCAGGTGGGCGAGGAGTCTCACGACCAGGGGCCTGAACCCGGTGACCGGCATCTCGGGCAGGCAGATGAGGGCGACCTCGTTCAGGCCGAGCTGCCGGGCGGCGAGGGCCGGGGCCACGCTGGTGATGTCGGGGGTCGCGGTGAACAGGACGCTGATGAGGTCGTCCGGTCGCAGGTCGTTGGCCGTGAGGACCTCGCGGACCAGCTCGCGGGTCGCGGCGAGCACGATCTCCCGCTCGTCGGCTCCCACGGTGGTCGCTCCCCGTACAGCCCTTACCGCCACGGTGTTCCCCTTTCCGTCGTGCGCATCGTCCGTCGCGTGCATTGTCCTCGGTGTGTCCTCGGGTCCCTCCCCCGGTGTATCGAACGCTTGCGTGCGCAGGTCGGCGCGGTCGACGGACCGGTGTCGGTGTTCCTGGTGCACCGGTCCGTCGGCCCGCGCCGTCCTGCGTCGTGCTGGTCCCTCGGGTTGCGAGGTCGTTTCCCCCGTGACGCGCTCGCGTCACCCTCTCCGGCAGGGTATCGGCGTGCGGGTCAGGGACCCGGGCGCCGCCGGTTCACAGTCCCACTTGTTCCAGCAGCCCGGCCACTTCGGCGCGGCTGAGCACGCGGCTGGTGCCCGGGCGCAGGGCCCCCAGGCGGATGGGGCCGAAGTCGGTCCTCACGAGCTGGACCACGGGGAAGCCCACGGCGTCGAGCAGGCGTCTCACGACGTGTTTGCGTCCCTCGTGCAGGGTCACCTCCACGAGGGCCTTGCCGGGACGGGCGTCCACGACCGCGAATTTGTCCACCTGTACGGGGCCGTCGTCGAGTTCGATGCCGGCGCGCAGGCGGGCCCCGAGGTCCCGGGGCGGCGAACCCTCGATCTCCGCGAGGTAGGTCTTGAGGACCCCGTAGCTGGGGTGGGCGAGCCGGTTGGCCATCTCGCCGTCGTTGGTGACGAGGATGAGCCCCTCGGTCTCGACGTCCAGGCGCCCCACGTGGAACAGGCGGACCTCGCGGTCGGCCACGAGGTCGCCCAGGCAGGGCCGGCCCTCGGGGTCGGACATCGTGGAGACGACCCCGAGGGGTTTGTTGACGGCGAGGTAGACGAGGGAGTCGTCCACCTGTACCCGCATGCCGTCGACGTGCACGATGTTGCGCTGCGGGTCGATCCGCAGGCCCAGTTCTGAGACGGCGTGCCCGTCGATCTCCACGCGGCCCGCGCTGATCAGTTCCTCGCAAGCCCGGCGGGAGCCCAGCCCGGCCTGGGCGAGGACCTTCTGCAACCGGATGCCGCCGGGGACGTGGACGTCGACGACGGGGCCTGTGTCCTTCTTGCGGGTCTCGCGGAAGGCTCCGGCGTGGCTGCTAACGCCGGGGTGTCCGTCCCGGTTGCCGCCGTGGAAGGGACGGCGGGGGCCGGTGGCCGGACGGGCAGGACCCCGCGCGGGGTTCTTGCCGGGGCCTGCGGTTCTGCCGGTGCCCTTGGTGCCAGGGCCGCCGGTTCTGCCGTCGTTGCTTCTGCCGGTGCCGGCTCTGCCGTCGTCGCCGGTGCGGGCGTAGCCGGTGGCGGGGCCACGGCTCGCCGAGGCGGTGCGGGCCGGACGGTCCGAGAAGCGGGAGCCGCCGGTCGGACGGGTGTCCTGGCCGGGACGGTCGGCACGGTCCCAGGTGTTCGATCCACCGGAGGAGCCGGTCGGCCGGCGGTTCGTGTCCGAGGGGCGGCCTCGCCCGTAACCCCGGCCGCCGGTGGTCTGTCCGCCGCCGGTTCCCCGGTCGGTTCCCCGGTCGGTTCCCCAGCCGCTCGCCCGTCCCCGGTCCTCCGACCCGCGGCCCGAGCCCTGTCCACGGCCCGGTCCCTGTCCGTGACCCGAGCCCTGTCCGTGACCCGAGCCCTGTCCGTGACCCGAGCCCTGTCCGTGACCCGAGCCCTGTCCGTGACCCGAGCCCTGTCC
>JAUPKJ010000016.1 GCA_030837505.1 Actinomycetota bacterium
AGTCCTCGGCGACGAGATCGTCACCATGCTCAACGCCATGAGCCAAGGAAACGACGGCTCCCTGTCCACCATCCACGCCAACTCCTCCCTCGAAGTCTTCAACCGGATCTGCACCTACGCGCTGCAGGCCGAGGAGAACCTTCCCGTGGAAGCGACCCACATGCTCATAGCCGGATCCATCGACTTCGTCGTCTTCATGCGCAAACGCAACGACTACACCAGCGGCGGACAACTCGCCCGCTACGTCGAGAGCATCCGAGAAGTCACCGGCGTCGACGGCCGAGTCCTCTCCAGCGAAATCTTCGCCCCCGGCCCCGACGGGCGCGCCGTCGCCCACGCCCCCATCTCGTGCCTGGACGAACTCGTCGCCTGCGGCTACAACCCCTCCGTCGCAGACAGGTGGATGTCGTGACACCCCAACTCCTGGCAGCCACAGCCACCGGCGCAGCCCTCGGCACAGGACTGTTCCTGCTCGCCCTGGCCACCACCGCCAAAACCACCCGGAACCACGCCCGCCCCGCCCTCCTGCGCAACCTGCACAGACGCCGCACCCCAGCCAGAACCCGCTGGCTACGAGCAGCCCTCCTGGGCCTGGGCGTCCTGGTCACCACCCGCTGGGTGATCGCAGGGACCGGCGCAGCCCTCCTCGCAGCCCACTGGGACAGGATCGCCGGCGGCGGAAGCGAGGAACGCCTCGGAATCCTGCGTCTCGAAGGCCTCGCCACCTGGACCGAATCCCTCCGGGACACCATCGCCGGCGCCGTCGGCCTCGAACAGGCCATCCCCGCGACAGCAGCCACGGCCCCCGCCATCATCCGCCCCTCCCTCAACCTCCTCGTGGACCGCCTGCGCATCCGCGAACCCCTCCCCGACGCCCTCCGGCACCTCGCCGAAGACCTCGACGACCCCAGCGCCGACGTCATCTGCTCCGCCCTCGTCCTCAACGCCCGACTGCGAGGCCCAGGACTGCGCGACGTCCTCACAGCCCTCGCAGCCTCGATCCGCGAAGAACTCGACATGCGACGACGCATCGAAGCCGGACGACGCTCCATCCGCCGCAGCGTGAAACTCGTCATCGCCATCGTCCTCGGAGTCATGGCGGCGCTCGCCGTCCTCAACCGGACCTACGTCGCCCCCTACGACACCTTCCTCGGCCAGATCGTGCTCCTGATGGTGGGACTGCTGTTCCTGGCCGGACTCCTGTGGCTGCGCCGCCTCGCCACAGCCCCCCCGGCCGACCGGTTCCTGGTCCGGGAGAACAACCCGCAGAAGAACACCGGACCAGAGCCCGGCACCCCCATCGCCACCGCGACCACGCCGGTCCGACACCCACGACAGGACCCCACCGACAACACCGGCCCGGACACCCGCCACCGGCCCGAGATCACATCCACCGCGCGCTTCCTGGACAGCCTCGGCCCGGAAACCCGGCACGGAGAACCGTCATGACACTCGCCCTGCTCGCCGGAGCAACGCTCGGAGCCGGCCTGTACTGCCTGGTCCGACTCTTCGTACGACCCCAGCCCGGCGTCGCCTCCCTCGTCGCCCGAATCGACGCCGGCCGCCGATCCCTGACCGGCTGGACCGCCTCCGGACTCCAACTCAGCCAGAACCCCGGCCCCACCCGCCCCACCCCGACGGACCGCCTGGGCGAACGCCTGGAAGTGCTCGCCGCCGAACGCGGCTGGCAACTGCACCGGATCCGATCCGACCTGGCCGTCCTCAACCAGCCCCTCGGGAACCTCCTGGCAGCCAAAGTCCTCACCGGCCTGGCACTCTTCCTCACCGGGCCGGCCGGCTGGACCGTGCTGGTCGCCTTCGGAACACCCGTCCCGTTCGCCCTGCCCATGATCGCAGCCCTCGCCCTCGGGCTGCTGGGCTTCTTCCTGCCCGACCTCGCCCTGCGCTCGCAGGCGACCGAACGCCGCAGGGAATTCAGACGCGCCGTCGGCATCTTCCTGGACCTCGTGGCAATGAACCTCGCCGGGGGCCGGGGACTGCCCGAAGCCATGCTGGCGGCGTCCACCGTCAGCGACCACTGGAGCGTCGTGCGGATCCGTCAGGCCCTCGCCAACGCCCGCCTGCTCGGCCTCTCACCGTGGGAAGGACTCGGCGCCCTCGGGGAGGAGATCGCCGTCGATGAACTCAGAGACCTCTCGGGAGCGCTCTCCCTCGCCTCCGACGACGGCGCCAAGATCCGTGCCTCGTTGTCGGCCCGAGCCGCGACCCTGCGCCGTCGGGAACTGGCCGAGGCCGAGGGCGACGCCGGGGAACAGTCCCAATCGATGCTCGTCGCGCAGATGCTGATCTGCACGGCCTTTCTGCTCTTCCTAGGATACCCGGCCCTCGCGCAACTGATGCTGGGAACCCGGTAGAAGCCCGAGCCCACGGCGACACGCCCCACTCCGCGCCCACGACCGGAAGGACCCACGATGATGAAATCACTGCGACGTCGCACCCTCCCCTGGAAAGGCAAGGACCCCGACCACTCCGAGGACCCCGACCACCACGACGGCCCCGACAAAGGGGCCTCCGCCCTCGAATGGGCGATCATCGCAGCCGTCACCGTCCTCATGGTCAGCGTCATCGGCGGCGTGATCTTCAACATCGTCACAGAGAAATCCACGGACCTGGAGAGATGCTCGAACCAGCCGGTCGGATCCGTCTGTGACGGTGCCGCCGGGCAATGAGACCCCGTCCGACCCCACTGCGGCACCCCGAGGACAGGGGCTCCATCGCCCTGGAACTGGCCTTCGTGTCGCCGCTGCTGCTCGCCCTGATCTTCTTCTCGATCCAGACAGGACTGTGGTGGTACGGGCGGACCGTGGCACTGCAGGCGGCAAGGGAAGGGGTCACCCAGCTGAGACTGGTCCCGGACAGCCAGTCCTTCGACCAGATCGTCCCCCAGGTCGAGCGGAACACCGAGGACTTCGCGTCCGTCCTCGGCAAGGAGTCCCTCGTGGACCCCGACGCCGAGGCCGATTTCGACGAGGACAACGGCCGCGTCTCGATGACCGTGACCGGACATGTGATGACCCTGGTACCGGGGATGGACCTGCAAGTCACCCAGCAGGCCTTCGGGGAAGTGGAACGATTCGAGGCAGATCGATGAGACCCACGGCAGACCCCGGACGCGAACCTGGACGCGACGCCGGGACCCTCTCCCTGGAATTCGCGCTGGCAGCCCCCCTGATCTTCCTGATCCTGGGCATCGTCTTCCTCTACGGCAGAGTGGCCCTCTGCTCCGGAACCCTGCACAGCGGCGTCCGGGACGCCGCCAGAGCCGCCACGCAGTCCCGTTCCGCGGAAGAAGCCGACGCCCGGGCCCGGGAAGTCATCCTGCAAGCCCTCGGCCCAGGAGAACGATCCTGCCGATCCACCCTCAGCGTCGAGAAGATCGACCTGTTCGAACCGGGACACCCGGTGACCGTCACAGCCACCTGTCAGGTGTCCCTGACCGACCTCGGACTCGACTCGGTGGACTCGGTGAACCTGAGCGCGAGCTTCTCCAGCACCCTCGATCCCAACAGGGGGACCGGGTGAGGCCCCCACAGGCCGCCGGGAAAGACCCCCGAGCCCCCGAGGAGCCCCCCTCCCGCCCCGGAAACCCCGCCGGAAAGGTCCAGAAGGCCCACGCCTCCCTCCGGCGCCCCCTGTCGGCGAGGCCGACGAGAACGGACAGAGGGTCGATCGCACCCCTCCTGCCGCTCCTCGCTCTGCTGATCCTCCTGCTGGGCGGCCTCGTCATCGACGCTGCCCGACAACTGAACGCCAGGGCCAAAGCCATCGCCTACGCGGAAGAAGCCGCCAGAGCTGGGGCCGGAGCGATCGACCTGGGCTCCGAGAACCTCGAACTGATCACCGTCGACGCGGGCGCACGAGTGGAGGAGTACTGCACCCGGGTCCTGCAAGACACCCGGTCTGGCGTGAAGACCTGCCACCTGATCGGCATCGAGACCATCGGCGAGGACGACCCCCGCCCCCTGGTCGTCCACGTGCGCGTGACCACGCAGATCCCCTCCACCCTCCTCGGACTGGTCGGCGTCAAGGTCTTCACAGCGGCCGGGGACGGCAGGGCACGGCCCTTCGAAGGAGTCCTCCAACCCGACGACATCAGGACCGGGACGGGCGACGGCTGAGACCCGCACCGCCCGCCGACGGCCGGCCGGCGATGCGCTCAACCCGTCGAGGAACCAATACCAGGCAGGCCTGTTCGGAACGGACGCTCTAACCTGGCAGGATCCCTGCATCGGGAGCGGGCCCTGGCACGGCCAAGGCCCCACCACCGAAAGGGCACCGGGCAAGGCCCCGTGCCCCGACAACAACTGGTGTTCGCGAAAGAGGTGTGCATCTCGTGAGGTGTCGGGTTCACCGGAAGCGTCGGGACCTCACCGCGGCGCTCGCGCTGGCCATCCCCCTGACAACACTTGCGCTGGCCGGCTGCGGGGACGGCTCCGCGCTGGCGCCTTCCCCCAGCCTGCCCACTGCGACGTCCACGAGCGGTTCGGGTTCCTCCGGCGAGGACCCCACCACGACATCCACCACATCGCCGGTCTACGTCACACCCGAGTCCCACGAGCGGGACGCCGCAGTGCGCGCCATGCGTCAGGAGTACCGCGGGTCGGCCAAAGCAATCAATGCCAAGGACGTGAACGTGGTGGAGTGGGAACAGTCCACCACCGACAGGCGCAGAGCGGAACTGGCCCAGGCCTGGAGCGCCGACTTCGGTCGGAAGGCCCCCGGACCGATCCCCTTCACCCCACTGACCGTGCTCAACCTCTCCGAGACCAAGCGCGAAGTCGTCTTCTGCGTCGTGAGCGACGGCTGGATGCTGGACCCCGTCACGAACAACCCCGCCAAGCCCTGGACCGTCACCCATGCCAAAGCCACGGTGATCAAGGTTGACTCCCGTTGGAGAGTCGACCAGATGGTTCGTACCTCGGGATCCTGCGGGAACGTTCCGATCGAGAAGGAATACTTCGAACCCAGCGACGAGTGACGTCCGAGGCCTCCTCGGACACCCCCTACGGGTTCTCTGCGTAATTTTGTCATCACTGCCTGAGTTTTCTTATGCTTCTTCCCGTTCTATCCCTGGGCAGCGCGCACCTGACTGGCTACGGTGGGTCGCGCTGGCTGTACGAGGCCTCCCGGACCTGAGCACGCCGACGTTTCGAACACGTCGGTGGTGATCCGGTCCCGGGGACGGGAAAGGCATGGGACCAGTGCGCGGGAACGGAATGAGGCCGGGGACGGCGATCCTCGGGTCTGTGTGCGTCGTACTCCTGGCCGGCTGCGGAAACAGCACCACCGAGCCGGCTTCCTCAGTCGCGCCCCCCAGCGCCGCGATCCAGGAGCAGAACGGCCCATCTGCACCAGCTGCCGACGCACCGGACCGCCCCGGCAACGGGGCAGGAATGGACACCGGCAGCCGATCCGACCCCGGCGTGCACCCCGGCGCCCCGTCGGAGTCGGATCCGGCCGTCCAGACCCTGCGGAAGCACTACAAGGCTCTCGCGCGGGCTGTGAACACCCAGCAGGCCGACGACGCCGTTCTGACAGGAACTTCCACCGTCTCCCGGCAGGAGTTCCTCCCGGGGATCGTGAAGTCCGAGAACGGCCTGCGATACCCCGGCCCGATCCCCTTCACGCCGGTCAGCAGACGAGTCATCGCCTCCACGCGGCAAGAACTCATCCTGTGCGTCATGGGTGAGGGCTTCGCCAGCGACCCCCGCACCGGCCGCCCCCCGGCGACCGAATCCGTAACCCGAGTCCGGGCCACGGTGATCCGGCAGAACGGCGTGTGGAAGGTCGACTCCGTGTTCGACGAGACCGGCAGCTGCGACACCGTTCAGGTCACCCCGAGGAGATTCTGATGGCCAACACCGGCAAACACCCGACAGGGCGTGCTGTCAGGGCGCGCAGCCTCCTCACCAGTGCCGTCACGGGAATCCTTGTCGTTGCAGGAACTGCCTTCGGACCGGTGCCACCAGCGATCGCAGGGACCGGGGCGCAGGATCCCTGGGGCCTGCACAACCCCAGGATCAAGTACCAGGGACCGACCAAGGTGGGCAACTGCACGGTCTACGCCAACCGCGGCGGCTTCGGGTCCCTGTGCATGACCTCCCACGGTGACAGCAGCTCCATCGAGAAACTCCTGAAGGAACACGGCCTACCGGACTGCTGGCACGAGCCGCTGTCCGACCTGCTGCCCGAGGAGGACAGCCGGCGAGAAGACGACGGTGAACCGGGATCGTTCTGGCTGGAGACCTGCCTGAAGGGAGTCGACCTCTCATCACCCCACCCCGACCTGTCGAAGATCGTTTTTGACTACTCCGTGGTGTGGATCCCCGCAGGCCAAGCACCTGTCCTTCTCACCGAGGAACAGAAGGCCCTGCGGGACTGGCTCGACCGACAACACCGTGATTTTCCCGCGACAGCGGCCATCACCTCACCGGTCCTCGTACCGAGAGTCGGCCAGCCCATCGCCTTCCACCTGATCAACGCCAGAGACGTGGACGGATCACCTCCCCCCCCGAGCATCGCCATGTCCGAACCGGTCCCGATGAAGGCGACCCTCGTCAACATCATGGTCCATCCGGTGCCGGGCAGCGACGAGATGATCATCTGCACAGGCAGCGGAACCCCGATCGCCGCCGGCGAGACCGGCAACGGCCGACCCGACGTCTGCGCCTGGAAGTACCAGCACTCCTCCGCAGGACAAGGACAACAAGCGACCTACGAGGTCCCGACCTCCATCCGATGGGACGTCTTCTACCAACAGGACGACGGGCATTGGGAAGGCCTCAACACCATCATCCAGGAAACCGTCATCCACCTGAGGGTCACAGAAGTGCAGACCCTGGTGGTGCCCCAACAGGTGACGCGATGAACAGAGCCACCTCAGACTCCCGGCCCCGCAGCCGACACGCAGCACCCCGCCCCCACGAATCCTCCGGCCACCTCCCCGTGAGCCGCCTACCCAGACCCGTCGGCGCAGGACGCACCCCTCGCAAGGACGCCCTCACCGCGACCCTGTCGGCAACTGCCCTCCTGGCCCTCCTCGGAGGCCTCCCCGCGGCATTAGTGATCTTCATCGGCAACCCCCTGCCCACGCAGATCCCCGACCGGTCCTGGCTCACCGCGCCCGTATCAGCGACCTTCCTGGTCGACCTCCTGGCCGTCGTCCTCTGGGCCGCCTGGGCACACTTCGGCATCTGTGTGGCAGCAGAACTCCGGGCAGCACGACAGCACCGCCTACCGAACCACGTCCCCTGCGGTGGCGGAAGCCAATTGCTCGCCCGTCGCCTCGTCGCCGGACTGCTCGTTCTCAGTGGAGCCTTCGGCCTGGGACAGCCACTTCCCGAAGCCGAAGCCCGATCGAGCGAACTGTCAACAGTCCTGCTGATCCACTCCGAGGAAAAACCGACGGCACAGACGACGGCAACCACTGCCGTCGAAAATTCGGACGAAGAAATCCCCGGCCGAGCACAAGAGACACGGACGACCCTCTGGTACGAAGTCACCCCTCCCGAGGGCCGACGACACGACTGCCTGTGGGACATCGCTGAACGAACCCTCGGTGACCCCCGCCGACACCAAGAAATCTTCTCGTTGAACCGAGACCGGGTGCAAGCCGATGGCCGACGGCTGGTGGACGCCGACCTGATCCGCCCCGGTTGGCTCCTCCTGATGCCCCCGGACGCGCGCGGACCCGGCATCACAGCGGTCAGCCCGGTCCGAGTCCCCGGGCCGCCGGAACACCAAGACCGGCCGACCGACCGACCCGCATCGCAGGGAACAACACCGGAGACGAACCCCTCCCCGGACATCACCTCCCGCACCAGCGACACCGGTGGAAGACACGCGACCTCAGCCCTCCCCCAAAAACCACCCGTGCAGAAGGCAACCCCGCCCTCCCCTGCCGCCTTCCGTCTGCCACCGGGAGCGGACCCGCGCAACCCGGACGGCAGCCTCCTTGGCCTCTCCGGCAGCGAAATATGGCAGAAGACTGTGTTCACAAGCACCACCCCGAACGACGACACCACCTCGGCACACCCCTCGCCGACAACCCACTCCACCCGACCACACCGAGCCCTCCCACAACACCCCGCCGACCCGCCGGCAACGAACTCCCCCGAGGAAGAACGACCCGCAACCACCACACCACACCTATCCCCACCCACCACACCAAACCCCACGGCATCGGCGGAACACGCCGGCAGACTCACGGAAGAGTTCACCGAGCCCGGAGTGATCGCACGCCGTCCCTCCACGGACTACGCAGTCATCGGAGGCGGGCTACTACTGGCAGGG
>JAUPKJ010000156.1 GCA_030837505.1 Actinomycetota bacterium
CACCAGGCCAGACGCCCCCACACCAGACACCCACGGGCCAGACACCCCTGCCCCAGACACCCTCACACCAGACACCCACGGGCCAGACTTCCCCACGCCAGACACCCCTGATCCAGACACCCCTGATCCAGACACCCCTGGCCCAGACACCCCTGATCCAGACACCCCTGGCCCAGACACCTCTGATCCAGACACCCCTCCCCCAGACACTTCGTGGGAGGACTCCGTACGACGGATCGTCTCAGGCCCAGTCCCAGGCGCCGTACGACAGTGCCCCTCAGCCACAGAATCCCCGCCTCGGGGTTCCCCAGCCTCGCGTTCCCCATGGCGCGAACACCTACGAGGAGACAGCCCAGTCACACATTGCCTACAACGCTACGTCCCCGGTCCAAGCTCCCCCCAGCGGGAACCCACACGTCACAACGCCCCAGGACACAGCTGTCCCATCGCACACGCCTTACGGCGCGTCCACCCGGGGCAGAAGTCCCCAGGAGTCCGTGTCCCGGGGATCCGTCCCGCAAGGGCACGTCCCACAAGGGCCCCTCCCCCAGGAACCCGTGCCCCAGGGATCCATCCACCGGGGACCCGTCCCCCAGGAACCCGTCCCCCAGGAACCCGTCCCCCAGGGATCCATGTCCCAGGGATCCGTCCCACAAGGGCACGTCCCACAAGGGCCCCTCCCCCAGGGATCCATCCACCAGGGATCCATCCACCAGGGATCCGTCCCACAAGGGCATGTCCCCCAGGAACCTGTCCCCCTGGAATTCGACCCGCGGGGGGACGGGGGGAAGACCATTGAAGAACTCGTGGTGGAGAACCTGGCTCTTGTCGGTCACCTTGCCAGGGATGCTGCGGCCAGGCTCCCTCGACACCTGGACACCGACGACCTCATCGGAGCCGGGGCCCTGGCCCTGGTCCAGGCCGCGCATGCCTTCGATCCCTCGCTGGGGGTGCCCTTCGCTCGTTTCGCCAGTACACGGGTGCGGGGGGCGATGATCGATCAGATGAGGCAGCGTGACTGGGCGACCCGGTCGCTTCGCACCCGGGCCAAAGCCCTGGACGCCCTCGTGGAAGAACTGACAGGAACACTGCACCGGGCACCCACGGACACAGAGCTCGCGGCAGCCAGCGGGCTGAGCGAGGCCGAGGTCCGACACGTCCACCACGGCGCCCAAACCGCTTCCCTGCTCAGCCTCAACCCCCTCATCGAAGCCGGAGAAGGAAACACAGGACCCCTCCAAGACGGCTCCCTCATCCCCGAAGAAGCCCTCATCGCCGCCGAACGATCCGGCTACCTGCGGGACGCCATCGCCGAACTGCCCGAAAGGTCACGCTTCGTCGTCTCCGGTTACTACCTGGAGCACCGACCCCTGCACGACCTGGCCACAGAACTGGGAATCACTCCCTCCCGGGCCTCCCAGCTCCGCTCCGAAGGACTCGACCTCCTGCGTGAGGCCCTGGACCACCTCCTGGGCGAGCACCCCCACACCACGGCCCCCCAGAACACCGACCAGAACCCCGGCCAGAACCCCGCCGGCCCGGGACCGCGCACCCGCCGACGCGAAGCCTACGTCGAGGCCGTCGAGCGTCGTTCGAGCACACGGACCAGGGCAAACGTTCAGGCCTACCTCGATGGCACCGGCCTGGTCCCCGCTCAACGTCACCCGACCGGAGCAACCGGGACCCCTCAACAAAGCCCCCGCCCGACCGATAGGAATGGCGAACCGGTCCACGGAAGGACCGGTCTGGGACCCGAGCCAAGGAGGACACCATGGGTCTGAGGATTAACAACAACATCGCAGCGCAGAACGCCTACCGGAACCTGGCCATCACTGATGGTGACATGTCCAAGTCGCTGGAGAAACTGTCCAGCGGTTACCGCATCAACCGGGCGGCCGATGACGCTGCTGGCCTGGCGATTTCCGAAGGTCTGCGATCGCAGATCGGCGGACTCACAGTCGCAGTTCGAAACGCAGCGGACGGCATCAGCGTCGTTCAGACAGCTGAAGGTGCGCTGAACGAGACCACTTCCATCCTGCAGCGTATGCGTGACCTGGCAGTTCAGGCCGCCAACGGTGGTTCGCAGGACTCCGACGCCCAGGCCAACGCCGACACAGAGTTCCAACAGCTCAACGCGGAACTCGACCGGATCGCGACCACCACCAAGTTCGGCCAGCAGTCTCTCCTCGACGGGGCCTACGCCGGTGTCTTCCAGGTCGGTTCCGACTCCAGCAACGTGAACGCCAACAACGTCATCACGGTGGACATCACCTCAGCCGGCGCGTTGAGTGGTCTGACCATCACCGACCTCACGAGTACCGGGTTGGCCACCAGTGCCGCCACCCTGGTCAGCACCGCCGACGCCACCACGGCGATCGACACGCTGGACACGGCGTTGCAGGACATCTCCACCGTTCGAGCCAAGCTCGGTGCTTTCCAGAACCGATTCGAGCACACGATCAACAACTTGAACGTGGCGGTGGAAAACCTGTCGGCTTCCGAGAGCCGGATCCGCGACACCGACATGGCGCAGGAGATGGTCCAGTTCACCAGGTCCCAGATCCTGTCCCAGGCCGGCACCGCGATGCTCGCCCAGGCCAACCAGGCTCCCCAGTCCGTCCTGAAGCTGCTGGGCTGAGTGATCCGGTGACAGTTCTCCCTCTTGGGTGAACTGGTCACGGGGCGGGGGAAACGCCGTGAGGCGCCTCCCCCGCCCCCCACCCCAGAGATCTGGGTCCTCGTACCCAGATCCCCGGAGTGGGCCGATCGGCAGCAAGCGGCCGGCACCCCGAGGAGGGACGAACGATGGGCGATGTGACGATCTCCGGTGCAATCTCCGGTATCGATACCGCAGCCATGATCAATCAGCTGGTCAGTCTCCAGACCAACCAGCAGACCCTGCTGCGGAACCAGCAGAGCGCGGTGCAGAAGCGGGCCGATGCCTACTCCTCCATCGTCACTTCCCTCAACGCCCTGTCCAAGCAGGCCGGCGAACTGGCCAAGACCTCGGCCTGGGTCGGGTCGACCGCCACCTCCTCCAGCGCCTCCGTCACAGCCCAGGCCACCGGGACCACCGCGGCCAGTCTGACCTTCGACGTCACCGCTACCGCTGCCGCCCACACCCTGATCAGCAGCGACTCCGTCCTGTCCACATCGGCCCAGGTCGCCTCCGGCGGCTCCCTCGCCCTGACCCGCCTGGACGGAAGCAGCGAGACGATCGACGTCGGCGGCGGCACCTTGAGCGAGGTCGTCACCGCGATCAACAACTCCGGCAGCGGTCTGAGGGCGACGGCCGTGCAAACGGCCCCGGGCGCCTACCGCCTGCAGATCTCCTCGAACGAGACCGGGGCCGGCTCGGAGTTCACCCTCGACGGCCTCGACGGTTTCACCGGCATGAGTCTGCTCACCCAGGGCACCGACGCCTCGATCACCATCGGCACCAACCCGGAGACCGCGTACACCGCGACGTCCTCGACGAACACCTTCGACGAGTTGATCCCGGAGCTCTCCTTCACCGTCAGCAAGGTCGAGAGCGGGGTGACCGTCTCGGCCGCCATCGACGGCAGTACCGTCGCGGACCAGGTCGAGGCCATGGTGAAGACCGCGAACGCCCTGTTGTCAGACATCTCGACGAAATCGTCCTGGGACATCACCACCAAGACCGGAGGGCCACTGAGCGGTGACAGCACCGCCAGGACCCTGACGCAGAACATCCTGGGAATCGCCGGCACGAGCGGGGCCCCCGGGGTCGAACTGAGCCGCGACGGCCGACTGGTCTTCAACCGGGAGAACTTCCTCGACGCCTTCGTCAAGGACCCGTCCGCCGTCGCCCAGGCTTTCGGGGCCAAGGCGACCTTCACCGCCGATGTCGCTGCAACGAGCACGAGTGTCGAACTGATCGGGTCCACCAGCGCGTCCCGGAGCGGGACCTACACCCTGAACATCACCAGCTCCTCGGCCCGCGACCAGTGGACGATGAACCCTCCTGGAGGGATCATCTCGGGTCAGACCGTCGTCCTCATGCGGGGCAGCAGCCTGGTCAGTTACACCGCCGGTGCCACGGACACCATGTCCGACGTCATCGACGCGATCAACCTGCGGTCGGCCTCGGCCGGTTTCGGGGTGACGGCGTCCCTGGACGGGACGACCGTCGTGTTCGCAGCGGACCGAGCAGGCACCTCCGGCGGCTTCACCGCGACCTTGGACGACGCCGAGGGCACCCACACGGTGACGGGCCGGGACATCGCCGGCTGGATCGACGGCCAGGAAGCGCGCGGAGTCGGCGACGTGCTGTCCCTGGTGACGGGCGAGGGAACCGCCGTAGGCCTCAGCCTCAAGGTGACGACCACCGACGCCGATCTGGCTGCGACCGGTGGCGACGTGGGCTCGATCTCGTTCTCCGCCGGTCTGGCCCAACGCCTCATCGCTCTGGCCGAGGACGCGACCCGGAGCACCACGGGCCTGGTCACCAGCGCCGGAGAAGGGGCGAAGAGCCAGATCAACCGGATCCAGGAACAGATCGACGCCTGGGACAAACGGCTCGACACCTACAGAGAGACCCTGACCCGCCAGTTCACCGCCATGGAAACGGCTCTGGCCAGGATGCAGAGCACCCTGACCATGGTCAACGGCCTGTCGACGAACATGCTCGGCACCAACAACAGCTGATCTGGCAGAACGCCGGCCGCCGCCGGCTCACAACCCCTTTGGAGGACTGGTGTCCTACGGACTGGCACAGGCTCGGTACGCCAGCGACGCCGCGCACACGGTCTCGCCGGGTCGGCTACTCACGATGCTCTACGACCGGCTGATCACCGATCTCACCATCGCCGAGGACGCCCTGCGCACGGCCCAGTACGCCACGGCCGGCGAGAGGCTGGGCAACGCCCAGGAGATCCTGTGGGAGTTGCACGCCACCCTCAACACCACGGTATGGCCCGAGGGACAGGGCCTGGCCAAGATCTACCTGTGGGTCGTCGGAGAGCTGTTGCAGGCCCGGGCCCGCCAGGACCCGGAGCAGGTGGCAACGTGCCGAGTCCTGCTGGAGCCTCTGCGGGACGCCTGGCGTCAGGCTTCCCAGAACAGCACGGCCCAGCTCGTGGTCAGCTGACGGTCATGCGCCAGGCCCCGGGAAGCGCGCGGCAAACGGACCCGTGGGACGAGTGGGTGGCCCGCTTGCGCGAAGCTCTGGAGTCCGTGGAACGGCAGCTGGCCGAGGGCCGGGCACCCCAGTGGACCGACCCGGAGCCCCCCGGGGGCCCCGTTCCCGACCGCGTGCGCGAGCAGCTCGTAGGGCTGACGGCCCGGTTCGAAACAGCCCAGGCACAGACGTCCCATCTCCGGGGAGAGCTGCTCGGCAAGTTGACGGCGCTCCCCCGCAGCCGCCCCAGGGGCCCGATCGATTCGTACACCGCCCTCGGCGGCGGCCTCGACGTCGTCGGCTGAGAACCGAACCGACCGAGAACCGAACCGGCTGAGAACCGAACCAGTCGAGAAGCAACCTGTCAACACCCCGGCGTCGGCAGAGGCCGCCCGGCACCCAAAACCCCGCCACCCGAGGGAACCAGTTGAGCCTTTCGGGGGACCGCTCAGGGGCCGGGACCACACAACGGCACGTTCCGCCCCCGCTCGGCCCAGCCACCTCACCCGGATGCCGAGCCCCGCCCCTCCGGCGGACCACGCAGGGCGACAGCGAGTGCCTTTCGCGGGCCGGACCGTGGGCCGTCCGGTGGAAGGCCGGCCCCCCCAGACCTCCGTCCCTCAAGGAAAACCGGCGGTCCCCCGAAGCCACTCCATGAGCACGGACTGCTCGCAAGCGCCAAGGAACGGCGCCCACCACCGTCCACGGCAGAGGTCGCGACGCAGAAGGCGCAGGGGTCCGCATGCTCGATGGCATCTCCATTCCGACGCTCCACGCAGCGCTCAATGGTCTGGCGGAGCGGAAAACGGCGATCAGTGACGACATCTCCAACGTCAACACTCCGTACTTCCATGCGCGCAGGGTCGATTTCGAAGACCAGCTGCGCTCGGCGGTTCGCAACGGACAGGACCCGGCGTCGGTCACACCGAGCACGTTCTACACCACGGACCCGGTCGGTCTGACCGAGAACAACGTGGATCTGACGGCAGAGACCCTCCTGGGGGTGGACACGCAGTTGCGTTACGAACTGGTGCTGCGGGCCACCGGGGACAGGTTCTCGATCCTGCGTTCCGCCGCGAAGGGAGTGTGATCGGTCGTGTTCGAGGCGCTGGGAATCACCGGCAGCGGGATGCATGTCCACCAGACCTGGATGGACGTCATCGCCGACAACATTGCGAACGTGAACACCGTGCGGCCCATGAACCAGGAGGCGTTCCGCTCGCGGTACGTCGAGGCCGTCGCGCTGGAGAACGGTGCGACTGGCGAAGGGGTCGCCGTCAGCGGAATCGAACAGGGATCCCCCATCGGTCGGATTGTCCACGACCCGGAGCACCCGCTGGCAGATGAGGACGGGCTGGTCCGTCTGCCCGACGTGGATCTCGGCGAACAAATGACGACCATGATCATGGCCCAGCGCGGCTTCCAGGCCGGTGCGGCCAATCTGGACCGGATCCGGCAGTCCTACCAAGCCGCCATCCAGATGGGTCGTGGTTGATGGCGATCTCGGGGATCAACCCCGTCAGCGCCTCCGGGGTGAGCCAACTGGCCCAACTCTGGCAACAGCAGGTCATCTCCGGGTCCTTCGGCGCCCAGGGGGCGGGGCAGACCTCCGGGGTCGGCGCGGCGTCCACAGCTGCCGGTGTCGACGCCGCGGCCTCGGTGCGCAGTGCCGATTTCGCCGACGCCGTCGGGCGTGGGCTGGAGGAAGTCTCCCAGCTCGATCAGACCGCCAAGGGAAAGGCCGTCGAGGCCGCCACGGGTGATCTCACAGAGATCCACGACTACGTGATCGCGGCCACTGAGGCCCAGACCGCAACGGAGCTGACCACGACTGTTCGGAACAAGGCCCTTGAAGCCTTCAACGAGATCATGAGGATGCAGCTGTGAACCCCCGGATGGACAAGACCCTCGGGCGGGCCCGCGGTCTGATGTCCGGATTCACCACCGGTCAGAAGGCCGTGGTCGCCGTGGCGATCGTGGCCCTGATCATGGGTGCCGTGGCTCTGAGCCAGTGGGCCACGCAGCCCTCGTGGACCCCGCTGTACAGCGACCTGTCCGGCGCGGACGCCAACGCCGTCGTGGAGGAACTGAACTCCCAAGGAGTCGAACACAAGCTCGCGGACGGCGGCGGCACCGTCCTCGTCCCGCAGAACAAGGTCTACGACCTGCGGGTGGCCCTCGCGGGCAAGGGGCTGCCCGCCGCGGAGGGCGACAGCTACTCCGTGCTCGACGAACAGGGCATGACCGCCACGGACTTCCAGCAGAACATCGCCTACCGCAGGGCCTTGGAATCGGAGCTGGGCAAGACCCTTGAGGCCATCGCCGGGGTCCAGACGGCGATCGTGCACGTGGCGATCCCCGAGCCCGACGTGTTCGCAACACAGGACAGCAAACCGACCTCGTCGGTGCTGTTGGCCATGGCCCCGGGCACGACCCTGACCACAGAACAGGTCAGGTCCATCACACACTTGGTTTCGCACAGCGTTGAGAACCTGACCCCGGACAACGTCACGGTCACGGACGGCCAGGGTCGTCTGCTGTCCAGCACGCAGACGGGGGCCGAGGGAGCTGCTTCGACGGCCGGCGAGGCCGACCAACGCACGGCGCAGTTCGAGAACCGGTTGAACGACAAGGTCCAGAAAATGTTGGACACGGTGCTCGGCACCGGGCGGGCCGTCATCCGGGTCAACGCCACCCTGAACTACGACACCCAGGACACGACGAGCGAACGTTACGTCCAGGAGAACGGCGTGAATCCGCTCTCGGAGTCCACGACCACCGAGACCTACACGGGGGCCGGGGGCAACGCCGGCGGCGTACTGGGCCGTACCTGGCCGGACCTGACGGCGGCCGCAGCAGGTCAGGGCACGGGGGATTACTCCCGCGAGGAGCGGACGGTCAACAACTCCGTCGGCAAGGTCGTGGCGAGGACCCAGGCCGCACCCGGCGCGGTCGAACGCCTGTCGGTTGCCGTGGTCCTGGACTCCCGGGTGAACGGCCAGGAGCAGGCGGCCGCAGTAACTCCCCAACAGGTGGAGGCCCTCGTATCGAACGCGGTGGGCCTTGAGGCGGCCCGCGGGGACAGTGTGCAGGTCACCTCCGTGCCGTTCGACCAGACCACGACGCAGGCCGCTCAGAAGGAACTCGCCGAGGCCGCGGCCGCCGCCCGTACCCGGGGCTACGTCGATCTGGGGACCAAGGTCGCCCTGGTTCTGGCCGTCCTGATCGTGCTGTTGGCGATCCGCCGACGGCGCAGGAAGGCCGCGAAGGCCGCTGCCGAGGCCGAGAGGATCCGGGCCGTGGCCAGTGATCTTCCGCGATCGTTCATGGACGAGAACGCCCTGTCCGCCGAGCAGCGCCAGCTGCTCGCTGTCCTGCCCGACCTGCCGCCCACCGGCGCGGCGACCTCGATGCCCGATGGGCAGCCCAATCCCGCGATCGAACGCGAAAAGCTCCGTCAGGAGGTCACCCAGCTGGTGGACAGCCAGCCCGACGAGGTTGCCCAGGTGATTCAGGGCTGGCTTTCCCAGCGGAAGGGCTGACGGTCCCCCATGGCCAAAAATGCCCTGGCGATGAGCGGGATCCGCAAGTCGGCCATCCTGCTGGTCCAACTCGGGCGCGAGGGCGCGGCCAAGGTGATGGGCCGACTGCCCGAACAGATGGTGGAGGATCTCACCGCCGAGATCGTCCGACTGCGCGACGTGTCCCACGACGATGCGACGTCCGTGCTCACAGAGACCAGGGACACCCTGGCCAACGCGGACAGAGCTGGTCGGGGTGGGTTGGAGCTCGCAAGGCAGTTACTGGCCGAGAGCCTGGGCACGGAACGCGCCGAAGAGATCATGGAGCGGTTGGGGGCGACCCTGGCCGAGATGCCCTTCGAAGGCATGCGGCGGGCCGACGCCCGGCAGCTGACGACGTTCCTGTCCGACGAGCATCCACAGACCATCGCCCTGGTTCTGGCCCATTTGTCGCCCCAGCAGTCCGCGATCGTGCTCGCGGGCTTCCCTCAGAGCCTGCAGGCCGACGTCGCCCACAGGATCGCGTCGATGGAACGGGCCAGTCCCGAGGTGATCCGATTGGTCGAACGGGAGTTGGACCGGCGGATGTCGACGGTGCTCGGTCCGCAGGAGCTGTCGTCGGTCGGCGGGGTCGCCCCGCTCGTGGCGATCATCAACCGGGCCGACCGGTCGACCGAGCGCATGATCCTGGAGGGGCTGGAGACAGTCAGTCCGGATCTTGCAGAACAGGTCCGCAAACAAATGTTCGTCTTCGAGGACATCACTCAGCTGGACGACAAGGCGATCCAGCTGGTCCTGCGCAACGTCGAGAGTGCGGATCTGGCCCTCGCGCTCAAGGGTGTCAGTTCCCTCGTACGCGAAAAGATCATGCGCAACCTGTCGACCCGCGCGGCCGAGAACCTGGCCGAGGAGATCGACCTGCTCGGCCCGAAGAAGCTCTCCGAGGTGGAGGACTCCCAGGCCAGGGTCGTCACCGAGATCCGGGCCCTCGAACAGTCCGGCCAGATCATCATCGAGCGAGGCAGCGATGAGACCTACATCGACTGACCCCGGAGAACCGGACCCCGAGGACCGGAACCCCGAGGACCGGAACCCTGGGGACCGGACACCCGAGGAAGACCGGACACCCGAGGGCACAGGATCCCGGGGCCGCGAACCGGCCGGCCCGACAGCGCCCGGCCTCCCGGGGCAGCGCACGTCCTCGCGCAAGCGGGGCGGTCACCCGGCCGTCGAGGAGACGACCACGGCGGTCTGCGGAGGAGGAACCACGATCACGATCGCCCGCTCCTCACTGCGGCCCGCGCAGCTCAACCGTCCCCTGACCGCCGGCCAGGCCTCCGCGAGCCTCGGCTGGGCCGACCCCCACCTGGACAGGCTGCTCAACGAGGCCATGGCCCGCGCGAGGGCGCAGGCCACACAGGAGGGGTTCACCGAGGGACTGCGCCAGGGCCGGGAACGGGCCGCGCAGGAAGCCGCTGCCCAGACCCTCCGGCGGGACCAGGACCGATTCGAACAGGGGCAGCAGCTGGCCCTGCACGTGAACCACCTGCTGACGGCGTTGCAGGAAGCAGTTCAGCAACAGTCCGAGGAACTCGTCCCGGCCTGGGACGAACTCGCGGACGCCCTCCTGGACGGGGCCCTCACGATCGCGCGGAGCGCACTGGGACGGGAGCTGACGAGCCTGGACGCCCAGGCCCTGCAAGCCCTGCGGGTCGCCGTCCGGTCGCTGTCCGGCAGCAATGACCTGCAGGTCCGGCTGAATCCCGAGGACCTGCGGATCCTGTCCCACGCCACGGGCGATGACTCGCTCGAGGCCGTCTGCCCGGTGGGGGTGCATCTGGCCCCCGATCCCCAGGTGCCCCGTGGCGGCGTGCAGGCCCAGGCAACGACCAAACGGGTCAAGATCCTCCTCTCGGAGGCGCTCGCCCGCGCCGAGGAGGTGCTTCGCTCATGACTCTGTCGCTGAGCGGCACGTCGCAGCGGACCGCGGAGATCCATGACCTGGCCGAGCGCCTGGCCGAGCATCTACAGGCCGCGGTCGTGGCCGCCGGACCGCAGGTGGAGGGCACTGTCTCGAACGTTCTCGGCCTGGGGATCCAGGTCAGCGGAGTGCGGGTGAGCGTGGGGGAACTGGTCACCGTCCGCACGACGACGGGTCCTCTGCCGGCCCAGGTCGTCGCGGTGCAGGTGGACGGCGCCGCGTGCATGCCCCTGGGCAGCACCCAGGGGGTCGCGGCCGGTGACCCCGTCAGTGTCTCGGGGAACAGGGTCCGGGTCCCGGCCGGGCCGCAGGTCCTGGGACGGGTCCTGGACGCCCTCGGACGTCCGTTGGACGGCGGGGAGCCGCTGCGGGACGCCCATTGGGTGCCGCTGGAGGCCGCCGCGCCGAACCCCCTGCAACGCAAACGGATCCGCCACCAGCTGGAGACCGGGGTCCGGGCCCTCGACACCTTGATCCCCCTGGGCGCCGGCCAGCGGGTGGGGATCATGGCGGGTTCAGGGGTCGGCAAGACGACCCTGCTGGGGATGGCCGTCCGGGGGACGGCGGCCCCCGTCCGGGTCGTGGCCCTCGTCGGGGAGCGCGGCCGTGAGGTGAGGGAGTTCCTGGAGGACACCCTGGACGCGCGGGCCCGGGAAAGGACGGTCGTGGTGGTCGCGACGGCGGACGACCCCCCCATGCTCCGCCTGACCGCTGCTTTCACGGCCACCCGGATCGCGGAGTGGTTCCGCGACGCCGGCACCGACGTGCTGCTCGTCGTCGACTCCGTGACCCGGGTCGCGATGGCGCAGCGCGAGGTGTCCCTGGCCTCGGGGGAGCCCCCGGCGACCCGCGGCTACCCGGCCAGCGTGTTCGCCATGCTCCCGCGGTTGCTGGAACGGGCGGGTCCCGGGCGGACCGGGAGCATCACGGCCCTGTACACGGTCCTCGTCGAAGGGGACGACATGCAGGACATCATCGGGGACACCGTGCGGGGGATCCTCGACGGGCACATTGTCCTGTCCCGGGACCTGGCGACGTCGGGCCATTTCCCGAGCATCGACGTCCTGCAGTCGGTGTCCCGGGTGGAGCGGGCGGTGCTGGGAGAGGAACACCGGCAGATGGCGATCGCGGCCCGCAGACTCCTGGCAGCGCACCGGGACATCAAGGAACTGGTGGAGGTCGGGGCCTATGCAGCGGGCAGCGACCCCGTCGCGGATCTCGCGCTGCGGCTGCGCCCGGAGCTCGACGCCTTCCTGCGCCAGGACGCCACGGAGCTCTCCCCCGTGGCGAGTTCCTGGAAACTGTTGGCGGCGCTCCTGGGCGTCCGGCTCTCCGAGAGTGCGTCGTGAGGCGCGGCTTCCGGCTCGCTGCCGTTCTGCGGCTGCGGACCGCGCAGGTGGATGAGGCCGCTCGGGTCCTGGCCGCCGCCCGCCTGGCCGAACGGGCGGCGCAGTCCGCGATCGACAGCATGCTCGCCGAGGTGCGTTCGTGCACCCCCGAACAGCGGGAATCGGCCCAACAGGCGTTTTTCGCCGCGCAGCGCAGGGAAGGGTTGCGCGAGCGGATCGGCTCGACCCGCCGGCAGCTCGAACAACTGCGGCAGCGTTCTCTCGAAGCGATCGGGGTATGGCAGACCGCACGCGCCCGACTGCACGCCGTGGAGGTTCTCCATGAGCGTTTCCGCAGAGCAGAGCGCCTCGAACTGGCGCGTCTCGAACAGCGGGAGACCGACGAACTTGCCATGATCCGGCACCGGTCCCGAAGCAGGACCACCGAAGCCGGGCCTCAGGGCCTTCAGAACGATCCGAACATGAGCCCCGGGAAGGTGCGGCCATGAGTTTTCAAGCGGTTGAGGGTCTGTCCCGGGTCCGGGCGCGGATCGATCAGTTGGAGACCATGATCATGGGCACGCCGTCGTCGTCGACCACCTCGACCACCTCGACGGCGTCGACGGCGTCGACGACAGCCGCCGGGGCGCTCGGGGGCACGGAGAACTCGGCCTTCACCTCCGCCCTCCTCCAGGCCCTGTCCGGGACGGCGGCCACGGCGGGGACGGCGGCCACGGCAGCGCCGTCCGTGAAGACCCCCGACCCCACGGACCTGGGGAAGAAGGCCGTGGACCTGGCCAAGACCTACACGGGCGTGCCCTACCTGTGGGGTGGGACGAACCCGAAGAAGGGTCTGGACTGTTCCGGACTCGTGCAGCTGGTCTACGGCAAGATGGGAATCGATCTGCCCCGGGTGTCCCAGCAGCAGGAGCACTCCGGCAGGGCCGTGTCGTCGTTGAGCAAGGCCCGGCCCGGTGACCTGGTCTTCTTCGGCTCCCCCGCGACCCATGTCGGGATCTACGTCGGCGACGGCAAGATGATCGACGCTCCGCGCTCCGGGCAGACCGTGGGAGTGCACAAACTGTGGCGCACCCCGTCGGCGATCCGCAGGGTCGTCCCGGAGGCCTCCCAGCCGGTTGCTCAGTCGGCCGCACAGACCTCCCCGGCCCTCGCCGCGGCAGACCTCGCGCAAAGGGCTGCTCTGCTGGCAGCGTTCCAGGCCGGGGCCGCTTCCACGGCCGGAGCCTCCGCGCTGCCCGCGCTCCTGTCCTCGGGGC
>JAUPKJ010000157.1 GCA_030837505.1 Actinomycetota bacterium
GCGGGTACCGGTCCTACGACGGGTAGGGGTCCTGCGGCAGTTGCTGCTCGGGCCGTTCGTTCTGCTCGGCGAGCCCGATCTGCTCGGTGTGCCCGTTCTGCTCTGCGAGCCCGATCTGCTCGGTGGACTCGGCCCTGGTCGCTTCCCTCAGCCCGGCGAGTTCCACGAGCAGGGCCGCTACCTGCCCAGGACCCGCGACACGGTGACGGGCCGAGGTCCGACCGTCCCCCACCTTGATCGTGACGTCCCCGGCGTCGTCGTCGAGGACGCCGAAGGCCCGCTCGTCCGTGACGTCGTCCCCGGCGTAGAGGATCCCGCCCTCGGCGGGCAGGCCCATTTCCGCCCTCAGTCTGCGCAGCGCTGACCCCTTCGAGACATCGACCACCGACAGCTCGATCACTTCCTTGCCGGTGGTCACGTGCACCCCGGCCCACGCCGCCGGACCGGCGAGCACTGCGGCGGCAGCGGCCGCAGCGACGGATCGATCGGCCTTGCGCGTGTGCAGAACAGCTGCTGTGGGTTTGAGTTCGACCATCGTGCCCGGGTGTTCGACGACGATCCGTTCGAGTTCCTCGGTCACGCGGCGCAACAGCTCGTGTTCGAGGTCTCCCAGGAGGGCTGAGAGGTCCGATTCCTGGGCCCCGGGGTGTTGGAACTGGGCCCCGTGGCTGCCGACCAGCACGGCCGACTCCGGGGGCTGGGCCAGCTGACGCAGGTCGGTCAGTGTCCGGCCGGACACCAGTGCCACCCGGACGCCGTCGCAGGCTGCCAGTTTCCCGAGGGCCGCCACTGCTTCGGGCAGGGGAGCCGAGGCCTGGGGGTCGTCGACGAGGGGCGCCAGGACGCCGTCGAAGTCCATCGCCACGAGCAGCGGCTGGGCCTGGGCCAGGTTCGTCAGTGCTCGGGACAGGTCCGGGGAGGAGTCCTCGGGCATCCCGGAGGTGTCCGGGGCGGGGTCGGTGCCCGGTCCGGCGTCGGGCGACAGGTCGTCGTCGTCCGGCGGACCGTCGGCCGGGAGGGGGTCCGGGGCTCGGTCAAGGATCGGGGGCCGGTCAAGGATCGGGATCTCCCCGCGGACGAGGGGATCCTGCGGGTCTGGGTTCATCGGGTCGGGGTTCGTCGGATCGGGGGGGAGCGGTGCGCCGTGGGAGAGCAAGGTCGTGTTCCCGCCGGTCAGGGAACGGAGGAAGTCGTCGGCCCAGCGTTCGACGTCCCTTTCGAACACCCGGCGGCGCATGGCCCGGATCCGGCGTCGGGCTTCCTGCGGGTGAGCCTGACAAGCCTCGATGATCACGTCCTTGAGGCCGTCGATGTCGTGCGGGTTGATCAGGTACGACTGGCGCAACTCGTTGGCTGCGCCCGTGAACTCGCTGAGGACCAGGGCTCCCCGCTCGTCGTACCTCGTGGCCACGTACTCCTTGGCCACGAGGTTCATCCCGTCGCGCAGGGCCGTGATGAGCATGACGTCTGCCGCGAGGTACAGGGCGGCGAGTTCCTCGCGGTCCAGGTGTTGATGCAGGTAGTGCACTGCCGGGTGTCCCAACCGGCCGTGGGTGCCGTTGATGCGGCCCACGGTGACCTCGACCTGCTCACGCATCTGCTGGTACTGGTCGACCCGTTCCCGGCTCGGGGTGGCGACCTGGACCATGACGGTGCCGGGGACTGTCAACCTGCCCTCGTCGAAAAGTTCCCCGACGGCCTTCAGCCGGTGCTGGATCCCCTTGGTGTAGTCCAAGCGGTCCACCCCCAGGATGAGTCGCTCCGGGTCGCCCAGCTCCCGGCGGATCTGCCGGGCCCTGGCCTGGATGTCTGCCCGCCGGCCCAGCGTGTCGAGCATCCGGGCGTCCACGGACACCGGGAAGGCCTCGCAGCGCACGGCGCGCTGGTTGGTGGTCTCGTGCCGGCCTCGCCGGCGTCCGAGCAGGACGTTGCCGCGGTTGGTCAACAGACCGTTGCGACGGCAGGCCCGCAGGAAGTTGTTGGCGTCGGCGGGTCGCTGGAATCCCAGCAGGTCTGCACCGAGCAGTCCGTTGAGGACCTGCCTGCGCCAGGGGAGCTGGGCGAAGATCTCGTACGGGGGGAAGGGGATGTGATTGAAGAACCCGATCTTCAGATCCGGACGGCGTTCCCGCAGCATCCTCGGCACGAGCTGAAGTTGGTAGTCCTGGACCCAGACGGCGGCGTGCTGGGCGGCTGCGCGGGTCACGGCCTCGGCGAACCGCCGGTTGATGGTCACGTAGCAGTCCCACCAGGTCCGGTGGAAGGCCGGCTCCACGATCACGTCGTGGTAGAGCGGCCAGAAGGTGCCGTTGGACATCCCCTCGTAGTACTCCGTGACCTCCTCGACGGAGAGCGGCACGGGCAACAGCCGGATCCCGGCGGCCGTGAAGGGTTCTGGGGCCGGACCCGCAGACCCGCTCCATCCCACCCAGGCTCCCTCACCCCGGCGCATGACCGGTTCCAGGGCTGCCACGAGGCCCCCGGGGCTGGGGTGCCAGCTCGTGGAACCGTCGGGTTCTTGCTTGCGGTCGACCGGCAGCCGGTTGGCCACCACGATCAGCTCATGCTGCCCCGCGGGGTGAGGCTCGCCCGTCACGCTGGATCACTCCTCGGTTTCCCTCGCTCCCCGGGCAAGAAGGTTTCCCGGGTGGGAACCACCTGTTCCCGAGAGCGAAACTCATGGTGTCCGCCCTGTCCGGCTGTCCAGTTCCCATCTGCCTGACCTGCGGATCCTCGATCACAGGTTAGCGAACGACCCTGCCCCGTCCTTACCGACGAGACCGGGTCCGGCCCCCGCTGCCCCGGCGAACACGGAAACCGTGGGATATGAGCGACGTCGAGAAGGAGCTTTACCGGTCACGCTCGGGTGACGGGCGTCACGCACCGCTCATATTGTGCAGTCCTCCGGTCCCCGACCTCCGTTTCGGCGCGCCCGGTCGCACACAGCGGACCCGTCCGGTACGCGAGGATGCAGGGGTGCCCACTGCCCGCAGCACGCCCCCAGCAGAGCCCGACAGCCTGGTGACCCGTGATGTCGCTCTCGCGGCGCGCGCCGTGCGCGCCGGGGGGCTCGTGGGCCTGCCCACCGAAACGGTCTACGGGCTCGCGGCCGACGCGACCGACCCGGCGGCCGTCGCTCGCATTTTCACCGTGAAAGGTCGGCCGGTCGACCACCCGCTCATCGTTCACCTGTCCGACGCCCGTGATGTGGACCTGTGGGCCGTCGACGTCCCGCCGTACGCGCGACGCCTGGCTGCGTCGCTGTGGCCCGGTCCGCTCACCCTGGTGCTGCCCCGCAGTCCGCTGGTCGCGGACCATGTGACGGGGGGCCAGGACACCGTCGGGCTGCGGGTGCCGGCCCACCCCGTGGCGTTGGAGCTGCTCCGCCGGGCAGGAAGGGCCCTGGCGGCCCCCTCGGCCAACCGGTTCGGGAGGGTGAGCCCGACCAGGGCCGACCATGTGCTGCAGGAACTGGGCCACGCGCTGGTCCCCGGCCGGGACGCGATCCTGGACGGCGGGGACAGCGGCGTCGGGGTCGAGTCGACGATCGTGGACGCCACGGGAACCGCCCCGGTGATCCTGCGACCCGGAGCGATCACCGAGGACGATCTGCTCGCGGCCGGTGGTGTCCCGGTACGCGGCCAACGGCCGAGGGGCCCGGGGAACGGTACGGGGGCGCAGACCTCCCCCCTCCGGGTGCCGGGCTCCCTGAGTTCCCATTACGCCCCGCGAGCGCGCGTGCTGCTGGCGTGGGACGCCGCCGAGGCGGCCCGGCTGGCGGCCCGGCCGGCGGCGCCTCCCGGGGACAGGACGGGGCTGCTCGCTCTCGCCGAGATCCCGACCCCCGAGGGGATCGTTCGGCTGTCGGCCCCCACGGACCCGGAGAGTTAGGCCCGCGGGCTGTTCACGGCACTGCGCGCGGCAGACACTTGGGAGCTGCAGCGGGTGATTGCCGTGCCCCCGCCGGCGGTCGGGGTCGGGGTCGCGGTGGCGGACCGCCTGATCCGTGCGGCTCGCCCGGCTTCGGAGGGCGGGTCCGGCACAGCGGGCACGGGGGCCACGGCGGGCACGGCGGGCAGGGCCTGCGATGGGGCCGTTCGGAGGGCCACGAACGACGC
>JAUPKJ010000158.1 GCA_030837505.1 Actinomycetota bacterium
CAGACCGATCGCTCCCATGGTCGAGGCGCGCAGGACGCTGGGTTCTGGGCGTGCGAGGAACACGAAGCCCACAAGGGCCGCCCCCGAGGCCAGGATCCGGGTCCGGCGTCCGACTCCGAGGGCTGTCAAGGTGCCCAGAACGCCGGCGAGCACGATCGTGACGTTCGTGCCGCTGACCGCCGTCAGGTGGGACAGGCCGGAGGACCGCAGGTCGCGCACGAGCCGGTCGGGGACCCCGGAGGTGTCTCCGAGAACGAGGGAGGGCAGCAGCCCTCCGGGTTCCTCGGGCAGGTCCCGGCAGGCCTCGCGCAGGCCGGAGCGGATCCGTTCGGTCGCCTTCCAGATGCCGGTGGGGGGCAGCGCGGTCGGGGCGGTGACGGCCTTGGCGAGGGCCACGGCGGCGTCGCCCCGGTCCGTCGGGGACAGGCGCGCCAGGAAGTGGACCGTCTGCCCCGTTCGGACGGCTTCCCAGGAGCGGTCGCCGATCACCAGGAGCGGGACGTTCTCCTGGGACTGTTGTCCTCGCGCGCCGATCCGGGTCGTCGTGACCCGCAGCAGGTGCCCTGGTCGGGTGCCGGGCAGACCAGGCCCGATCTTCGCGGAGTCCGCGGTGGCCCTGCCCGTCACGGACGCGACCGCCCGGTCCGCGGCCCAGCGGGCGGTCGCGCTGTTCTCGCGTTCGGCGCCGCGAACCGCAGTGATCGTGAGGACGGAGGTCAGGGCTGCACAGACCAGGGCACAGCCACGGACGGGGAGGGTCCTCCGGGAGAGGCGCGGAGACGTCGCCGCGCGAGCGCGCACGAGCACGGCCCCGAGCAGGAGGGTGCACAGGGCAGAGGCAAGGGCGGCGACCCGTACGACCGGCGAGGGGCTGCCGGTGGCCCAGAACGCCCCGAGCCAGGCGAGGGCTGCGGGACACACCAGTCGTACGTCCGTCACCGGGCGGGGAGGGCGCGGCGCTCCCGGGGACGCCTCCCCCGGCGCTCCCGGGCAGGCTTCCCCCGAAGCCCCCGGGTTGGTCGGGTTCTGCGATCCGGGGGCGACCGTCGGGCCTTTCACACCCTGACCAGTGGACGGAGGTTCTCCAGGACCTTCTCGCCGATCCCCGAGACCTCCAGGAGTTCTTCCACGGAGGTGAACCGGCCGTGTTCCGTGCGCCATCGGACGATCCGACCGGCGATCACCGGTCCGACTCCCGGAAGGGTGTCGAGTTGGGACTCGGTGGCGCTGTTGAGGTCGATCGGGCCGGCGGACGAGCCGTTCTGCCCTCCGGGGCCTGTTCCGGGGCCTGTTCCTGTTCCGGGGCCTGTTCCGGAGCCTGCGGCCCCCGTCGCCACCGGCGACTGCGGCAGGCGTTCCCCCGGGGCCGGGATCAGGATCTGTTCGCCGTCGAGGAGGATCCTTGCCAGGTTGACCTGACGCAGGTCGGCCCCGGGAGAGGCCCCTCCCGCAGCGGTGAGGGCGTCTGTGACCCTCGACCCCCTGGGAAGTCGCACGACCCCGGGCCGTCGGACCCGCCCGGTGACATCGACGACGATCACGCCGGTGTCCGAAGGGGTCGGTGCGCTGCTCCCCCCACCGGTCCCCGGGACGGAGGCCGTGGGCTGGGTCCCGGTGCTGCTGCCCGGGTCGGTTCCCGCGAGGTCCTGGGCGGGGTCGGTGCCCCGGGTGTACGGGGGTCGTCCCGTCTGGGCCACCGGGGCGGTGTCAGCCATGTCCCGCACGGTCGGGTCCGGATCACCGGGGAACAGGCGAAGGCCCGCCCCGATGAACAGGGCTGTGGCCAGCAGGACGGCGGCCAACGCCGCTCGGGTCGGGATGCCCGTCCGTTCCCTCCAGGAGGGGGGCAGGCGGTCGGCCAGGCCCTCCCGCAGGGCGATGACGGAGTTCTCCCAGGGGACTCCTGACGGTCGGGGAACCGACGGGACGGCGGGAAGCTGCTCGGCGGGGGGCTGTGTCCCGGCCCGGGGGAAAGGGGCCGGTGGCTCCCGGGAGCGGCAGTCCTGGGAAGGGGCGAGGGCGTGCGCCGGACCCTTGCGGCGGGAGGGGGGACCCGCCGCGAGAGCGGCCAGCCGTTCAGCGGGGTCGGCCGGGCCCACGACGGGGAGGACCGGAGGCTCGATGGGTCGGAAGCCCGTGGTGGGTCGGAAGCCCGTGGTGGGGCCGAAGCCCGTGGTGGGCTGGAGCAGCGTGGTGGATCGGAGCAGCGTCGTGGGTCGGAGCAGCGTGGCGGTCCGGAGCAGCGTGGTGGGGTTCTTCGGTAGGTCCGTCATGGACCGTGACGGTAGAGGGGGACGGCGGAGGGGCGGGAGGGGTCGTCGGGGACCTGTGGACAGTGGGACTGGTGGGAAAATTGGGAAGAGAGCAGCCTGTGGATAAGTCAGCTCGTACAGCCCACGGCGTCGGGGGACACGACGCCTCCGAGCATCCCCGGGCCGACGTG
Organism: Actinomycetota bacterium; assembly: GCA_030837505.1. Taxonomy (GTDB): domain Bacteria; phylum Actinomycetota; class Actinomycetes; order Actinomycetales; family Kineosporiaceae; genus JAUPKJ01. Next base: position 2,444 of record JAUPKJ010000158.1, read on the forward strand.
CGCACCGATCACGGGACCGACCTCCTGGACATGCAGCTCGCGCAGGTCCGGTAGGCGTTCGCGCAGACGGTCCGCCATCTCCTGCGCCAGGTCTGCCGCGGCGAGATGGTGGACGGCGATGTCCACGGGGACACCGGATTCCAAGGATCTCTCGGCCTCGGCCACGAGGATCTCCTCCAGACGGGCCCGGGCCCGGGAACGGGTCCTGACCCGTTCCAGCAGTTCCAGTTTCCCGTCGGCCAGGTGCAGGATCGGGCGCACGGACAGAGCCGATCCGAACACGGCCTGCGCGGTCCCGATCCTGCCCCCCCGCCGCAGGAACTCCAGGGTGTCCACGCAGAGCACGGTCGTCCCCGCCAAGGCCCTGCGGGCAGCGGCCAGGGCGATCCTGGCCGCGTCGGCCCCGGCCCCCGCGAGGCGCGCGGCCGTGCAGACCGCGAAGCCCAGTCCCATCGCCAGGGAGCGGGAATCGACCACCGTGACGCGCGTCCCCTCGTCGGCGACCTGCCGGGCCGCGATCCTGGCGGCGTCGACCGTTCCGGACAACTCGCCGGACAGGTGTACCGAAACGACGGTCGTCCTCCCGGTCGAGGCCAGCTCCCGATAGACGTTCACGAAGGTCGCGGGGGCCGGCCGGGACGTCGTCACGGGTGCCCGGGCAGCCAGCTGCTGCGCGACCTGCGCCCCGGTCGTGCTGTCGTCCTCGGCCAGGGCCCGACCGGCCATCACCACTTGGAGCGGGACCACCCGGACCCCGAGGCACTCCAGAACACCGACCGGCAGGTAGGCGGTCGAGTCCGTGACGACCGCAACGGGTTCGGGCATGAGCGGGAGGCTACCCGTCCCCGGGTCCCGGGGCGGGTAGCACGTTCCGCAGCAGCCCACCCGAACGACTCCGAACGAGTCCGGGCGGGAACACGAGTCCGGTCGGGAACACGTCTCAGAGCGGGACGACGTTGACGAGCCGGGGCGCGCGCACGACGACGGTCCGTACCCCGCGCCCGTTCAGGGCCCGCTGCACGGCCGCCGAAGCCAGGGCCTGTTCGCGCAGCGTGTCCGCCTCGACGGCCGGCGAGACCTCCAGCCGGTCCCTGACCTTGCCCGCAACCTGCACGATGCAGGTCACGGACTTCTCGACCAGAAGGGACTCGTCCACGGTCGGCCAGCCGGCCAGGGCGACGCACGGGGAGTGACCCAACCTCGCCCAGCAGTCCTCCGCCGTGTAGGGCGCGAACAAGGACAGCATCACGCTGATCGCCTCGACGGCCTCCCGGACCGCCGGATCCGCCCCTCCCGGACCGGAGTCGATCGCCTTGCGGGTGACGTTCACCAGTTCCATGATGCGGGCCACGACCACGTTGAAACGGAACGCCTCGGTCAGCTGTCCGATCTCGTGGACAGCGCGGTGGGTGGCCGCGCGCAGCGCCGGGTCCCCCCCGGAGGGGTCGGTGCCCACGGGCGAGGTCACGTCGCCGGCCAGGCGCCAGGCCCGGGACAGGAAACGCGTGGACCCGGACGGCGAAACATCGGCCCAGTCGACGTCGTCCTCGGGGGGGCCGGCGAACGCCATGGTCAGACGGATGGCGTCCACCCCGTGCTCGGCCAGCTGGTCCGACAGCCTCACCAGGTTGCCGCGGGACTTGCTCATCGCAGAGCCTTCCATGATCACCATGCCCTGGTTCAGCAGGCGGGTGAACGGCTCTGTGAAGGACAGATGTCCCAGGTCGTGCAGGACCTTGGTGAAGAAACGCGCGTACAGCAAGTGCAGGATCGCGTGGGTGACCCCGCCGACGTACTGGTCGACGGGCAGCCAGCGCCCGACTTCCTGCGGATCGAAGGGGACGTCGTCCCGGTCGGTCGAGACGTAGCGCAGGAAGTACCACGAGGAGTCCACGAAGGTGTCCATCGTGTCGGTGTCGCGTCGCGCCATCCCACCGCACTGTGGACAGGTGACCGACAGCCAGTCCTCGACCCCACCCAGCGGGGAAGTGCCTCGGGGACGCAGGTCCAGTCCCTCGGCGTCGGGCAGTTCCACGGGCAACTGGTCGTCGGGAACCCGCACCTCCCCGCACACCGGGCAGTGGACGATCGGGATCGGGGTGCCCCAGTAGCGCTGGCGCGAGATCAACCAGTCGCGCAGCCGGTAGGTCGTGGCCGCGGCGCCGTCCCCCCGCTCGGCGAGGATCTCGGTGATCTTCTGGAGGGCCGCCGCCTTGGGCAGCCCGTCCAGGGGCCCGGAGTTGATCATCGCGCCGTCCCCGGCGGTCGCGACCCCGCTGACGGCGGGGTCCGCAGCGGGCTGCCCGTCCTCGCCGCGCACGTCCACCACGACCTTCACCGGCAGGCCGAAGGCCCGGGCGAAGTCGAGGTCGCGCTGGTCGTGCGCGGGCACGGCCATGACGGCCCCGTGCCCGTAGTCGGCCAGGACGTAGTCGGCCGCGTACACGGGCAACCGCTCGCCGTTGACGGGGTTGACGGCGTACCGGCTCAGGAAGACCCCGGTCTTGGTCCGTTCGGAACTGAGACGGTCGATCTCGCTGGTCGCCAGCACCTTCTCCAGGTAGGCCGCGAACTCCTTCTGGACGGAGACGGGGGCACCCGCCGCGAGCTCGGTCGCCAGGTCCGAGTCGGCCGCCACGACGAAGAAGGTCGCGCCGTACAGCGTGTCCGGTCTGGTCGTGAACACCGTGACGGGCTCGTCGCGCCCCTCGATCCGGAACCGCACATCGGCCCCGGTCGAACGCCCGATCCAGTTGCGCTGCATCGTGAGGACCTTGTCCGGCCATGCGCCGGACAGCTGGTTCATGTCCTGCAGCAGACGGTCGGCGTAGTCGGTGATGCGCAGGTACCACTGGGTCAGCTGCTTCTTGGTGACCGGGGTGTCGCAGCGCTCGCACAGTCCGCCGACCACTTGTTCGTTGGCCAGGACCGTCTGGCACGAAGGGCACCAGTTGACCTTGCTGGGACGGCGGTAGGCCAGGCCCTTCTCGTGCATCCGGTTGAACAGCCACTGGTTCCAGTGGTAATAGCCAGGATCACAGGTGCGCAGGACCCGGTCCCAGTCGAACGAACAGGCGTACCGGCGCATCGAGGCCAGCTGCTGGGCGATGTTGTCCTCGGTCCACTGCTTGGGGTCCAGACCCCGCTTGATCGCGGCATTCTCCGCGGGCAGCCCGAAGGCGTCCCAGCCGATGGGGTGCAGCACGTTGTAGCCGCGCTGCACCCAGTACCGGGCCACGACGTCACCGAGGGCATAGGCCTCGGCGTGTCCCATGTGCAGGTCGCCCGAGGGGTAGGGGAACATGTCGAGCACGTACTTACGGGGGCGGTCGTCGTCCGGGCGTCCGCTGCGGAACGGCGCGAGCTCGTCCCAGACCGGCAGCCACTTCTCCTGGAGGGCTGCGGCGTCGTACCGCTGTCCGTCCTCCGGAGGCGTCCCGGTGGTGTCCGGGGCGGCCTTCGCGCCCGTGGCACCGCGTTCTTCGGCGGTGTCGCCCTCTGCTTCGCCCGTCCGTGTCATGTTCGCCTTCACTCTGTTGGTCGCCGCACCGGCCCGTGGGTCGGACCGTGCGTGAAACGCTGCGACGCCGCCCGGGGTCGGGGGGTGTCCGGCTTCATCGGGTCCTCGATGTCTCGCTGTCCGTGTTCCTCGTCGCGTCGTTGCAGTGCTGCCCCGCTCTTGCAGTGCGCTCGTGGTCCTGCAGTGCACCCCGCCGGTCCCGTTGCTCCGTGTCGGACAGTCGTCCGCAGGGACGGAAGTCGCCCGGCAGCCACCTCGTGCGTGTCCGGGGTGCGGGAGCCGCAGCCGACGCGCCGACGGGGCCGTTGCGCCGGCCCCTCACCTGTTGCCGGTGGCCCCGGGGGGACGGCCGACAGCGGGCTGCGTCAACGCGCTGTCGGAAGGGTGCCCGGTAACGGGAAGGTCAGGCTCCGTAGTCGGCGTCTGTCCCCATGGTGGCGCCTGCTCAGGAGAACCGTCCCGCGGGTGGGCGCCGCGAGCAAGGTGATCCGCACCGCACCAGGATATCCGACCGGGGCCCTCCTCATCGGCGCGCCCGGATCGCCCTGTCCGACCCGCCGGAGTCCCCCCTCGGGGCCACCGAACGCCCCGCCGAACGCCCCGCCGAACAGCCCGCCAAACGCCCCACCGAACGCCCCACCGCACGACCGCTGCCGGGCAGCTTCCGGACCGCAGGATCACGACATTGAGGCATCTATTTCCCGAACACCCATACCCCACCGGGTGTTACCCAGAGTATTCGTCTACTCTCCCCTGAGGTAAATGGGCCTCCCCCTACCTTGCGCCCGAAGACCTGCGGATACGATCGCATCGTGTCCCTTCTCACCATCGAGAACCTCACCAAGAGTTACGGATCGGTGACGGCCCTCGACCGACTCAGTGTCACCCTCGATCCCGGGGTGATCGGCTTGGTCGGCGCGAACGGCGCCGGGAAGTCGACCCTGATCAAGACACTGCTCGGTCTGTTGCCGGCGACCTCCGGCAGCGCCCAGGTCCTCGGCCTGGACATCGCGACTCAGGGACCGGCCATCCGCGGGATCGTCGGTTACATGCCTGAGCACGACTGTCTGCCTCCGGACGTCTCGGCCACCGAATTCGTAGTCCATATGGGCAAGATGTCCGGTCTTCCGATGACTGCTGCCCGAGAACGCGCTGCCGATGTCCTGCGCCACGTCGGTCTGTACGAAGAGCGGTACAGGCCGATCGGGGGCTATTCCACGGGCATGAGACAGCGGGTCAAACTCGCACAGGCCCTGGCCCACGATCCCAAGCTCGTGCTGCTGGACGAGCCGACCAACGGGCTCGACCCCGCGGGCAGGAACGAGATGCTCGGCCTGATCCGCAGGATCGGCACGGAGTTCGGGATCTCGGTCCTTGTCAGTTCCCACCTGTTGGGTGAGCTCGAACAAATCTGCGACCACATCATCGTCGTCGAGTCGGGCCGACTCACACGATCCACCCGCACCAGCGATGCCACGGCCGCCAGCTCCTGGCTCGAGATCGAGGTGACGGACAGGGCCGGGGAGATCGCCCAGGTGCTCTCCGACACCGGACACAGCGTGCGTGCCGGACAGTCGAGCGGGCATTCCTCGCAGCTCTCCCCGACCCGGCACCTGCTGGTCGAGGTGAAGGACGACACGACGTACGACCTCGTCAGGGACACGGCCTGTTCCCTGGAGATCGGGCTGGTCCGGATGCACCGCCTCAGGCAGCACCTCACCGATCTCTTCCAGTCCCCGGCCGCGGAAGCCCCCACGGCGTCCGTCGCAGGCCCGCCTTCCCCGGAGAAGCCCCATGCCGACCCCAGCTGACGCCGCCACCCCGCAACCGGGCTCGCCGCAACCGGGCTCGCCGCAGCAGAATGCCCCCGAACAGGGCGTCATCCACGACATCGGTTACCGCCGGTACACCGGGGCCCGACTGGGGCGCGGTCCGGTGCGGACCGCCCTGTTCCTGGACACCCTCCGCGGCTGTTTCGGACTGGGCCGCGCGGGCAAGGCCAAGGTCATGCCCGCCGTCCTGACCGCCATGGTGGTCCTGCCGGCCCTTTCGGTCGTGTTCTACGCGAACGTGACGGGCGGCACCGACCTGCCCTTCAGCTACCGGGAGTACGTGGGTTCGATCACCACACTGGTCTTCATCTACGTCGCGGGCCAGGCTCCCCAGGCGGTGTCGAGAGATCTGCGTTTCCGCACGATCTCCCTGTACTTCTCCCGGCCGATCCCCCGCAGCGACTACGTCCTGGCGAAGTTCGCCGCGATGTCATCGGCCGTCATGATCTTCTGCGTCCTGCCCCTGCTCGTGCTCTACATCGGGGCACTGCTGGCCAAGATGCCCGTGGGCGAACAGACGGCGGACTTCCTGAAGGGCCTGGCCCTGGCGCTGTTGTTCTCCCTGGTGGTCGCCGGGCTCGGCCTCGTGATCGCCTCGGTCACCCCCAAACGGGGATTCGGCGTCGCCGCCATCGTCACGGTGCTGCTCCTGGCCGACTCGCTCGCCGGCGTCGTCATCACGGTCGCCGAGCACCAGAACAATCCGACGCTCTCCTGGTACGGCGGGCTCCTGTCCCCCCTCTACCTCGTGGACAGCGCCCTGGCCTGGGTGCTGAGCCTGGACGGGGGACGGCTCAACGACCAGCTTCCCCCCGACGCCCTGGGAGGTCTGGTCTTCGTGGCGGTCCTCCTCGCGGTGATCGTGGGCAACTACCTCCTGCTGAATCTGCGCTACCGGAAGGTCTCGGTCTCATGAGTGTGCTCGTCCTGGACCGGGTGTCCCGCTGGTTCGGCAATGTGGTGGCGGTCAATGACATCAGCATGACCATCGGACCCGGCATCACCGGTCTGCTCGGCCCCAACGGGGCCGGCAAGTCCACCGTCATCAACATGCTGAGCGGTTTCCTCGCCCCCTCCTCCGGCACGGCGACCCTCGACGGTGCCACCATCTGGCGCAATGAGGACATCTACCGTTCCGTGGGGCTCGTCCCCGAACGCGAGGCGATGTACGACATCGTCACCGGATGGGACTTCGCCCTGGCCAACGCTCGACTGCACGGGCTGGCCGAGCCGGGGGCCGCAGCCCTGCGGGCCCTGACGACCGTCGACATGCTGCAGGCCAAGGACCGTGCCCTCAGCACGTACTCCAAGGGCATGAAGCAGCGGGTCAAGGTGGCCAGTGCCCTCGTGCACGACCCCTCGGTCCTCCTGCTCGACGAACCCTTCAACGGGATGGACCCGCGCCAGCGCCTGCACCTGATGGACCTGCTGCGCACCATGGCGAACGACGGGCGGACGGTCCTGTTCAGTTCGCACATCCTGGAAGAGGTCGAACGGATCGCCGACGGCATCCAGGTCATGGTGGCGGGGCGCCACGCGGCCTCCGGGGACTTCCGCGAGATCCGCCGGCTGATGACCGAACGCCCCCACCAGTACACGATCCGGTCCAGCGACGACAGAGCCCTCGCTTCCGCGATCATCTCCGACGGATCCGCCTCCGGGGTACAGCTGAAGGGCTCCGGCCCGGCGACCCCCATGGGCGAGTCCGAGGCCGAACTGCACGTCGAGGCCACGGACTTCTCCGTCTTCGTCCGGGTGCTGCCGCGCCTGGCCCGCGAGCGGGGAATCACCCTGTACGACGTCAGCCCCGCCGACGAATCCCTGGAAAGCGTCTTCTCCTACTTGGTGGCCCGATGAATCCCGTAGTGGCTCAACTGACCCTGCGCGGCCTGCTGGGCCGCCGCCGAGTCTTCGTCCTGGCCGCCCTGCCGGTCCTGCTCCTGTTGTTCAGCCTCGTGCTGAGACTGACCATCGGCCCGTCCGAGGATCTCCTCGAATCGATCATCGGTGGCCTCGCCCTGGCCACCATGTTGCCGTTGCTGGCCCTGATCGCCGGGACCGGTGCGATCGGTCCGGAGATCGACGACGGCTCCATCATGTATTTGATGGCCAAGCCCGTCAGCAGACACCTGATCATCCGTTCGAAACTGCTCGTCGCCACCGTGGTCGTGCTCGTCTTCGCGTCCTTCCCGGTGTTCGTCTCCGGTCTGCTGCTCACGCAGACCTCCATGGCCCTGGTGTTCGGTTACACCCTGAGCACGGCGCTCGCGGGGATCGCCTACTGCGCGGTGTTCCTGCTGCTGTCCGTCATCACCCGCAACGCTGTGATCATCGGGCTCATCTACGCGATCGTCTGGGAAACGATCGTCGGCACCTTCGTCCCCGGCGCCAAGACCCTCAGCATCATGCAGTGGAGCCTGGCCTTCGCGGAGAAGGCTGGGGGCGACCAGGCCGTGCGCCTGGGAGTGCAGTCCGAGGTGAGCCCTGTGCTCGGAGGGATCCTCCTGCTGGTCGTCACGGTCCTCGCCACCTGGTACGCGGGTGTGCGCCTGCGGACGCTGCGCTTGGCCGGAGAGGAATGAACCTGTGCTCGAACTGAGCGGAGTGGACAGGTTCTTCGGTGAGCGGCAGGTTCTGCACGACGTGAGTTTCGCAGTTCGCCCCGGGGTCCTCACGGGGTTCATCGGGGCCAACGGCGCGGGCAAGACCACCACCATGAGGATCGTCCTGGGGGTGATCGGGGCCAACGCCGGCAAGATCCTGTGGGACGGGCGGCCCCTGGACAAGAACACCCGTCGGACCTTCGGGTACATGCCCGAGGAACGTGGCCTCTACCCCAAGATGAAGGTCCTGGACCAGTTGGTCCACCTGGGACGCCTGTTCGGTCTGCCCCCCTCGGAGGCGGCCGACCGCGCGCTGCGACTGTTGACCTCCCTGGGTCTGCAGGACCGGGTCCAGGACCGTCTGGAGTCCCTGAGCCTGGGCAACCAGCAGCGGGTCCAGGTGGTGGCGGCGATCCTCCACGATCCTTCGGCCCTCATCCTCGACGAGCCCTTCAGCGGCCTGGACCCGGTGGCCGTCGACGTGATGGCCGGCATGCTCCGGGCCAGAGCGGCCCTGGGCAACCCCGTCCTGTTCAGCAGCCACCAATTGGACCTGGTCGAACGGCTCTGCGACGACATTGTGATCATCGATGAGGGAAGAGTGGTCTTGGCCGGCGATTCGGAACAGCTCCGCAGGGAGCGAGCGGGATCCAGGTTCCGACTCGTCGTCGGGGGGGCCGCCGACCGGCCAGACCCGGCCGACGACGCTGACGACTGGCTCCGGTCGGACCCGCGGTGGAAGGTCCTGGAACTGGAGGGGCCCCGGGCCCTGGTCGAGATCCTGGACCCCGCCCACGAGCAGCCCCTCCTGGCGAAGGCGCTCGAACAGGGCCCGGTGCACGAGTTCACGCCTGTCGTGCCGACCCTGGCCGACATCTACCGGCAGACCGTCCGATGACCGCGCCCGCTCCCACGACCCCTGCCGCTCCCCTGCCCGGAGCCTGGCCCCTGATCTGGGCCGTCGCCCGGCGGGAGATCGTCGTCAAGCTCCAGGACAAGGCCTTCCGCGTCTCCACGGCCTTCCTCCTGCTGATGATGGCGGCGTCCGTGGCCATCCCCCAGCTCCTGGAGGAGGACCGCCCGGAGTACACGGTCGCGGTGGTGGGCCCGAGCGCCTCGTCCATGGTGACCGAGGCCGCGGCCCTCGCCTCGGCAGCGAAGGACGACTCGGGAGTCCCCGGTGCCCTGATCACCCTCGTGGGCATGGACGACCTCTCCAAGGCCCAGGAAAAGGTCCGCACCCACCAGGTCGATGCGGCCGTCACGGGCGACCCTGGGAAGGGCTTCACGATCATCGGCGCCAAGGAGATCCCCTCGGAGCTGAGCCGACTGTTCGCGCAGAGCTCCTACTCCCAGCGGCTGTCCGACGGCCTGACCAGGGCAGGGGTCGACGCCGACGCCGTGAACAAGGTCCTCCGGCAGGCCGCGACCCCGCCGGTCGAACAATTGGAGTACCCGGACGCCGAGGACGAATCGGTTGCCATGTACCTTTTCCTCGCCTTCGCCGTCGTCTTCCTCATGACCAACATGATTTTCGGCGTTTCCATAGCCCAGAGCGTCGTGGAGGAGAAACAGAGCCGGGTCGTGGAGATCCTCGTCGCGGCGGTCCCCGTGTCCGTCCTGCTCGCGGGCAAGGTGATCGGCAACACTTTCATGGTCATGGCCCAGCTCCTGCTCCTGCTCGCCATGGGGATCGGCGTCTCCACGGCCATGGGAGAGTCGGTCATCATCGACCTGCTGGCCCAGAACTCCGCCTGGTTCGTGCTCTTCTTCCTGCTGGGATTCGTCATGCTGGCCTGCCTGTGGGCGGTCGCCGGTTCCCTGTCCTCCCGTCTGGAAGACCTCAACGCGACCACCGTGCCCATGCAGATGCTGCTGTTCATCCCGTTCTTCGTGGCCCTGTACCTGCCGGAGACCGGGCGGGTGATGACAGTCCTGTCCTTCGTCCCACCGTTCTCCCCCATGGTGATGCCCCGACGCCTGCTGGTCGGGAATGCCGCCTGGTGGGAAGGGGTCGTGGCCTGCGGGATCATCGTGGTCGTCGGGGCCCTGCTGGTCGGCGTCGCCGCCCGCCTCTACCAGGGTTCGCTCCTGCGCACCGGTTCCCGGACCACCCTGCGCGCGGCCTGGTCCTCCCACGTCCAGGAACGCGAGGCCCTCGCGGACTGATCCCTGCGTAGGAGCGGGACGGCCTGTTGCCGGTCGCTCTATGGGGCTGAAACGGTGGGGGACCTGGGTCCGGCGTTCGCCGGGCTCAGGTCCCCCACCGTCCTGACACGGAGCTGCTCCCGGGCGAGGCCCCCGGTTCCTGCCCGAGAGCGCGTTCGCGGCTCTGCCGTCGCAGCGACCGGCGCAATTGCATGTCCTGGTCGGCCCGGTTCAGCATTGATTCCAGGTCGCCGTCGTCCCAGGGCACGAGCGTGGCAGAGCCCACGCTCAGACGCCCGGGCCACACCTCCCTGGGCACCGGGAGATCGTTCTCCAGTCGGCTGCGGGCCCGCCGTTCGAGTTCCAACGGCGAGGTTCCCGTGCCCGGGCCCACGACGGCGAACTGGTCGCCCGCCCACCGCGACACGATGTCCGTGGTGCGCACCGAGGCTTTGAGCGCCTCGGAGACCGCTTCCAGGACCACATCGCCGCTGCGCCGTCCCAGCCGCTCGTTGATCTCCCGGAACCCGTCGACGTCGACGAACAGGCAGTGGACGGCCTGTCCCTGTCGTCGCGCGTTCTCGATCATGGGCTCGGCGAGCATGTCCAGGCCCTTCCGGTTGGGGATCCCCGTCAGGGGATCGATCACCGAAAGGCGCAGGAGGGCCGTACGGGCCTCCTCGATCCCCCAGCGATAACGCTTCATCGCCCATTGCAGGACGACTGCCATCAGAAGCCCGCACGCTCCCAACGCCGCAGCCGTCCACCACGAGGCGCTCAGCCCCTCCGAGGCGAACGCCAGGCCGGTCCCCCAGGCCACGAAGGCAGCCGCCCACACCAGCCGGATCTCGGGCCAGGAGACCGTTGCGAGAGCCGCGACGAAGACGAGGGCGATGTCCGCCCCGGCCAGGGGCTCGCCCGTCGCGACCATCCGGGTCCCCGTGCCGACCGCAGCGATCGTCACGAGGAGCGGGACCGGCCACCCTTTGCGGGGCACCACCCCCCGCAACAGGGCCAGGAGCCCGACGAGCAGGAGGAACGCCACGGCACCGTCCGTCCCTGCTGCGACGATCCGTTCCGTTCCCGAGGCCGAGGACAGGTCCAGGGGGAGGGCCCCCGCATGGGCACAGGCCAACGGTGCGAGCATCCACAGCAGGGACACCCGGCCCGGTTCGAAGGCTGCCTCCGCTGAGGAGGACAGAGCCCGATCGTCGTTCACCGTCAGGTTTTCGGCTCCCGGCCCCCGGTCCTTGACCTGCCGCCGGAGGTCCACCCCACCGGGCCTCCGGTGAGGTCCACGGCCTCACGGCGCAGAACGGCCGAGGCCGGGCAGCAGGAAGCGGTGCCCAGAGCACTCTCGGGGCACCGCAGTCCTACGAGGTCACGCCTTGATGTCGAACCCGACTCCTTCCACGACCGGGCTGCCATTGCCCGTCACACCCGTGGGTTCCACGACCCCCTGGTGGCGGTGGACGCTGTTGTCCACAGCTCCGCTCAGGTCCCGGCCCTTGAGTGCCGCGGCGACGAGCGATTCCAGCCCCCGGGCGACGGTGTTCATGGGGGCCCCGGTCGCAACAGCCACACTCGTGCCGGCAGCTGTGGGACCACTACTGATCTTGGCCGTGGTGGCCGCGAGGTCGCTCCCCGACTGGCTGCGCAGCGCCGTCAGCTGCCTGGCCGCGTCCCGTTCCACCACGGAACGGTCCGCCACCTGTACGGCGTCGGCCTTCTCTGCCGAGGCGCTCTGTCCCCGTCCCGGCGGCCCCGAACCCTCGGTGAGCGTTCCGCGCACCGTGTTCTGGGCGTACTCCGTCAGCGCCCGCTCGGAACCGAACTGCGGTCCCCGGGTGATCGAACCAATGTCCATGACGACCCCCTCAGGGTGAGGCGGGTTGTCCGCCTCCCTCAGGATGACGCGTCCCACCGGATTCCGACAGGCCAGAACGGGTGTACTCGGAGAGTGACGAAAACCCGGTTCCTGTGGGCCGTCCGGGTGGCCCCGTGACGGAAACCGCCGGCAGGAGGGGAACGGGGGACAAGGGATTCCACCGTGTCCGTCCCCCGGACTCACAGGTCGCGGACGAGGGCGTCGGCCCACCGTTCGATCGATGGCCGGTCGAGCTCCCGCTCCTGCGGATCGAGTTCCCGCAGATCGAGTTCCTCCGGATCGAATTCCTCCGGGCCGGGCGCTCCGGGAACCTCCGGAGGGGTGAAGACGACTGTGCTCAGGGGGGCGGCCCGAGGCCGGCAGTCCAGGGACCGAACCAGTTGGGAGAGCATGAGTTCCGGGGTCGGACCGGGGTCCGGTCCGACAGCGAGAGCGAACAGCGCCAGGGGACGATCCGCGAGGTCCCGGCGGTGTCTCTTGAGGAAACGCCGCGCCTCCGGGTGACACCGCCCCCGATGGACGGCGATCCCCAGCACCACGAGGTGCTCGGGGCCGACCAGCGAGCGCTGGTACCGCACGGGTCTGACCTGGAGCTGGTAGCCGTGCCGTTCCAATCGCTCGGCAATGTGCTCGGCGGCCTGCGCCGTCGAGCCGTGGCAGCTCGCGTGGAGCACCAGGGCATGTCGCATGGGGCCCTTCCAGCGCGCAGTCGATGGAGAATATGTCCACAATATCCCCTTGCGGCGCCCCCGGGAACCACTCGTCGCCTCGGCAAGGACCCGTCGCACCGGAAGAAGCCCGGGGTCCGGACCCGAGCAGGCCCCGCCCCGGCCTGTGATCTGCGTCCCACGAACCAGGCCGGACCTGTCCGCCCGTTCCGCACGGAAAGGGGGCGGACCGGGCGTTCGGCCGTCCGCGGGGAATGCCCGAGGTCCCGCTTTTCTCTCCGAGGGGACGGAAGGGACCAGGGGGTCCGTGCTAAAGTCAATCTGTTCTGTTCATGCGAAATAGCGCATTTCGAATGAATAGAATGGTTCGTGCGAAGCGAAGTCGGTGCGAGTCCGACGCTGTCCCGCAACGGTGATGCCCCTGACGGGGATGAGTCCGGTCGCCTTCGTACGGATCCACCAGTCCGATCCCCGGCAGGAGGGAACGGCGGTCCGCAGCACGTGACGGTCCGGTCCTTCCCCGCCGGAAGTCACGAAGGATGGCCCATGGACCGACAGGCCCGTCTCCGTTCTGCGACCCTGCTTCTTTCCTCGGCCCTCGCAGCCGGTCTGCTCGCCGGCTGCGGTGACGGTTCCTCCGTCTCCGGTTCCGCTGCGGGTTCCCCCTCGCGGCCCGGTTGCATCACGGACTTCGACGAGAACACCGACTATTTTCCCGACAAGGTCCGGATCCAGGACGCCGTCGGTTTCTCGGTCGAGTACCACCGTTCCTACAAGGTCGTGACGGTGAAGGAGCCGACCCAGGGCGGTTCTCCCGAGACCTATGTCCTCGTGCGGTGCGGGGCCCCCGATCCGAAACTCACCGGGAAGCAGGCCGGCGCCCGTCGGATCACCGTCCCCGTGACCCGTATCGCTTCGTCCTCCACGACCCAGTTGCCCGGGTTGGAGATGTTGGGGGCACTCGACACCGTGGTGGCCGTGGGCAGCCCGGACCTGGTCAACAACCAGCGGGCCGGCGAGATGATCAAAAGCGGGAAGATCTCCGGCTTCAGCAATGACTCCGGCGAGGTCAACGTCGAGAAGGTCGCGGCGAGCAGACCGGACCTCTATCTGGCCGGTGGCATGGACGGCGATGTCATCCCCAAACTCGTCGAGTTGAAGATTCCCGTGGTCGCGGATTCCGCGTGGCTCGAGGAAAGCCCCCTGGGCCGCGCCGAATGGCTCAAGTACGAGGCCCTGTTCCTCGACGCCGAGAAGAAGGCCGAGCAGGAATACGCCACGATCGCCCGTGACTACCGGTCCATGCAGACCCTCGCGGGCAAGGCGAAGAAACGGCCCGCGGTCCTGACGGGCAAACAGTACGAAGGAACCTGGCAGCGGGCCGGTGGGCGCAGCTACGTCGCCGCCTTCGTCCGGGACGCCGGGGGCGATTACGTCTTCGCGGACACGACCGACACCGGAACCTCCTCCGTGGACATCGAGACCGTCCTCGCCCGGGGGGGCAGGGCCCCGTTCTGGCTCAACGCCGAGATGACCAGGGGTTGGAAGAGCACGGCCGACATCGTCCGCGAGGACTCCCGGTTCGCGAACCTGGAAGCTGTTCGGAAAGGCGCCGTCTGGAGTCCCGTCCGCCGGATCAACCAGGCCGGGGGGAACGACTACTGGGAGAGCGGGGTGCTGCGTCCCGACGTCGTCCTGAAGGACCTCGTCGCGATCCTGCACCCGGAACTCCTGCCCGAACACGAATTCGTCTACTACGTCCGCCTCGGCTCGCGATGAGGGCCCCGGCCGTCCTCCGACGGCCCCGGCCCACCGGCCGGCCCCGCGCCACCGCGCCCCGCACCGCCGGTCGGCCCCGTACCGCCCTGCGGTTCGTCCTGGCCCTGGCAGCGCTCGGCGCGGTGGTCGTCGCGGGGATCGCCCTGGGCGCCGTGAGGATCCCCCTCGACGTCGTCTGGCGGGCACTGCTGGGCCAGGAGGTGCAGCCCCCCTACGACGTGATCGTCCACGACATCCGACTGCCGCGGACCATCACGGCGACCCTGGTCGGGGCCTCGTTGGGCCTCGCGGGGCTGCAGATGCAGACGCTGTTCGGCAATCCCCTGGCCGACCCGTTCATCCTGGGGGTCTCCTCCGGGGCGAGTCTCGGGGTGGCTCTCGTGGTCCTCGCGGTCGGGTCCTCCGGATGGAGCGGTTCGTTCGCGTCCGGGCTCGGCGGGGGCGGCGACGTGGGGATCGCCGTGGCCGCGGCGACGGGGGCCGCGACCGTCATGGGGCTGGTGCTGTTGGTCGGCCGTTGCGTGACGTCGTCCACGACCCTGCTGCTGCTGGGAGTGATGTTCTCGTACCTGGTCTCCGCCCTGGTGACCGTGCTGCTGGCCGGCGCGACCCCGGAGCTGGTCCACCAGTACATCCAGTGGAACTTCGGCAGCTACCGCGGGGTGACCTGGAGTAATCTCCACGTCCTCGTCCCGGTGCTCGTCTGCGGACTGCTCGCCTGTCTGCTGCTGCCCAAACGCCTGAACGCCCTGCTGCTCGGGGAGCGGTACGCGACGACGATGGGGGTCGACGTCCCGGTGACCCGCACCATGATCATCGTCGTGACGGCGGTGCTCGCGGGCACGGCCACGGCCTTCTGCGGCCCGGTGCAGTTCCTGGGGATCGCAGTTCCCCACCTGTGCCGGGCGCTGTTCTCCACCAGCGACCACCGGGTTCTGCTGCCGGCGTGTGCTGTGCTCGGTGCGGCCCTGGCGCTGGGGGCCGACGTCCTGGCGCAACTGCCCGGGGACGAGGTGCTGCCCCTGAACGCCGTCAACGCCGCGATCGGAGCCCCCGTCGTGATCTACGTGCTGATGCGTCGTTCACCCTCGGGGGTCCCGGCATGACCCCGCCCCTGCGGATCCGGGACCTCACGGTGGGTTACGGGCGTCGCCGACGCCCGGCGGTCGTCCTGGAACACGTCTCGGCCGACCTGTCCGCCGGGGAGCTGGCCTGCCTCGTCGGACCGAACGGCGCGGGCAAGTCGACCCTGTTGCGGTCCCTCGCGGGCCTGCAGCCCTTCTTCGCCGGGGAGGTCCTGTTGCGGGGCGTGCCCGTGGGCCGTCTGGGACGCGCGGCCCGCGCCAGGACCGTCGCGGCCGTCCTGACCGACCGGTTCGACGCCGGGCGGCTGAGGGTCTGCGACGTCGTCGCCCTCGGCCGCCACCCTCACAACGGGTGGAGCGGACGCCTGGACGGAACCGACCGCCGCGCGCTCGACGGTGCCCTGGAACTGGTCGGGGCCACGGACCTCGCCCACGAGCCCTTCGCACAGCTGTCCGATGGGCAACGCCAGCGGGTCCTGGTCGCCCGGGCCCTCGCCCAGGAACCCGCGGTCCTGCTGCTCGACGAGCCGACCGCTTTCCTGGACCCCCCGGCCAGGATCGCGCTGTTGTCCCTTTTGCAACGCATCTGTTCAGAACAGGGCACGGCAGCCCTCGTGTGCACCCACGACCTCGAACTGGCCACCCGGTACTCCGACCATCTGTGGGTCACCGGGACCGACCGGGGCCTGGTCACCGGAGCGCCCGAGGACCTGGCGGTCAACGGTGCCCTGAGCGCGCCCTTCGCCCAGCCCGGGGTCCACCTGGACCTGCGGAGCCTGACCTTCGCGCCCACCGACCGCCCCGGTCCGACGGCCCGGGTGCAGGGCCGGGGGGTCCGCGCGGCCCTCGCCGGCCATGCCCTGCGCCGCGCGGGCCTGAGGGTACCCGGCGAACCCGACGACGGGGTGGACCGGGCCACGGACCAGGGCGCCGGCGTTCGGAACGGGGCGACCCCCCTGGTGTCGGTCGACGTCGACGGTCACGGATGGACGTCGACGACCGCGACCGGCCGCACCACGCACCACGGCTGCCTGGAGGAACTCGTCCGGCACGTCCGGATTCTCCTGCGCGACCCTGCTGTGCGCGACCCTGCCGTGCGCGACCCTGCCCTGGGGGAGGCCCCCGGGGAGGAACCCGGTCCCACCGAGGGAGGACAGGCATGAGGGTCCCGGACCACGACCGGCTGAGGGTCGCACTGCTGCACTCCCGCCCGGTCCACGGCGACGTCGCGGCCAACCTCGAGTGGATCCTGCGGGAGGCCTCCCTGGCGGCCGACGCCGGCGCCCGCCTGATCGTCACCGCGGAGATGGCGCTGACCGGGTACGGCTTCGACTCCCCCGAACAGGTCGAACCGCACGCCCGGACCCTGCGGTCGGCCGAGGTGCGGGCCCTGTGCCGCCTGAGTGCAGAACGCGGGGTGTACTGCGTGCTCGGCCTGCCGGAACGGGACCAGCGGACCGGCCTGCTGCACAACACGGCCGTGGCCACCGGACCGCAGGGCCGAGTGGTCGCCCGTCACCGCAAGGTCGTCCTGGCCGAACGGCGGTGGGCCACCCCGGGCCCCGCGCGTTCCACCGGCCTGTTCGACACCCCGTGGGGCCGGGTCGGCATGCTCATCTGCGCCGACACCTACTACGGCACCCCGGCCCGGGCCCAGGTGCTGCGCGGGGCCGACCTGCTCGTCGTGCCGTCCACGTGGCCCGGGGGCGGGGTCGACCCCCGTCTGCTGTGGCGGGCCAGGGCCCTTGAGAACGGCGTGCCCGTCCTGGCCTGCAACCGCACGGGCCAGGACGTCGTCCTGGACTGCACCCGGACCCGCACCTACGCCGTCGACCCCCACGGCCGGGTCCTGTTGGACAGGAGTTCGCCCGAGGCGACGACCTTCCTGGTGGACCTGCCGGTCCGCGAGCGCGCCCCGCGAGACCACGGCGGTCCCGGCGACCACGGCGGTCCCAGGGGCCTCGGGGACGGGAATCTCGCGGGTCCCCGCCGCCCGGAGTCCTGGCGTTCCCTCGGGCTGGAGACGAACGGACCGCACCCGGAGTACCTGTGGGGGCGTCCTCCCCGGGGCACGGTGCAGGTGAGGGCCGGAGCGCCCCAGGACGGCGCCGAGGGGTGGGAAACCCGGCAGGGACACACGGTGATCCAGGTGCTGCCCTGCGGCACGGGCACCGGGCTGCCCGGGCCGGTCGGGCCGGTCGGGATCGGGGACAGGGCTCCGACCGGGGACAGGGTTCCGGCCGGGGGCCGGGTGCTGATCTCCGCCGACAGCCTCGGGCCCTACCTCGCGTCGGCCGAGGGCCTGGAGAGGCTCGGGGAACGCCCCGTTCTCCACCGGACCCTGGAACAGGTCCGCGTCGCCGTCACGACGCCCCGGTACCTGGCGCACCCCGAGGCTGCGGCGGCCCTGGCCCGGCAGGGGTGCGATCTCGTGGCGGTTCTCGCCGACCGCCTGGATCCCCGGCAGTGGGCCCTGCTGGCCACCCGCTGTCTGGAACGGGTCCCCGTCGCGATCGTGACGCCGACCGCGGCGGGAATCTTCGTGCCGCCCGAGGGACACGAGCCCTGGCGGTCCGAGGTCCGGCGGACGCCCGGCCAGGTACAGATCGATCTCGACGTCGCGGCCCTGCGCCGACGCAGCCTGTTCGACCGTCTGGACCTGGAGGCGTTGTGCGCGCCGTCCGCCACCTGATCCTCTGGCCGACGGCCCGGTGCCCCCTGGACTGCGTCTACTGCTATCGAACGCTGCGTGAGGGAACACCGATGTCCGAACGGACCGCGCACCGTGCCCTGGACCTGGCCGAGGCCGGCGGCGCCCCCTTCCACATCCAGTTCGCCGGAGGGGAGCCGACCCTCGCCCCCGATCTGATCGCCTCCGTCGTGGAACGGGTGCGCTCGCGGGGCCTGCCGGCCACGATCGCGGTGCAGACCAACGGAACACTGATCACCGACGGCCTGGCGAGGCTGTTCGCCGAGGGGGACGTGGAGGTCGGGGTCAGCCTGGACGGACCGGTGCCCGTCCACGACCGGTTGCGCTCGCAGGGGGCCCGCACCCTGCGGGGTCTGCGGACGCTGAGCGAGCACGGGGTCGGGGTGCAGGTGACGGCCGTGCTCACCGCGGTGAACGCCGACCATCTGTCCGAGCTGGCACTGCTCCTGGCCGGCGTGCCCACGGTGCGGGGTCTGGCCCTGGACCCGCTCGTGCTGAGCGGTTCCGCCGTCGGACGGGCCGATCTGCTCTGCACCGCGCCGCAGATCGTGGAGGCCGTAAGGCGCCTGTACGAACGGATCGTGCAGGTGGAACGGGTCCGGGGCACCCGGCTCACCTGGCGGGAACTCGAACTGGTGCGCCGCAGCCTGGATCCCGGCGAGGCCCCGGGGCCGGTCCGGGACTACTGCCACGCCGTCCGGGGCGAGAGCCTGGCCGTCGCGCCGGACGGGAGCGTCCATCCCTGTTCCCGGGCTGTGGGCTGCCGCGAGTTGTCCGCCGGCGCCGTCCACGACGTCGATCGCGGGGCGCTGCTGCGGGCCTTCGCCGGAACGGCCCGGCTGACCGGCCCGTGCGCGGACTGTCCCCTGTCCGGCCGGTGCCCGGGGGACTGCCCCTCCCGGCTGTCGACCGTGCCCCCGGACACCGAGGCCGCGATGTGCCTGATCTACCGGACCCTCGCCGAGTTGGAGGCACGATGACGACGATCCTCTACTACAGCGCGACAGCGGCCGAGCTGCCGATCCTGTCGCGGGCCGCGCGGACCGCGCAGCGGACCCGTCCCGGTCTGCTGGTGCGGGCCTGGTCGCAGCCGCAGCTGGGGCGCCCTGGGTCCGTGGAGGCGTTCGTCGCGGCCGCGGGCGACTGCGACGTGCTGGTCCTGTCCCTGCACGGGGGCACAGCGAGTTGCCCGGCCTGGGAGACCTTGCTGCAGAAGCGTTCCGAACGGCGTCGGGCCGGTCTGCCCGTGGGACACCTGCACGTCCACCCGGACGGCAACGACGAGGAGGCCCTGCTGGCGGCGCGCGAGCACGCCGACGGTCACGACAGCGGGATCTGGACGGGCGTGCACGCCCTGCTGCGTGCGGGGGGCCCGGTGAACCTCGCGGCCGCGTTGGAGGTCCTCGCCGAGGTCGGGCGGGGACGGGTCCCGGCGGTCCCCGAACCGGTCGAGGTCCTGGCCCAGGGGATCCATCATCCGGTGCACGGGGCGTTCGCGACCTTCGCCGGGTTCGAGGCGGCCGCAGCGCACCACCGGACGATCGCGCACAGCATCCGGGACGACGGGAACAGTACCGGCGACGACGGGAACGGCGCGGCTGTCCACGGGGACAGGGGCGGCGGCAGGGACAGTACCGGCGACACGGAGCGGCCCGTCGTGGGGATCCTGTTCCCCCAGACCTACTGGCTCAACGACAACACCCGTCACGTGGACGCCCTCGTCGGCGAACTGGAGTCCCTCGGGGCCCGGACGGTCCCGGTGTTCTGTCACCGGTTCCGCGACGACGCCGTGGGCGCCCGCGGGGCCGACGAGGTCCTCCCCGAGTTCTTCGCGGCGGACGGCCGCCGGCGCATCGACGTGATCGTGAATGTGATCGGGATGTCGATGACCCTGGTCGACCCGTCGTTGTCGCAGGTCCTGCCCGGTCTGGACGTGCCGGTGCTGCAGGGCCTGACCTGCAGCGCCCCGGCGCGGTGGTGGTCGGAGCACCCGCAGGGGCTGACGACCCTCGACGTCACCATGCAGGCCGCCCAGCCGGAGTTCGACGGGAACCTGATCACCCTGCCGATCGCGACCCGCGAGACCGACGAGGTCGATCCGGTGACGGGCGCCGTCCTGGCCCGGCTCGAACCCCTGCCCGAACGGACCGCTGCCCTGGCGCGGCTGGCCCTGCGTTGGGCGGCCCTGCGGCGTCTGCCCAACGCGGACAAGCGTGTCGCCGTCGTGTTCCACCACCATCCCCCGCGCAACGACCGCCTCGGGTGCGCCGCCGGTCTGGACTCCTTCGAGAGTGTGCGCCTGCTGCTGCGGGACCTCGCCGACGCCGGGTACCGGGTGGATCATCAGTACGACAGAGCGGACGACCTCGCCCGGGTCCTGCTCGACGGCCTCACGTGCGACCGCCGATGGTTGACCGCCGAACAGATGCTCGCCCGCGCGCGGGCCGTGGCCCCGGCCGACCAGGTCGAACGCTGGCACGACGACCTGCCCGATCCCGTGCGCGAAGCCATGGTGCAGGCGTGGGGAACGCCCCCCGGCGACCTGTTCGTGCACGCGGGGAGGATGGGGTTCGCCGGCGAGACCAACGGCAACATCCTGCTGACCGTGCAACCGCCCCGGGGCGCCCTGGAGAAGGCCGGCGAGACCCTGCACGACCTCGTACTGCCCCCGCCCCACCACTACCTGGCCCACTACCGGTGGATCCGCGACGTCTTCCGCGCGGACGCCGTCATCCACGTGGGGACCCACGGTTCCCTGGAATGGCTGCCCGGCAAGTCGCTGGGACTGTCCCGCGAGTGCTACCCCGACCTGGCCCTGGGCGATCTGCCGAACATTTATCCCTACATCATCAACAACCCCGGGGAAGGCACCCAGGCCAAGCGGCGGTCGGCCTGCGCCCTGGTGGACCACCTGACACCACCGTTCCGCAACGCCGACCTGTACGAGCAGACGGCGCAGGTGGACCGGGCCCTGCAGGAGTACGGCCTGGCCGCGCGCGAGGACCCCGCGAAGCTGCCCGGTCTGGCCGACCTGCTGTGGCAGGCCGTGCAGGACGCCGACCTGCACCACGACCTGGGGCTGACAGGGGACCGGGCCCCGGCCGACGTCGACGCCTTCGCCGAACGGGTGCACGAGTACCTGACCGAGCTGGCCGACAACCAGATCTCCGACGGTCTGCACGTGCTGGGCGAACTCGCCGAGGGCGACCGGCTCGTGGAGTACCTGGCGCAGTTGACCCGTCTGCCCACGGGCGACGTGCCGAGCCTGCGCGAGGAGATCCTGCGGGCCGGGGGCCACGACCCTCAGGAGGTCGCGGAGAACACCGGTCGGGTCCTGCCGAGCTCCACAGGGGCTCCCGGGCGCACAGGGGTTTCCGGGCGCACCAGGGCTCCCGGGCGCACCGGTGGGCAGGTGCTCCTGGCCGCGCACGCCACGGCAGTGGAACTCCTGGGAGCCCTGGCCCGCCGGGACCACGACCCGTCCGCCGTGGAGGGGATCGTCCGGGACGTGCTGGGACGGCCCTGCCCGCGCGTCGCGGCCGTGCTCGACCACGTGGCCACGGATCTGCTGCCGCGGCTGCGGGAAACGGCCGCCGAGCGGCACAGCGTCCTGGGGGCCTTGTCGGGGCGTTTCGTACGGCCGGGGCCCAGCGGGGCGCCGACCCGGGGCAGCAGCGACATCCTGCCCACGGGGCGCAACTTCTTCTCGGTCGATCCGCGGTGCCTGCCGACCCCCGGGGCATGGGTCGTCGGCCGGGCCCTGGGCGAGGCCGTGCTCCAGCGGCACCGGGAACAGGAGGGCCGGTACCCGCGGAACATCGGGATCATCGTCTGGGGCACGGCGAACATGCGCAGCCGCGGGGAGGACATCGCGCAGGTCCTGCACCTGCTGGGGCTGCGCCCGGTTTGGAACACCGCGGGAAGGGTGGACGGCCTGGAGGTCGTGCCGGTCGAGGAACTCGGCCGGCCGCGCATCGACGTCACCGCGAGGATCTCGGGATTCTTCCGGGACGCCTTCGGCAACCTCGTGGAGCTGCTGGACCGGGCCGTGGCCATGGTCGCGGCCCTGGCGGAGCCCGAGGGCGACAACTTCCTGCGCGCCCATGTCGTGGCCGATGCCCGCATCTGCCGCGAGGAGGGCGCGGACGAGGACGATGCCTGGCGGACCGCCTCGCTGAGGATCTTCGGTTGTCCGCCCGGCACCTACGGGGCGGGGGTCGAGGAACTCGTCGAGTCCAAGGCGTGGCGGACCAGACAGGACCTGGCCGACGCCTACGTGCGGTACTCGGCCCACGCCTACGGGCAGGGGGTGTACGGGCGCGTCAGCCCGCAGGCGTTCCGACGCCAGCTGGGCCGCATGGACGTGACCGTGAAGAACGAGGACACCCGCGAGTGGGACATGCTCTCGTGCACGGACTTCTACAACTACCACGGCGGTCTCATCGCGGCCGCGGAGTCGGTCCGCGGGAAGGCGCCCCTGTCGATCGTGGGCGACAGCTCCGACCCACGGCGGGTTCGGGTGCGCACCACGGCCGAGGAGACCAAGCTCGTGCTGCGCTCGCGGGTCCTGAACCCGACGTGGATCGCGGGGTTGCGCCGTCACGGGTACAAGGGGGCCGGGGACCTCAGCAAGGTCCTGGACATCCTGTTCGGCTGGGATGCGACGGCCGACGTCATGGACGATTGGATGTACGAGCGGGTCGCCGAGCGCTACGCCCTCGACCCGGACCTGAGGGACTGGATGCTCTCGGTCAACCCCCACGCCCTGCAGAACATACTGGACAAACTTCTGGAGGCCGTGCAGCGCGGCCTGTGGACGACCACCGAGGAGCGTCGTTCGGAACTGCAGGAGGCATACCTGGCGGTCGAGGGGGACGTCGAGGAGGCCCTCGAGGGCGGTGACCGGTGAGGGCCCGGCGTGCGCCCGGCGGCTGCGACGACCCCGGCGGCCCCGCTGTCACCGCTGTCCCCGGTGGCTGCGGGTACCCGTTCGCTGCGCTGGTCGGCCAGGAGAGGGTGCGCACGGCGTTGCTGTTGGGCGCCGTCGATCGTGGCCTCGGCGGGGTTCTGCTGCGAGGGGAGAAGGGCACCGGGAAGTCCACGGCGGTGAGAGCCCTGGCGGACCTGTTGCCCGGGGGTGAGGGCCTGCGGACCCTGCCCCTGTCCGCCACCGAGGACCGGCTGGTGGGAGGCGTGGATCTCGAACGCACCCTCGCCCGCGGCCGGGCGGTTCTGTCCCCCGGGTTGCTCGCCCAGGTGCACGGCGGGGTGCTGTACGTCGACGAGATCAACCTGTTGGACGACCATCTGGGGCAGGTCCTGGTGACGGTCGCCGGAGCGGGTCGCGTGAGGGTCGAACGGGAGGGGTTCTCGGGTGTGTTCCCCAGCGAGTTCCTGCTCGTGGGCACGATGAACCCCGAGGAGGGCGACCTGCGCCCGCAGTTGTCGGACCGTTTCGGCCTGTGCGTGGACGTCGGGGGGGAAGTTGATCCTCAGGTCCGGGTCGAGCTGCTGCGCCGGTGTCGGGAACACGAAGCCGATCCGGTGGGTTTCGTACGCCGATGGCAGGACGAGAACGAACGTCTGGCCCGCAGGATCCTGCGGGCCCGGCACCTGTTGCCGCAGAGGCACCTCTCCGGGCAGGTCCGCCCGTACGTGGCGGAGCTGTGTCGCACCCGGCGGGTCGCCGGGCACCGGGCCGACCTCGTGCTCGAAAGGGCGGCCTCGGCCCACGCCGCGTGGCAGGGACGCACGCGCGTGGAGATCGACGACGTCCTGGCGGTCGCGGAGTTCGCCCTGACCCACCGCGGCAGGCACGCTGTTCCTCCTCCCCCGCCGCCGGCGCCCGCACCGCCACCGGATCCCTCCCCGCGGTCCTCGAACGACGATGCGAACGACGCACCGCAGGAGAAGCCGCGTGAGGGAAACGCGGGCGGGCAGGAACGACCGGAGGGGCAGGAACGACCGGGTGGCCCGAGCGGCGGAGCAGCTGCACAGGATCGAACGGGAGCGGGCGACCGGAGCGGAGCGACGGGACCGGACGAAACGACCGGAACTGACCCAGCGACCGGCCCGGACGGGCAGACGGGCCCCGACGGCGGGAAAGGCTCCGACCGCCCGACCTCGCCGGGAGGCGAACAGGTCTTCGCCACGGGCGATCCCTTCGCCGTGCGTCGGTTGCCCGTGCGGGAGGACCGCGGGGCACGGGGCCGGAACGGGCGCAGGCTGCGCACCCGTTCCACCGACCGGACCGGCCGCCGTGTCGGTACCAGGCCCGCCGACGACGCGCACGACCTGGCCCTCGACGCGACGTTGCGGGCCGCAGCCCCCCACCAGCGCCACCGCCGCCCCGAGGGCGCCGACCGGCTCGTGGTGCACCGCGCGGACTGGCGCGAGAAGATCCGACGCCGCCGGTCGGGCACGCTCGTACTGTTCGTGGTGGACGCCAGCGGCTCCATGGGGGTCCGCGGCCGCATGCTGGCGAGCAAGGGCGCGGTGTTGAGCCTGCTGCTGGACGTCTACCGCAACCGGGACCACGTGGGCCTGGTGACCTTCCGGGGGCGCGAGGCGCAACTGCTCCTGCCCCCGACCTGTTCGATCGACGTCGCGGGCCGGTTGCTGCGCGAGCTGCCCACGGGCGGCAGGACCCCGCTGGCCGGCGGGCTCCTCCTCGCCCACCGGACCCTGCAGATCGCGCTGCGCAGGGACCCCGGCCTGCGGCCGCTCGCGGTCGTCGTCACGGACGGGCGGGGGACGTGGGGGCTGGACGGCCCGTCCGTCCCGGGAGAGATCCCCCGGGTGGCCCGTTCGATCGCGGCCGAACAGCGGGTCCGCTGGGTGGTCGTGGACACAGAGGACCCCCGCGGGGTGCGTCTGGAACGGGCTCGGGACCTCGCGGCGCAGCTGGGGGCCCAGGTCTTCCGGATCGAGGACCTGCGCGCCGACGATCTGGTCGCTCTGACGAGAGGAAACCTGTCATGAAACGTCCGGTGTACCCGTTCGCTGCTCTCGTGGGACAGGAACGGCTGAGGCTGGGGCTCCTGTTGAGCGTCGTCTCGCCGTCACTGTCGGGGATCCTCGTGCGGGGTGAGAAGGGCACGGCCAAGTCGACGGCGGTCCGGGCCCTGGCCGACCTGTTGCCGACCCAGCGGATCATGCAGGGGTGCCCCTTCCGTCTGTCGCCCGAGGAGCACGACGAGCTGTGTCCGTCGCCCCCGTCCGCCCCCTGCCGTTCGAAACTCTGCCGTTCGAACCCTCACAGTTCGAACCCCAGCAGTTCGAACCTCGAGGTCGCCACCGTGCGGGTACCGGTCGTGGAACTGCCCGTCGGCGCGACCGAGGACCGCGTGGCGGGCACCATCGACCTCGAACGGGCGCTGCAGGAGGGCGTGCGGGGTTTCGAACCCGGGTTGTTGGCGGCGGCGCACCGGGGAATCCTGTACGTGGACGAGGTGAACCTGCTGGACGACCACGTGGTGGACCTGCTGCTCGACAGCGCGGCCATGGGGGTGAACACGGTCGAACGCGAGGGGATCAGCCTGGCGCATCCGGCCCGTTTCCGTCTCGTGGGCACGATGAACCCCGAGGAGGGGGAGCTGCGCCCGCAGTTGCTGGACCGTTTCGGCCTGTGCGTGAGTGTCGAGGGCTCCCAGGACCCGCTGGAGAGGGTCGAGATCATGCGTCGCCGGTCGGAGTACGAGCAGGACCCCGAGGGTTTCGCGGACCGGTGGGCCGACGAGCAGGCCGAGCTGGCCGAGCGCCTCGACGCCGCCCGACGGCTGTTGCCCGAGGTCAAAGCCGGCCAGGACGTACTGCTGCGGATCGCGACCGTCTGCCTGGACGCCGGGGTCGACGGCCACCGCGGGGACCTCACCCTGCTGCGCGCCTCCACGGCCCTGGCGGCCTGGCGGGGACGGGACGCCGTGGTCGTCGAGGACATCGAGGAGGTCGGCGAGCTCGTCCTGTCGCATCGCAGACGCCGGCTGCCTCTGCAGGAGATCGCCACCGGGGCGGCTCCCCGACCGGGAGGAGACCGATGAGACTGGGAACCTGGTACGAAGGAGTGGAGCTGCACCGGACCGGACGGCTGTTGTCCGGGCGGTTCCTGGCCCCGCACCGGGTGCTGTCCACGTGTCAGGTCCGCGGGGGCGTCCGCGACGACCTGCAGGTCGTCGTCAACCATCAGGTCTGCGAACCGGCCGGTCATTGCGAACGGATGGGACACGACCGGCCCCGGGACCCGTTCGTCGAACACGCGGACTTCTGCGCGGAGCACGGCCTGGACCCGCAGGCCACGGCCGTGCTGGGGACCGCGGCGAACATGCGGTGCGCCGGGGTGGCCTCGGAGTCCTTCCGCGATCTTGTGGTCCTCGCCGCGGCAACGGCCGGGGTCGAGGGGAACGCCGGGCGAGCCGGGGACCCCGCCACCTCGTTCGAATGGGACGGCCGTTACGAACGCCTGGTGCCGAACTCCGTGCCCGAGGCCCCCGGGACCATCAACACGATGCTGTTCATCAGCCACGAGCTGACCTGCGGTGCCCTGACCCGCGCGCTCGTCACCGCCACGGAGGCCAAGACGGCAGTGTTGCAGGACCTCCAGGTCGCCTCCCGGTACAGCCGGCGAAGAGCCACCGGGACCGGGACCGACCAGCTCGCGATCGCCTGCCGGACGGACACGGGCAGGCCCCTGACGAGCGCAGGGCTGCACGGCAAGCTCGGGGAACTCATCGGCCGCACGGTGGGACAGGCGATCCGCGAGGCCCTGGTGCTGCAGAACGGTCTGACGCCGGACAGCCGTCGGTCCGTGGTCACGCAGCTGGGGCGTTTCGGTGTCACCGCACAGCGGTGTTGCGAACGGGCCCGTGAGGTCCTCGACGAAACAGACGCCCTGCTGTTCGAACAGAACTTCCGCGGGGTGGACGCCGATCCGATGGTCGTGGCCGCCGCGGCGGCCCTGGCCGAGATCGTCGATCAGCAACGGGCCGGGATCCTCCCGGAGTCCTGCGCGTCGGAGCTCTTCCGGGAGTACGGGACTCGGCTGGGTCAGGCCGTGGCGGGCTCCGGGACGATGGTCGAACGTCTGAACGCGGCCCTCGAACCCCTGGGCACGGACCTGCCCGGAGTGATCACGACGGCCCTGGCCGTGGGGTTCGGACAACGGTGGACCGGAGGGAGCCGTCCTTCCTGAGGACAGTGACCCCGCAGGGTGTCGTCCCGCGGGCGGTGAGACGGGCGGTACGGCGGCACGGGCGGGCACGGGCGGAACTTTCCGCGCTCGCCCGGGACGGCAGGGGCGGTCCGAGGCCGGGACCTGCCCCTACAAGAAAGGAGACCTTTGCCCGTTTTGACACTCTTTACACTTATTGTCCTGCAAGAACAGGGTGGTTCAGTTCCCCACCCAACGGTCAGGTCGGCCAGGCCGGACCTGTTCCGGCCGAGAGGTGGTCCGGACGCAACTCGATGAGGAGAGCCCGATGCCTCGATCTTCCCGTTCCCCCCAGTGCCTGTTGGCCCTGGCCGCCTGCGCAGCGGTCGTGGCGGCCGGTGTCACCGCGACGACAGCGGCAGGCCCGGCTCAGGCTGCCACGTGCAACGGCTACGTGGCCCTGACGTTCGACGACGGCCCGAACGCCGGCAACACCAAGAACCTGCTGGCCGCCCTGAAGAAAGCCGGGGCCCGCGCCACCCTGTTCAACATCGGCCAAAACGTCCAGAACAACCAAGCCCTGGTCAAAACCCA
>JAUPKJ010000159.1 GCA_030837505.1 Actinomycetota bacterium
AGCAGCAGCTCCGTCGTCTCGGCGTAGCGGAAGGTGAAGACCGGTCCGGCCGCGACGGCGACCACGGGGGCACGGCCGGAGCCCGGCGGCCCGTCCCCTGCCGTTCGGTCCGGTCCTGCCATTCGTTCCGGCCCTGCCGGCTCGAACGGTGAGGACGGGTCCCAGACGCTGCCGGGCAGATCGGGGGCGCTGTTCGCCAGCGCGAGGACCGCCTGCAGATCGACCCCGTCCGCGACCAGGGCAGCCTGCCGTTCGACCGTCCGCGACGCCGTCCCGGCCCGTTCGACGGCAGGGACCAGCCCCAGATGCCGACTGGGGACGTGGACCTGCGGATCCCGGTGCAGGACGCCCAGGACCGGAACCCCCAGCTCCTCCACGGCCCCCGCGGTCTCCTCGGCGTGCCGCTGCGAACCCACCCGGTTCAGCACGACCCCGCCGATCCGCAGCCCCTCCTCGTAGCGCAGGCAGCCCAGCACGGTCGCCGCCACGCTGCGCCCCGCCGAGGCCGCGTCGACCACGAGCAGCACCGGCGCGTCGAGCAGGCGCGCGAGGTGCGCGGTCGAGGCGTACCCGCCCTGGCCCAGGGCTCCGTCGAACAGGCCCATGACCCCCTCGACGACGGCGACGTCCGCGGGACGCCCCGCCAGGGCCCCGTGCAGGAACAGCGGACGGACCAGGTCCTCGCCCTGCAACCGGGGGTCGAGGTTGCGACCGGGGCGCCCGGTCGCGAGGGCGTGGTACCCGGGGTCGATGTAGTCCGGCCCCACCTTGTGACCGCTGACCTCCAGGCCCCGGGCACGCAGGGCCGCCATCAGCCCCGTGGCCACGGTGGTCTTGCCGCCGCCGGACCGGGGGGCCGCGACGACCAGCCGGGGGATCCTCACCATTCGATCCCCCGCTGACCGCGCTGCCCGTCGTCCAACGGATGCTTGATCTTGGTCATTTCCACGACGAGATCGGCCGCGTCGACCAACCGGTCGGGGGCCTCCCGTCCTGTGATCACCACGTGCTGCCTGCCGGGACGCGTCCGCAGGACCTCCACGACCTCCTCGACGTCGATCCACCCCTCGCGCAGCGGGTACGTGAACTCGTCGAGCACGTACAGGTCGTGGCCCCCCGACTCCAGGCGACGTCGGATCTCCTCCCAACCCCGGCGGGCGGCCGCAGCCCGGTCGCCGCGCGGCCCGGCAGCCCGCGACCAGGACCAGCCGTCGCCCAGGACGTGCCACTGGACCGGACCGCCCCGGCCCGTCCGGCGGTACACCTCGTCGAGAGCCCGGAAGGCCGACTCCTCCCCGGGACGCCACCTGCCGGACTTGACGAACTGGAAGACCCCGATCGACCAGCCCTGGTTCCACCCGCGCAGCGCCATACCGAAGGCGGCGGTGGACTTCCCCTTCATCTGCCCCGTGTGCACGATGACCAGGGGGCGGTGACGGCGCTCGCGCGTGGTGAGTTCCTCTGCCCCCGCGAGTTCAGCCGTTACGAGTTCAGCCGCTGTGAGTTCTTCCGGTGCCGTGAGCTCCTGCGGAGTCCGCACGGTGGTCCTTTCGCCCGAGCGGGTGTCCACGCCCGCTTCCTGCCGAACCGCGGCCGGTCGGCCCCGGTGACGGGAGCGGAATATCCTGGCTTCCGGGTCGGCGTCGAGCAGGCTGCTCGTACACCATGTCGCTTCCGGCCTTCCCAGCCGCGTGCGCAGCCAGTGGCCCTCCGACCGTCTGTGCGGTCAGGAGCCGCTCCGGCCGCGTCCTGCGGCCGGCGGTCCGATGGGGGAAGCGAGGTCTCCCCGGTCACAGTGGCGGGACCGCCCCGGACTGGACGGGTGATCCACCCGCCGCACCGGAGTTCCTCCGCTTCGCCGTCCCGGGCATTCTCTCACGGCGTCGTCGCAGGCGAGAGACCACTGAAAAGCTGCTTTCGCGGTCGGAAGGGGTCTCATCGACACAAGGTCGGCAGGACGGGCAGCCCGGGGGGCGGGCCCTGTTCGAGCAGGCGCAGGACGGCGGTGGTGTCCAGGTGCTCGGCGACGGCGTCCGCCAGGGTGTCGAGTCTGGCCTCGC
The DNA here is from genome assembly GCA_030837505.1 of Actinomycetota bacterium. Lineage (GTDB taxonomy): Bacteria > Actinomycetota > Actinomycetes > Actinomycetales > Kineosporiaceae > JAUPKJ01. The sequence goes on from JAUPKJ010000159.1 coordinate 2,061, forward strand.
GCAGACCGTGGAACGACGTGTCCGGGGCCGGGGTGAAGTCCCGGCCGGCCGCTGCCGCGATGCGGGCGAGGAAGGCTCTGCGGAAGTCGTCGTTCTCCAGGCAACCGTGCCAGGTGGTGCCCCAGACGTCGCCCAGCCGGAACCCGTCGAGGAACTCCTCCAGGTCCGCACTCCGTTCGGACGGCGCAGCGGGGTCGAGTTCGACGAGGCCCTGGTGGATCTCGTATCCCTCCACGGGGTGCCCCAGGGCACGCCCCCGGGCGCGGGCCAGCACCTTGTCCGGGCCGAAGCGGGTCCTGGTGGGCAGGAGACCCAGCCCGGGAACCTCGCCGTCACCGGATTCCACGCGGTCCTCCACGGTGCGTCCCAGCATCTGGTACCCGCCGCAGAGGCCCAGGACGGGACGGCCCGCGCGCGCGTGGGCGAGGACGGCCGCCGCGAGGCCGCGTTCGGTCAGCCAGGCCAGGTCGCGGACGGTGGCCCTGGTTCCCGGCAGGAGCACGAGATCGGCGTCGGCCAGCTCCTCGCCGTGGTGCACGAGCCGGACGACGACCCCGGGCTCTGCGGCGAGAGCGTCGATGTCGGTGACGTTGGACAGCCGGGGCAGCCGGGGGACGGCCACGCGCAGCACCTCGCTGCCCACCGGCGCGCGGGGCTCGCCCCGGTCGTGCTCCAGGTCCAGGGAGTCCTCCACATCCAGCCATGTGCCCTGCAGGTAGGGCAGGGTGCCCAGGACGGGACGGCCGCTCGCCCGCCGGATCATGTCGAGGGCCGGCGCGAGGAGAGCCGGGTCCCCCCGGAACTTGTTGATCACAAATCCACTGATCAGCCGTTGGTCCTCGGGTTCCAACAGGGCGACGGTGCCGTGGAAGGCCGCGAAGACCCCGCCCCGGTCGATGTCCCCCACGACGATCGTCGGCAGCCCCCCGGCGGCCCTGGCCAACCCCATGTTGGTGATGTCGCGAGACCTGAGGTTGATCTCGGCAGGGCTGCCGGCGCCCTCGCAGATGACGACGTCGAACCGGGAGCGCAGATCGTCCAGGGCCGTGAGGACCTGCGGCAGGAGGCGACCGGTGAGGTTTCCGTATTCGAGGGCGCCGACCTCGGCCACGGGACGGCCCAGGAGAACGACCTGACTGGTCCGATCGGTGCCCGGTTTGAGCAGCACGGGGTTCATGGCGGCCTGGGGCTCGACGCCGCAGGCCCTGGCCTGCATGGCCTGGGCCCGGCCGATCTCCGCACCATCACGCGTGACGAAGGAGTTCAAGGACATGTTTTGGGCCTTGAACGGGGCGACGGCGACCCCCCGGCGGGCCAGCCACCGGCACAGGCCCGCGACCAGGACACTCTTGCCCGCGTCCGAGGTGGTGCCCGCCACGAGCAGGGCATTGGGGGAAGGGGACGTGGACATGAGGGCATCCTGCCCGACGCCGTCCCTCCCGCCGGACCCCGCCTCCCGCCCGAGCCCGCCTCCCGGGTCCGAATCGGGGGCAGCGGGTCCGAACCGAACTCAGCCCGTCAGAACCGAGTTCAGCGGGTCCGGCGGCCGCGGTCCTCGACGGCGAACTTCAGTTCGGTCAGCCAGCTCTCCAGATCCCAGCAGAGCCTGGTCCCGGAGTAGAGGGACGGCAGGAGCACCCCGTTGAGGGATTCCTCCGAGCGGACCCTGGTCCCGCCGGAGTCCGTGGAGGAGAACAGGTTGCGGTGGACGGCCCTGTTGCCCAGACCGATCCCCGTCCAGGTCAGTTCCTGGTCGGTCTCCACGACCGACAACATGCAGAGGAAACGCACAGGACCGTTCCACCAGAGGAAACGGCTGCCCACCCTCAGAGGGTGTTCGACCCGGACGTGGTGGATGCTCGCGCTCCACGTCGGCCAGCGCGCCATGTCGCTGAACATGCGCCAGACGGTCCCGACGGGGGCGTCGATCTCGATCTCGGCTCTGCCGCAGACGGGCGCGGCCTGGTCGATCCGTCCCCGCCGGGCGTAGTCCAGGTGCAGGTTGGCCAGGGAGGGCCCGGGCGCCAGAATCGTCCTGAGCTGCGAGTCGGCCTTCGCCAGGATCGGACGCAGGTCCTGCAGAACGTGCAGAGCCCGGTCCTGTGGGCACCGGTCCTGGGCAGTCCGGGGAACGCTCTCTGTCCGGTCCGTCGGCTCTGGGGCTGGTGCGGATCCGTCGGGCATGGCGTCCTCCTCGCGCTCACTGCGCTGTCCACCGGGACGGCGGACGGCGGGCAGCTGCTGACCTATGACCGTTTCGGGTGAGACCGTTTCGGGTGACCTGGACCTTTTCGGGTTCGGGGGTCCTACTGGTCGAGTCTAGGAGGGACGGCGGCCCTCGCGCCTGCTGCGGGGACCGGGATATTACCGAGTCCCCCCGATCGCATCACCCGACGGGGCCGGTCGATCGCTCCGACGGCCGGGACGGGCCTGGTGGGGCGGGGCGGACGCCGACGGCCTGGGCACCTTCGGTCCTCTTCAGCGGGACGCTGGCCCGATCCAAGGCCGACCGGGGAAGCTGTTCGGGTGGAACCGCGAGGGAGAACACCAGAGCCCCTGCTGGACGCCCTGACGCGGGGGCCGGAGCCCCGCACGATCGAGATCGCCGGAGAACGGCTCGACCCGGACCGTCTGCTCGCCGCCGCCGGCGCGGTCGCGGACCGTGTGGCGGGGGCAGGCACGGTGGCCCTGCGGGCGGAGGCCTGCCGGGAGACGGTCGTGGGGATCGTGGGGTGCCTGATGGCCGGGGTCACCGTGGTTCCCGTGCCCGGGGACAGCGGTGAAGCCGAGCGGGACCACATTCTGCGTGATTCGGGCGCCAGCTTGCTGCTCGTCCCCGGTGACCGGGTCCAGGACCGGGACCGGCGGTCCGGCGGCGCGGCGACGCCACTTCTGCCGGTCAGGGTCGAGGACAGCGCGAGCACGTCGTACCCGGAACCGCCCGGGGACCACACGGCCCTGCTCCTGTACACGAGCGGCACGACCGGACCGGCCAAGGGCGTGCCGGTCCGGCGCTCCGCGATCGCCGCCGACCTGGATGCCCTCGCCCTGGCCTGGGAGTGGACCCCCGCGGACACCCTGGTGCACGGGCTGCCCCTGTTCCACGTCCACGGTCTGGTGCTCGGCGTTCTGGGAGCGCTGCGGATCGGCAGCGGCCTGGTGCACACGGGGCGCCCCACCCCGGCGGGCTACGCGGCGGCCGGGGGGACCCTGTACTTCGGGGTGCCGACGGTGTGGACGAGGATCGCCAGGGAGGCCGCAGCGGCCCGTGCCCTGAGCAGGGCCCGGCTGCTGGTCTCCGGCAGCGCTGCCCTGCCGGTACCGGTTCACCGGACCCTTGCGCGACTGGCTGGGCAGGCCCCCGTGGAGCGGTACGGAATGACCGAGACCTTGATCACTTTGAGTGTCCGGTCCGACGGGCCGCGGCGCCCGGGGTACGTCGGGACGCCCCTGGCGGGCGTCGAGGCCCGTCTGCTGGGGGAGGGCGGGCAGACCGTGGAGGCCGACGGCGTCAGCTTCGGCGAGTTGTCGGTGCGGGGCCCGACGGTGTTCGAGGGCTACCTGGGCAGGCCCGCGGACACGGCCGCGGCCTTCGACCCCCGGGGATGGTTCCGCACGGGGGACATCGCGACGGTCGACGCCGACGGCTGGTACCGGATCATCGGACGCACCTCGACCGATCTCATTTCCTCCGGGGGATTCCGGATAGGAGCGGGAGAGGTCGAGGACACCCTCCTGGAACACCCGGCCGTCCGGCAGGCCGCAGTGCTCGGCCTGCCCGACGACGACCTGGGGGAGCGCGTGACGGCTTTCGTCGTCGCGGACGGCGTCGATGCCGCCGGGCTGTCGGACTTCGTCGCGGCACGCCTGGCGGTGCACAAACGGCCCCGGGAGATCCACCTGGTGCCCGATCTGCCGTGCAATCACCTGGGGAAGGTGCGCAAGTCCGATCTCAGGGCGGACGTGACGCCGATCACCTCACGCCGCCGGGCGACGGGCGATCGGTCACCTCGACGGCCACGGCAACCCCTGACCGGGGGGAACGCTCCAGATCGCTCATGAGTTGTGCGATCACCCTCCGGACGGACAGCTCGCCCGTCCGGTCCCCGTGGCCGAACTGCCGCCTCAGCGCCGCGAGGATCTGGGGCGGATCCTCCAGGAGGGTCGGGGAGCAGATCACCAGCCCGTCCCCGGGGACGAGCCGGTCGAGGCGGGTCTCTCCCACGCCCTGGGGGACGATGTCGACCCGGCCGGTGGTGCGCAGGCACAGCACCGGGGGAGCTGCGAACCCGCCCAGGGCCAACGTGCCGTTCGTGTCCAGGTCCGCGACGGTCACGCTGCCGCAGCCGGCGGCGTCGTCGCGCAGGAGGGACTGAACGGCACCGGAGATGTCGTGGGGGGCGCCTGCCACGTGGTGCGCCGAACCCGTCAGAAGCCGGTGACGATCGTGCCCCCGGGTGTCCTCGGGTTCGCACACCACCACCCGCAGGTGCTCGTGCGAGGTTCTGGTCACTGCGATACCGGGTCGATCGCCGCCGCTGGAGAAGTGCCAACCGATCAGCCGCCGTGCCTGCTGTTCCGCCAGATGCAGGGTCGGTGTTGTCACTGTGTGGTTCTCCCGATCGTGTCGGGCCCGCGCGGGCCCTCAATTGCCAGAACGTTCCAGAGGCCGGTGCGCCGCAACATGTCCAGGCTGCGCCGGCTGGGCGCTCTCAGCAGAACGGCCCCGCCACGGGCCCGGCAACGGCGCTGTGCCCAGAGCAGCGCCGTCAACATGGCCGAGGAAAGACAGTCCAGTTGCGAGACGTCCACGATGATGGTCCGCACCCCCGACAGCACAACGTCCTGCACGCGGGATCGCAGGTCGATCAGTCCTCCTGCGACGAGCGACGCGTCCAGGACCACCACTTCCGGGGCGCTCTCGTCGGTCGGGTACCCGATGCATCCGGCCATGACGAACTCCTTCCCCCGTGGTGACCAACGCAATATAGGGACGAGGGCTCTGACTCTCGGTTCTGTTTCGGTTACGGACCGGTGAAGTGCTGACGAAAACCGATCCTCCCCTCTGAGCATTGCGAAAGGCTGGACAGCACTTTGCAGTTCCATGACGATGCCTTCCCGGAGCGTCACCCGTTCAGAACAATGCGCAACGGGTGGCAGCATGGTTCTGTGAGCACCCGGCTCCTTGTCCTCGAAGACGACGACGGCATCCGCGCAGCCCTGCGCTTGGCACTGCTCGACGAGGGATATGAGGTGGTGGCACATGCCCGTGCCGAACGAGCCCTGACCGAACTGCCCGGTGGCATCGAACTCATGCTGGTCGACCTCATGCTGGGAGGAATGGACGGCTTCACCTTCATCCGCGAAGCCCGCCACCTCACCGACGCCCCCATCGTGGTCGTCAGCGCTCGCACGGACACCCACGACATCGTCGCCGCCCTCGAGGCCGGGGCGGACGACTACGTGACGAAGCCCTTCCAGATCAAGGAGATCTGCGCCCGGCTGCGGGCGCTGCAACGGCGAGGCCGCAGCCACCCCCTGGCAGCGAACGAGCTGGGGGGAACGGTGCTCGACGAGCAGAACGGCCGACCCCTGACCCTGTGGCCCGAGGCCGGGTTGGTGCGCAGGGGAGACGAGACGGTCCACCTCACCGTGACCGAGTTCCGCCTGCTGTGCGAACTGGCCCAGAGCCCGGGACGGGTCCTCAGCAGGGCCGTCCTGCTGGAACGGATCTGGGACCAGGGATTTTTCGGCGACGAACGCATCGTCGACGCCCACATCCGCAGACTGCGCACCAAGGTCGAACAGGATCCCGGGTCCCCCCGGATCGTGGTGACGGTGCGCGGGCTGGGCTACCGGTTGGGGGCCGTGTGATCATCCCGTCCGACGACACCGGGGGAGAAACGTGATCTACCGGCGCGGGCCCTGGCGCCCCCGGGAGAAACGGAGCCTGCGCCGGCGCAACATGGTGGCCTTCGCCCTCGGCGGGCTCATGGTCTCCGTCGTCATCGTCGTGTGCACTTACGTGACCGCGCGGGGGTACTTGATCCGCCAACGGGAGAACTCCGCCGTCCGCCAGGCGTACGCCGACGCCAGCTACGTGCGGGAAGGGCTCCTGGCCTCCGGTGTGAGCGTCTCGGAGGTGCTGGGGACCATCGCGCCGCCCGCCGGGACCCAGGTCCTCGTCCACCGCCGGGGGAACTGGTTCTCGTCCGGACTGGACGTGGGCCGGTCGGATCTGCCCGAAGGGGTCCTGGACGCCGTCTCCCGCGGCCGTCCCGTCATCAGCTGGACGAAGTCCCCGGACGGTCCGGCCCTCGTCGTGGGGGTGCCCCTGCCCGCGGCGAACGCCCAGTTCTACGAGCGTTCCCACGCCGGGGACCTCTCGGGAACCCTCGACACCCTCAAACGGGTCCTGACGGGGGTCGCGGCCGGGACGGCCGCCGCAACGGCCCTCCTGGGCCGTTCCGTGGCCGGACGGGTCCTGCGACCCCTGGACGACGTGGCCGTGGCGGCGTCGGCGATCGCGGCCGGTTGCCTCGACACCCGGCTGTCCCCCACCGAGGACCCCGATCTGGTCGCCATCGTCGCGTGCTTCAACGGCATGGCCGACTCCCTGCAAGCCCGGATCGAACGCGAGGCGCGGTTCACCGCGGACGTGAGCCACGAACTGCGTTCGCCGCTGACCACTCTCGTAACAGGGGTCGAACTGCTGGAACGGCGTCGTCAGGACCTGCCGGAGCGCTCTCGGCAAGCCCTCGACCTCGTGGTGGCAGAACTCGCACGTTTCCAACAGATCCTGCAGGATCTGTTGGAGCTGGCGCGCCTGGACGCCGGGGCCAGCGAACCCCA